>JBAZSA010000034.1:0-18699 GCA_041662645.1 Desulfurivibrionaceae bacterium
ACCTCTACGGGACTCGAACCCGTGTTACCGGCGTGAGAGGCCAGCGTCCTAGACCACTAGACGAAGAGGCCATGCTGTGCGCCATTTTCTAAATGATGGGAAGGGTTTTGTCAACCTTTTATTCCGCGCCCCCTTTCTGCAAACCGCAAGAAAACCTCGCAACCGTCCTGTTTCAAACCATAAATTTTCTCCCGGCCTGTTCAGCCCTGGCCAGGGTGGCCTCATCCTTTGCCATTTCCCCGCGGCCATCCATGCCCTTTACCAGAAACTCCCCGCCGTAGCCCAGGCCCATGGCGTCAAAGGCATACTTGGCAGTGAGGATGGCGCCCTCAAAAACCCTTTCCCCGTGGGTGGCGGACACAGCCACCAGAAAGCCCTTGCGGGTGGGGTCCTTGCGCCACTCGCCTTTCTCGCTTAAAAGCCGCTTTCTGTTCCACAGGGCCTGGCAACGATCAACAAAACCCTTGGCCTGGGCGGTGATTCCGTAAAAATAGATGGGGGAGGCAAGGATCACCCGCTGCGCGGCGAGAATTTTGGGATACAATTCCTGCATGTCGTCTTCCAGCACGCATTCCCCGGTTTTATCACAGCCGCCGCAGCCGATACAGGGCTGGATACGGAGATCATAGAGGCGGATCAGCTCGATCTCCCCCCCCGCCGCTTCCGCCCCCTTGAGAACAGCGCGGAGCAAGGTCTCGGTATTGCCTTTTTTTCTCGGACTCCCGTTCAGGGCCAAAACCTTCATCTTACGTCTCCGTTTCAAAAGCCACAACAGGAGCGGCGGGCAATCTGTTATAAAAGAGCACCTCATCCCGCAACGCCCGCGCTGTCTCGTCGTTCAAAAATCTGGCTGCGCAGCGCCACCGCCAATTCCCCTGCGAGGTGCCGGGAATGTTCATCCGGCAATCGCTGCCAAACCCCAGAATATCTTGAAGCGGCACAATGACCAAATTGGCAACCGAGCCATAGGCCATGCGGATAAAATCCCAATGAATGGAACTGCCCGGCTGACTGTGGGCATACCGCAAGGCCCTGACCTTGCTGGCTTGCAAAACCGTATCGCTGAAATACCAGCCCAGGCTTGTATCGTTATCATGGGTGCCGGTATAGGCCACGCAATTCACCGTATTGTAGTTGTGGGGCAGATAGGCGTTGCGCTCGTCCGAGTCAAAGGCAAACTGCAGCACCTTCATGCCAGGGAAACCAAAAGTGTCGCGGAGCAGCTCAACCTCCGGGGTGACAACCCCAAGATCCTCGGCAATAATCGGCAGCTCGCCCAGATGCTTTTTCATCTCGGCAAAAAATGCCATCCCCGGCGCTTTGACCCATTTCCCGTTGACCGCGGTCTTCTCCGAGGCCGGGATCTGCCAATATGCTTCAAAACCGCGAAAATGATCGATGCGCACGACATCCACCGTCTGGCAGATATGACGGAACCGCTTGCCCCACCAGTCGAGCAGTGGTGCATTCATCCCCCCCCCGTCACCGTACCATTTGAAGAGCGGATTTCCCCAGCGCTGCCCGGTTTTGCTGAAATAATCAGGAGGAACACCGGCCACATGGGTTGGCTGCCCGGTTTTCGGATCAAGCACAAAGCATTCCTGATGCGCCCAGACATCGGCGCTGTCCAAGGCGACATAGATGGGGATATCGCCGATGATCCTTACGCCATGGCTATGGGCGTAATCCCAAAAAATATGCCATTGCGAAAAGAAACAGAACTGAACGAATTTATGAAACAAGATGCGGTCCGCCAGGGCTTCACGCCACTGGGCAAGGGCCTCCGGCTTGCGGCGGGCAATGTCTGCCGGCCACAGAAACCAGGGGCTTAAAGCAAACTTTTCCCGCAAGGCCATGAACAGGGCATAGTCGTCAAGCCAGTCCATTGTCCGGCAGAATGCCGCAAAGGCCGCAGAGTCACCGGCACCGGTCAGGCGAAACTCCAAAAAAGCAAGCTCCAGGATTTTCTCGTTGAAGGCTAGGACAGCGGCAAAATCGACCAGGTATTCGGAAAATTCATACGGGATGTCCACCTGCTGCCGGCGAAGAAGGCCTGCTCCCATAAGCTGCGCCGGATCGATGAGCAAAGGGTTGCCAGCAAAGGCGGACAGGCTCATGTAGGGCGAATTATCAAATATGCCGCACACCGGGCCATACGGCAGAATCTGCCAATGGGTCTGCCCGGCGGCCCTAAGGAAATCGATGAACTCAAAGGCGGACTTGCCAAGGGTTCCGACACCGAAAGGCCCTGGCAGGGAGGTAAGATGCAGAAGGACGCCGCTGCTTCGCTGTTGGTGCATGACTCTCGCTCTCTTTTTTTATGAACCGTGACCGTGCAGCGCAATGGCTAACGATGTCTCTCTTCATCATACAGAAAGCCAACCCCGCTCTCCAACGAAAAAACTCTCTAACGATTACGCCAACCGGCACACCGGAAATATTTTCAATATCATCAAGCAATTGCCTATCCCGCAGCCACTAGGTATTATAAGAAAAACATCATCCGGCCCAAAAAGGAGTCCGCACCATGCATCTTTTCATCCTTGGCGGTTTTATCGGGGGCATCGGCCTCTTCCTGCTCGGGATGCAGCTCATGACCGAGGGCCTCAAGATTGCCGCGGGCAATACCCTGCGCACCATCCTGGAACGCTCCACCTCCACCCCGCTCAGGGGCATCCTCTCCGGCGCCCTGATCACCTCGCTGGTGCAATCCTCCGGCGCGGTGACCGTGGCCACCATCGGCTTTGTCAATGCCGGGCTCATGGATCTCATGCAGGCCATCACCATCGTGTACGGCAGCAATATCGGCCATACCATGATCGGCTGGCTGGTAAGCCTGATCGATTTCCAGGGCGCGGTAAAACTCGTGGCCCTGCCGCTCATCGGCATTGGCATGCTCCTGCGGCTCAACAGAGGCAACCGCCGCTATGAAGCGCTGGGCGAAACGCTGGCCGGTTTCGGCGTCTTTTTCACCGGCATCGACCTGTTGCGAGCCACCTTTGCCGGGAGCGGGCTCAACATGCCGCTCATGGCCTTACACGGCGGCATAGGCAGTCATCTCGCCTTTCTGGCCATAGGCCTTCTGCTCACCGTGATCATGCAGTCATCAAGCGCCACCATCGTCATCACCCTCACGGCCGCAGCCGGTGGCCTTATTTCGCTGGACACCGGCGCGTCCATGGTCATCGGCGCCAACATCGGCTCGACCTCGACGGCAGCCCTGGCCGCGCTGGACGCCACCCCCAATGCCAAACGGGTTGCCGCGGCCCATGTCATCTTCAATCTGATAACCGGCGGTGTGGCCCTGCTCCTGCTGCCCTTTCTCCTCGCTGCCCTATTGGCCGTTCCCGAGGTTCTCCACCTCCCAGCCAACGCCACCATCCTCTTGGCTCTGTTCCACACCTCGGTGAATATCCTGGGGGTCTGCCTGATCTGGCCGTTCACCCGGCTCCTGGTCAAACAACTCAAGGGGAGGTTCCGCTCCCACGAAGAGGACGAGACGCGCCCCCTCTATCTGGACAAAAACATCGCCGCCACCCCGGTGCTGGCCTTCCATGCCCTGGCCAAGGAGATCGAACGGATCGGCAACATCGCCCGCCGCATGGCCAAGGGCGCGATGAGCAGCGAGGCAGGCCCCGGCCTCCAGCTTGACGCTGACCGCCGCATCCTGCTCAAGCTGGAGATCGAGGTGGGCAACTTCATCAATCTGGTCCGCCGCGGTAGCCTGCCGGAAGAGCTTGACCATGTGCTCCCCAACGCCCTGCGGGTGACCAGTTATTACCGGGAGGTTGCCGATGTCTCCCTGCGGGTCGCCCAGATGCAGCAGCAGAGCCGACCGGTTACAGACGAGGCCCTGGCCCAGGAAATAGGGTTGTACAAACAACATGTGGTGAAGCTCTTGGAGATGGCCGATGTGGCCAGGAAAGACTATACGCCTGAGGAGTGTGCCGCGTTGTTCCGGCAAACCGAGGAGATGTACCACCATCTCAAATCAAGCCTGCTCAAGGCCGGGACCAAAAACCTGCTGCCCGTGGGGCTGATGGTCTCGCTCATCGACCTGATGAGCGATGTCCGGCGCATTGCCGACCAGATTGAAAAAGGGGGACGCTACCTCACCACCCTGACAAGAGCCACGCCGGAAGAGGACGAGGCCGGGTCAGCCCAGGGCGCGACATGACAAAGGCGCGTCACCGGTACAGTCCGTGGGCTTCGATGTACTCCGCCACCGCTGTGGGGACAAAATCCCGCACTGACCTGCCCTGCCGGATTGCCTCCCTGATTCCGGTGGAAGAGACTTGCACCGGCGCCATGGCCACGGGATGGATGGCGCCCTGACCTGGCTCTCCCTGCCAGCTCCCAAGGGGTTCGACAAAGGCATAACCGGGAAAATTCGTTGCCACGGTCTGTCCGCAGGGGTGCTGGCAATGATCCGGCCGGCCGACCACCACGAAAGAGGCATGATCAAGTAGCTCCCGGCTGGCCTTCCAGGTATGGATCTCCGCAAAGGCATCCATGCCGGTAATGAAAAACAGATGCACTTCCTGGCCAAGGGTCTGCCGGAGAGTGCGCAGGGTGTCAATGCTGTAGGATACCCCCTCGCGTTCCGCCTCCAGACGGGAGACGAAAAAACCGGGGTGGCCTGCGACCGCCAGCTCCAGCATGGCGGCCCGGTGGGCAAAGGCGGAGATGGCGTAGGTCGGCTTGTGGGGCGGCAAAAAAGCAGGGACAAAAAGGATGGACGAAAGGGCCAGCGGTTGCCGGACCGCCTCGGCAATGGCCAGATGGCCGTTATGCACCGGGTCAAAGGTGCCGCCCAGGATGCCGACCCGTTTGCCGAGGTTGTGCGGAAGTTTCAACCCTGCGCCCTCCGGAATCCCGCTTACGCGCGAACCTGGCCGTCTCCGTAGACGATGAACTTCCTGGTGGTCAACTCTTTGAGTCCCATGGGGCCGTAAGCGTGCAGCTTGGTGGTGCTGATGCCGATCTCAGCGCCCAGACCGAACTGGCCGCCGTCGGTGAACCGGGTGGAGGCGTTGATCATCACCGCCGAGGCGTCCACCTCGCGGAGGAACCGCTGGCCGTTGGCGTAGCTGTTGGTGACGATGACCTCGGTGTGCTGGGAGCCGTACTGAACAATATGGTCCATGGCCGCATCCAGATCATCCACCACCCGCACCGCCAGGATCAGGTCAAGAAACTCCATGCCGAAATCCGTGGGCAGGGCTGCGGTGATCTCCGGCAGAATCGCCTTGGCTTGCGCACAGCCCCGCAACTCGACCCCACTCTTTTTCAACTCTGCCCAGACCTTGGGCAAGAATGCAGCAGCGATATCCTTATGCACCAGCAGAGCCTCCAGGGCATTGCACACCCCGGGCCGCTGCACCTTGCCGTTCATCACGATGTTCACGGCCATGTCCATATCCGCATCCGCATCGACAAAGACATGGCACACGCCCTTGTAATGCTTGAGCACCGGGATGCGGGAGTTCTCGGCCACAAAACGGATCAACCCCTCACCGCCGCGCGGAATGATCAGATCAATCTGCTCGTCAAGGGCGAGCATGGCCGTAACCGCCTCGCGGTCAGTGATCGGGATCACCTGCACAGCCGCGGCCTCGATCCGCTCCGCAGCCAGGGCCTCCTGCAACACCTTGGCCAGGGCCAGGTTGGAGTGGATGGCCTCGGAGCCGCCCCGCAGGAGGATGGCGTTGCCCGCCTTGAGGCAGAGCGCTGCCGCATCCACGGTCACATTGGGCCGCGACTCGTAGATCATGCCGATCACCCCGAGAGGAATACGCATCCGGCCAACGGTGATGCCGGAGGGCCGCTTGACCATCTCGTCGATCTCTCCCACCGGATCGGGCAGGGCCACAACCTCGCGCAAGCCTGCGACCATGCTGTCGATCACCTTGTCGCTGAGGGCCAGCCGGTCGAGCATGGCCGCGGACAGCCCCTTGGCGCGGCCCGCAACCAGATCCTTTTCATTCTCCTGCTGGATATAGGTCTTCTGGGCGAGAAGCGCCTCGGCCATCTTCAGCAGGGCGTTGTTCTTGGCCGTGGTGGAAAGATTAGCCATGTTGCGGGAGGCCTTCTTGGCCGCCACTGCCATCTGCTTGATAGTTTCCTGAATGGACATGTCCCATGCTCCTTTACAGCTTCCAGCGGTCAGCTGATAGCTGTAAGCTATAATATCACCAAGTTATCGCGGTGGATAACCTCGTCGCTGTCCTTGGACCGCTCCAGCACCTGTTCGATCTGGCTGGTCTTGACGCCCTTGATCCTGTCGATATCGCCGGAGGTATAGTTGACCAGCCCGGCGGCCAGGGATTCGCCCTGTTCGTTCAGACAATGGACCGGCGCCCCGATGCCGAACTTGCCCCGGACCTCGATAATTCCCGAAGGGAGCAGGCTTTTCCCCCCTTGCAGCACAGCCTTGCACGCCCCGCCATCAAGAACCAGAGCCCCTTGCGGCCGCAAGGTGTAGGCAATCCAGTGCTTGCGGCTGGCCAATTTTTCCTTCTGGGGCAGAAAGAAGGTGCCGATCAGCTCCCCGGCAAAGAGCCGGGAGATGGTATCCGGCTCACGGCCCGGCCCGATGAAACAACACCCACCCCGCGCCGAGACCATCTTGGCGGCCTTAATCTTGCTGCCCATGCCGCCCGTGCCCACGCCGCTTACCACCTTGCCCACCATGCCCTGCACCGTGCTGTCGATCTTGGCCACGGTATGGACCGGCTTGGCCTCCGGGTTGGTGAGGGGATTGGCGGAGAACAGGCCGGAAACATCGGTGAGACAAACAAAGATATCCGCCTCGGTGAGATTGGTGACCATGGCGCCCAAGGCGTCGTTGTCGCCAAAGCGCAACTCTTCGACAGAAACCGTATCGTTTTCGTTGATGATGGGGACCAGGCCCCAATCCAGCAGGGTAAAAAGGGTGTTGCGGACATTGAGATACCGGTCCCGGTGGGACAAGGCGTCGTGGGTAAGCAGCACCTGGGCCACCTTCTGGCCCAACTGCTCGAAGATCTTCTCGTAGGAGCGCATCAGGCTGCTCTGGCCGATGGCGGCGGCAGCCTGTTTTTCCCGCAGGGTCAGGGTCCGGTCGCCAAGCCCCATCTTCCGGCGGCCAGCGGCAACCGCGCCGGAACTGACCAGAATCACCTGCCGCCCGCTCTTGCGAAGCGCGCAGATCTCCTTGGCCAGATTGTCCAGCACCGGCAGGTTCAACCCTTCCCCGGTGGTGAGCACGGCGCTGCCCACCTTGATCACCACCCTTTTGGCCCGGTCCAGAAAACGGCGGCGCAGGGCCAGGTCTTCGTCATGCTCCATCGCTGTGGTCATCACGCCTCTCTTAATGGCGTCGCAAAAAAACCAATCTACTGCGTTGCGGCGCATTTTTTTGGTTAGAACTTATCCGTAAATAAATCTTTGGTGCTCGCATCCAGCTTTTGGCCGTCTTTTACCGCTCCTCAATCGCAAAATCCTCGCCGTAGCGCTGCTACGCCTGTGGTTTTTGCTCAATCGTCCCGGCCAAATCCGTCTCAAAATCAGGCGCGATCCCTGAAAAGATTAGTTACGGACAAGCTCTGAGTCATCTTCATCAGCAGGATGGGCTTCTTGCGCTTCCACCTTTCGTAATTCCAGCATCTCTCCCAATGCTTCCTGCAACTGCGCGAGCCCTTGCCCGGTAAGCGCGGAAATGGCAAGGGGCTTGATCCCCTCGGCTTTGAGAAACAGCTCTTGCAAGGCACCGAGCCGTTGCTCGTCTTCCAGCAGATCAATCTTATTGAGCACCACCAGGCGCTGCCGGTCCATCAACTCATCATTATAGACGCGCAACTCGTTTTCCAGGGTGCGGTATTCCTGCAAGGGCTGCTCATCCGGGGTTGAGGCGTCAATGACATGGAGGAGAATCTGGGTGCGTTCGACATGGCGCAGAAACTTGTGGCCAAGCCCCGCACCGGTATGCGCTCCCTCGATCAACCCAGGAATATCCGCAATGATGCAGGAGTCGGCATCAGGCAAATGCATGACGCCGAGCTGCGGCTCAAGGGTGGTGAAGGGATAGTCCGCCACCTTGGGGTTGGCAGCGGAGAGCTTGGAAAGCAGGGTGGATTTTCCGGCATTGGGCAGGCCGATGAGGCCGATGTCCGCCAGGAGCTTCAGCTCGATGCGGAACCAGCGCTCCTCGCCCTCTTTGCCCTTGGTGGCGATGCGGGGCGCCCGGTTCTGGGCCGAGGCGAAATGGACATTGCCCTTGCCGCCCTCGCCGCCACGGGCCGCGAGAAAACGATCGCCATCATTCAGCAGTTCGGCCAGGATCTCACCGGTTTCAGCGTCCCTGAGGATGGAACCCAGGGGCACATACAGGGTAAAATCCTCCCCCTTGCGGCCATACATCCTTTTGCCCCGGCCGGGGGTGCCATTCTGCGCGAGAAAGTGGGATTTAAAACGAAAGTCCAGAAGAGAGGCAAGCTTGCGGGAGGCTTCGATCGTAACCGAGCCCCCGTCGCCGCCATCGCCCCCGTCGGGGCCGCCTTTGGGAACAAATTTTTCCCGCCGGAAACTCAAGCATCCATTGCCGCCGTCGCCGGCTTTGACAAAGAACTTTGCTTCATCGATAAAAGCCATCGTCGCCGCCAGTGAGAGATTGCTGCCGGAGGCTGCCGCGGCAACCTTACAAGGGAAAACGCAGCAGCGGGCACGGACTAATTAGTTGGCTTCAACCGGATAGATGCTGACCCTTTTTCTGTTGCGGCCAAATTCTTCGTATTTCACCACGCCGTCGATCATGGCAAACAGGGTGTAATCTCGCCCACAGCCAACATTCTTGCCCGGATGGATCACAGTGCCAACCTGACGGACCAGGATATTGCCGGCCCGAACGATCTGTCCGCCGAATCTCTTGATGCCCCGCCGTTGGGAATTACTGTCACGACCGTTTTTTGAGCTACCGCCCGCTTTCTTATGTGCCACAATAACACCTCATGTTTCAATCCTGATGGTGTTCGAGACACGCACCAGTTGTTTTCTTTCTACAACCACAGCCGTTTTCAGCCCTGTTAGGCGGAAATCTCCTTGATCTCAAGAGAGGTAAACGGCTGACGATGACCGGTTTTTACGCGATAGGCCTTACGGCGTCTCTTTTTAAAGATCAGAACCTTTTTGGCCTTGTCCTGCTCCACGATGCAAGCCATGACCTTGGCCCCGGAAAGAACGGGCTGGCCAATCTTGACCTCTTCTCCATCGGCAATGAGGAGAACATCGGACAATTCAATGGTATCACCAATATTGCCGGCAAGTTTCTCAACCCGGACGCGCTCGCCAGGTGCAACCTGATACTGTTTACCGCCGGTACGAATGATTGCGTACATAATTCCTCCAACAACTGAACTCTTCAAGAGATAAACGGCTGATGCCAGCCGGCTCGGTGAACAATACTTCTTTTTCTGACCCGCACCCCGATGGCCGTAAATACTGCAAAAAACCGCCGGAGCCGACCTACTGTACAAGCCAAATCTCGCCTGGTGCGTGAAACCGATCTTAATACCATACAGGGCTCAGTTGTCAAGCAAGAATATCCCCAATTCCCGCAAAAACCGATCCCCGCCTCACTCTACCACAAGCCTGCGTCCCGAGCGATTATTCCCTGCCCCAGAGGATCTCGTATTTTTCGATATGCACCTCCCGGACCGGCTCAATGATGATCTGCTTGCCCGTGGAGCCCTGGAGGTAGTCAATGGTCGCCGCCTCCTCCTTGAGCATCATGGCCGCCACCCTCGGATGCACCTTGAGAACGACATTATCCGCCAAGGCTTTTTTAGCCTCGCGCTCCACCTTGCGGAAGATCTCATAACAGATGGTCCGCCCCGACTTCAGCATGCCATCGCCGTGGCAATAAAGGCAGGGCTCGCACATCATGTGCCGCAGGTCCTCCCGGTTGCGCTTGCGGGTCATCTGCACCAGGCCGAACTCGGAAACCCTGAGGATATTGATCCGGCTCTTGTCCTTCTTGGCCGCCTCCTTGAAGGCGGAAAAAACCTCCTCCCTGTGGATTTCCTCCTCCATGTCGATGAAATCAACAATGATAATGCCGCCGATATTGCGCAGCCTCAGTTGATAGGCGATCTCCTTGACTGCCTCCATGTTGGTCTTGAAGATGGTTTCCTCCAGCCCGCTTTTGCCGACATAGCGGCCGGTGTTCACGTCGATAACCGTGAGGGCCTCGGTGGTTTCGATGATGATGTAGCCGCCGCAGCGCAGCCAGATCTTTTTATCAAGCGCCCGGTTGACATCCATCTCGACCCCATGGGCGTCAAAGAGAGGGATAGGGCTTTCCGAAAGCTGCACCCGGCCATTCAGGCGCGGGGCAAAGGTCTCCACAAAATGCTGCACCCGATTGAAGGTCTTCAGGTCATCGACTACAACCCGCTCCACCTCTGGAGAAAAGATATCGCGCACCACCCGCAGGGTGATGTCAAGATCCTCGTACACCAGACTCGGGACCGAAGCCTTGGCCGCGACATCCTGAATCTCCCCCCAGGTATGCAGGAGAAACTCCATATCCGCCTCAAGGTCCTCGTTGGTGGCGTTCTCCGCCACGGTCCGCACGATGAACCCGGTCCCGGCCGGCCGCAGGGTTTCAATGTCCTGGCGGAGCTGCTTGCGGACGGTTTCATCTTCGATCTTGCGCGAGATCCCGATATGGTCGGTCATGGGCATGAAGACCAGATTCCGGCACGGCAGGGTAATATTGCAGGTCAGCCTGGCTCCCTTGGTGCCGAGGGGCTCCTTGCAGATCTGCACCAAAATATCCTGTCCCTCGGTGAGCAGATCGCCGATGTTCAATCCCGGAGTGCGCCGGCACAGGGAATCCGGGGTCTCGTTGCCGCAACAGCCGCCGCCGCAATCCTCGGCCTTGTCGCTTTTGGCCAGACGCTTTTCAAAATCGTCGGTGGTGATATGGACATCGTCCACATAGAGAAACCCTGTGCGCTCCAGGCCGATATCCACAAAAGCCGCCTGCATGCCGGAGAGTACCCGGACAACCCTCCCCCGGTAGATATTGCCGACCAAGCCCTTCTCCCGGGGCTGCTCCAGGTAAAACTCCACCAGATTGCCGTGTTCCACCAGGGCAATCCGGATCTCGTAGGGTGTGGCATTGATAAGCAGTTCGGTAGCCATGACTCTCACCAGACAGATAAGTTTGACTTAAAAAAATCCGTAGTCCTTCACGGTTCACTCACACCATAAGCAACACTCGCCATCTTCAAAACCCGTGCCCGGCGAATATCTTCCTCTGGCAGGGCAAAAAGCTTGGCCGCCACCTCAACCGGCTTGCCGCCCGGCTGCCCTGGCGCGCTGAACAAGGAGAGCTCCAACTGGCCCTCCGGGGTCAGACGCAGACCATGCAGCAGCGGCCGCAGATCAAGCTGCTTTTCCATCCCCTTGCGCAGAACCACCACCGGCAAAGCTTCCAGTCCCATTACTCGATCCAGCTCCGCCTGGGCAGGCAGTTTCGGCAAACGGATATGGTAGGTGGTCATCATGGTGCCGGCATGCTCCTTGCCCGCCAGCACAGCCTGAGTCACGACGAGCCCCTCGGGAAGCTGCCGGTTCATCGCCGTTACAAAGGCGCCCAGGTCGGGCAATGGCTCCCAGAGGTCGATCAGGACAAATTCCGCCAAACTCTCCGTGCCCAGGGGCAGGGCCGGACTGAAGGAAACCTTGGGGGTGGGATTGAACCCTTGGGAAAAATTAAGCGGCAGCTTGGCCCGGCTGAAGGCCCGGAAAAAAACCTGGATCAGCTCCAGATGGCTGAGCAGTCGGGCGTTGCCCAGCCGGGAATAAGTGAGTTTGTAGACAAAGTGCTGGCGAAGGGGTTGCTTGACGGAAGTCTCTTCCGGCAGTGACGCTTCCTGCACAGACGCCTCTGGTTGTACGCCCTCCCCTGCCTTACGGCGATGCACCACGGGCTTGAGAATTTTCAAGTCGCAAACCCCGCAGTGCTGGCAGCCATGCACCCGGCAGTCCGGGGTATATTCTTCCCGCAACGCCTTGGCGTATTCCTCGGCAAAAAAGTCGTCCCGGACTCCGACGCCAAGATGCTGCCAGGGCAGCGGCTCATCCACTCCCCTCCGGCGCAGGTAGCCATCCAGCTCCAAACCGCAGGCAGCAGCAGCCTCCTGCCAGCGCGTGAGGTCAAAATGCTCGGACCAGGCATCCATGCGCGCCCCCCGCTGCCAGGCCTCCTCGAGCAACCGGCTCAAACGGCGATCTCCCCGGGAAAAGACCCCTTCCAGATAGCTCATCCGCGGATCATTGCGTTTCAGGGTGCAGTTCTTGCCATAGAGCCGTTTCTTGATGGCATCCATCCGCGCATAGCCTTCGGCCATGGAGAGCTGCGGCTCCCGCTCAAACACGGTATGGGGCTTGGGCACAAAGGTAGCGGCGCTGACGTTCACCCGGCAATTGCCGCCTTTCCCGGCTTTGAGAACCTTCTGGGCCAGGGCCGGAATCGCGGCCACATCCTCCTCGGTTTCCGTGGGCAACCCGAACATGAAGTAGAGCTTGATCAATTTCCAGCCCAGGCCGTAGGCCGCATCCGCCGTGGCCAGCAGGTCTTCCT
The DNA here is from genome assembly GCA_041662645.1 of Desulfurivibrionaceae bacterium. GTDB lineage: Bacteria > Desulfobacterota > Desulfobulbia > Desulfobulbales > Desulfurivibrionaceae > Thiovibrio. The sequence goes on from JBAZSA010000034.1 coordinate 12,629, forward strand.
CGGTGATCCCCTTGTTGATCACCCGCCGCAACCGATCGGACCCCGCCTCCGGGGCCAGGGTAAAGCCGGTCTTGCGCACCCGCTTGATCTGCTCCATGATCGCCGGGGTGAGGGTGCCGACCCGTAAGGAGGGCAGGGACACGGAGACATGCTCCTTGGCAAAGCGGTTCATCAAGCGGACAAGCAGTTCGCTCAGGCAGGAATAATCGCCGGTGGAAAGCGACAACAGGGCCAGTTCCTCGAAGCCGCCCTCGGCAATGCCTTTTTCCGCCATGGCAAAGATCTTCTCCGGGGTGCGTTCCCGCACCGGCCGGTAGATCATGCCCGCCTGACAGAAACGGCAGCCCCGGGTGCAGCCCCGGGCGATCTCCAAACCGAGCCGGTCATGGACGATCCGGGTAAGCGGCACCAGGGGAGGCTGCTCGATGGTGGCGGCTTCAAGGTCGGCAAGAATCCGCCGCCGCACCAGACCCTTGCCGGAAAGCACTTGCATGCCAAGAAAATCACCGGAAGCATCGTAACGCGGCTCAAAAAAGGAGGGCACATACACCCCTTCGATCCGGCTGAGGTGCTCCAAAACCGCCTGCCGGTCTTCGCCGTTTTCCTTGGCCAGACGCACAACCTCTGCGATTTCCAGAATAGCCTCTTCTCCGTCGCCGAGAAGAATGGCGTCAAAGAAATCAGCCACCGGCTCGGGATGAAAGGCGCAGGGACCGCCGCCGATCACCAGCGGATGCGCAGCGCTCCGATCCGCGCTGCGGAAGGGAAGCTGAGCCAGCTCAAGGATGGTGAGGATATTGGTGTAGCAGAGTTCATAGGGCAGGGTGATGCCGAGGATATCAAAATCTGCCACCGGTCGCTGCGACTCCAGGGAAAACAGGGGCAAACGGCGGGCGCGGAGCAGCTCCTCCAGATCGCGGTCCGGGGTGTAGACCCGTTCGGCCAGAAGATCATCCCGGCCGTTGACGATGTGATAGAGGATCTGCAATCCCTGGTGGGACATGCCCAGCTCGTAAAGATCCGGGAAGGCCAGCACCATGCGGAGGGAAACGGAGTCCCACTCCTTTTTCACCACATGCAGCTCATTGCCGCCGTACCTGCTGGGCTGCCGTACCTGCGGCAGCAGGGCGTCTATCTCACTATTCATCAATGATTCCTGAACAAAACCGCCCGATCGGGTGGTTGATCGTTAAAGTGTTGGCTTAGCCTACGCGAAAAAAAAAATGCTACTCAACGGGCACTAATTGAAAGCCGGAAGGCAGATCCACCCGGAAATCTCCCGCACTGAAGCTGGCATCGGACAGCCAGTCCCCCAGGGTGAGTTCCATGACCGCCCCGTTGTGGTTGGCGTGAATCCTGATTTGTCCCGGCAGTTTGCAGTTGTCCGACCCGCCTTCAGAGGCAGACGCATAGTCGTCATACCAAACATCGACCATGATCCGGCCCTCGGGGTCTGCCACCAGATGCCGCCGGATCACCTGTTGAGCCGGATCAAAAAGCACATGGTGACGGAACGATTCCCCTTTCGAAGCTCCATCGGCATAGGCAAATTCCAGCCAGAAACCCTGCCCTTCCGGCTCTTGGGCCACGGAAAAAATCCGCAGCTTTTCAGAGGCCAGCCGGCCTGCAAGCCAGTAAAATCCGTGCGCCGGATCAAAACCCTTTGGGGCATACTTTTTAAAAGCAGCGGCGGTGACCAGCCCTTCATAACCCTTGCCTTCGGGGACTGCGACATACCGGAAAAAAGCGCCGTCCGTGGCCAGAAACATCATGGGCTGACCCAAGGGATTGAGGCCGGTGAATTTCAAATAAGAGGGCGCCTTGGCTTGGAGAAAACCGGAGATCGTGCCATTCTGCACCAGGGATTTCACCGAAAGCCGCACCTGGGCATCAAGACAACAGGGACAATCCTGCTGGTGCGCCATGGCCTCGCGGAACTGGGCCACGGCTTGCTGTTGCTGCATCTCGCCAAGCAGCCGGGTGGCAGGCAGGGTGGCGCACCCGCTCCCTAGCAGCAAAAGGGCAAGCCCCCCAAGCACGGCGCACAGAAGACTCCGGCTCATTCCGCGCCGCCGGTTTGGCCGTCCTCGGCAGGCAAGGCCTCCAGTTTGCGGCGGACTCCTTCCTTCTTCTCTTCTTCCTCATAAAATCCCAGCGATTTCAGGTAGGCCTTGCGGGCCTTCGGAGCGTCATTATTTTTCAAGTACGCGTCGCCAAGATGCTCATAGATGGTCGGATCATCGGGAGACAGCGCCACCGCCAGCTCCAGTTCCCGGACCGCGGCGGGAAAATCCCCCAACTGGTAACACACCCAGCCCATGCTGTCCCGGACAAACCCATCCTTTGGCAACTGGATCACGGCCTGTTCGATATACGTTTTGGCCTCTTCCAGATTCCTTCCTTCCTCGGCCCAGGTATATCCGACATAGTTCAGGGCCCGGGCATGTTTCGGCTCCCGTTTCAGCACCTCTTCCATCTGACGCATGGCCCCGTCCGTGTCATCGAGTTTGTGGAGAAACAAAGCGTACTCGTAATGCACCTCCACATCGCCTGGAAAATCGGTAAACGCCTGGGTGAAAACGCCATGGGCCTTGTCGATTTTATCCTGACCCGCATAAAGCATCGCCAGGGCCACATAAAAATTGAGCCGCCGGTACTGCTTGTCGGCCATGGCCTTCCGCAGCCCCTTCTCCGCCGCCGGAAAATCCTTTTCCTCTTGGAGGATTCTGGCCAACATGATAACCGATTCCTCATAGGCCGGGCTGACGGGCCGCACCTGCCTCAAAAGCTTTTTGGTCGCGGCACGATCGCCTTGCTGGTAGTAGGCCAGGATCAGCAGCGCCCTGGCTGCGTCTGCCTGAGGATCTTTTTTGAGGATTGCCTTGAGCCGGGTGACGGCCTCAGTCCGTTTTCCTGCATCGAGGAGTATCCGGCAGATGGCCAGTTCGACCTTGTCCGGGTTGGCCGAGATTTCTCGCAGCTTCTCCATCTCCGTGAGCGCCTTATCCACCTCACCCTGCCGGAAATAGACATTGGCCAAAAAGCTCCTGGCCCTCTCGTCGGAAGCGTCTTCTTCCAAAATTCGCTGATAGATGGCAATGGCTTCGGGATAACGCTTCATCTGCTCGTAGAGTTCCGCTGCCTCATGGCCCAGCATCGGAGACCAGTTGAGCGCCAGGGCTTTATCAAAAGCCTTTGCCGCCTTATCGAAAAGGCGCATCTCCTGATACAGCTTGGCCAGATAATAAAAACCGGCATAGGAATCAGGGTTGAGCTCGGTCAATTTTTCCAAAACCTGCCGGGCCTTTTCGTAATCATGCATTCGGGCATACAGCCCGCCCAACAGGAGCCGGACATTGAAATTTTGCGGATCATCGGCCAGGATAGCCTGATACACCTCGGCTGCCTCCTCGAACCGCCCCATGAGACTGTACAGATTACCCAGAAGCGCACGGGCTTCCGAATCCTTGGGATTCAGGGCGATGAGCTTGTTCACCCATTCGACGGCCTGTTCCCGTTGCCCGGTTTTGACAAGCAGCGAGGCCAGGGAGCGCATGACATGCCCGGCCTGCCGGTCGCAGACCAGAGCCTGCTTGTAAGCGTAGATGGCCTCATCGTAGCGTTCTTCGATCTCGGCCGACTTGCCCCAGAGAAAGTTAAAATAGGCGCAGCCCCGGTCCACCGCTTCCTCATAGGGTTCAAGATCCGCGGCAAAGGGCGGCTGCCCCGGCACTCCCTGAATGGCCGGGGTGCACGACAGGCAGCAGAGGGCCAAGCAACCGGCAATCAGCAGACGCTTCAGCATAGAGTTTCTCCCCTTATTCCCAGAACCTTGAGCCAGCCCCTTGATTTTTCTGCCCAAACCTTGATATTCCACAGACACGACACCTTCCCGTTCACAAAAGCTCGGCCACGTTTGCCACAACCAAGGCATGCACGGCACCAGCATCCCCTGTGCCGTCAATGCGGCGGATATTGGCCCCCTTGAGGCCGGCAAAAATCCTGGCCACCCGGGCCAAGGTCTCTTCCTGCTCAAAATCGTTCAAGGTCTCGCCGCGGAGCTTCTGCACCCGGTGTACCCCAAGAGACACAGGCGCTTCAAGCATAATAACCATATCCGGCACCGGCGCAAACAATTCATTTGCCGCAATGATTTTTTGCGGATCATGCCCGGCCGCGCCCTGATAGGCGGCGGTGGAATAATAGTACCGGTCGGTGAGCACCACCTGGCCGCTGGCCAGAGCCGGACCGATGACCTGCGCCACATGCTCGCGCCGGTCATCGAGAAACAGAGCCAGCTCCTCTTCCGGGGTAACGCTCTTCCGATTTTTATACAACGCTCTGATTTTGCGGCCATACTGCCCGTCTGTGGGCTCGCGGGTCGTAACCACGCGCAAGCCCCGTTGGCGCAAAACCTCGGCCAACAGCTCTATCTGAGTGGTCTTGCCGGTTCCATCGATTCCTTCAAAGGCAATGAGCAATCCTTTTTTTCCCATTCCGTAACACCCTTATACAGCTATCAGCTTATGGCTTACAGCTGGCAGCTGCAAGCTTTTTTCTGTTGGCAACAATGGCCTCGGCCATGAAAACAGCGGCGGCCAGACTCGCAGGGTCGGCCACGCCTTTGCCCGCGATATCATAGGCAGTGCCGTGATCCACCGAGGTTCTGACTATGGGCAGCCCCAGGGTCACATTTACCCCGTCGCTGAAATGCAAAAGCTTGAAGGGGATCAAGCCCTGATCGTGGTACATACAGACCACGGCGTCAAACTGCCCGGCCGCTGCCTTATGAAATACCGTATCCGGCGGAAACGGCCCCTCGACCAGCCAACCACCCCGGCGTCCGGCCGCCACAGCCGGGCCAATGACCCGCTGCTCCTCATCGCCGAACATGCCCCCTTCCCCTGCATGGGGGTTCAAACCTGCCACAGCCAGACGGGGCTGGGGGATACCAAAATCATCCCGCAACGCCTGGCCGGTGATAGCGATCATCCGCAACACCGCCTCCTGGGTAATGGCCGCGGGCACCTCGGCCAGGGACTGATGGATGGTAACCAGGGTAACCTTGAGCGCAGTACCCGCCATCATCATGGCAAAATCATGGGCCTGACAGAGCTCGGCCAGCATCTCGGTATGCCCGGGAAAGCGGTAGCCTCCGGCCTTAAGCGCCGCCTTGCCGATGGGGCACGTCACCATCCCGGCCAGCTGATTGCCCTGGACAAGCCGCACTGCTTCTTCGATATAACGCCCCATGGCCCGGCCGGTTTCAGGCGTTGGTTTTCCCCAGCACAGCCCCTCGCCAAGATCGGACAGGGAAAGCACATTGAGCGCCTGGGGCCGGCAGGGCGAACCCGGCTGCCAATCCACCACCGGAAGCCCGATGCCAAGCGCGGCGCTGCAACGGCGCAACACTCCTCCATCGCCGATGACCACCGGCCACCGGGCAAGTTGCGGTCCAGCCTGGGCCAGAAACCGCAGGATAATCTCCGGCCCGATGCCCACCGGGCAGCCCATGGTAATCCCCAGGGGAGGCAATGGTCTTTCAGCTCCAGCCTGCACCGTCACGCTCCATAGCTCAGATCAAAGGCATTTTTCACCAGTTCGATCACCGGCTCAGTCTCTCCGGAAAAACTGATCGCCACCACATCAAAACGGGCCGGTTGCCCTTCCCTGCCCGTCTCGGCCAGATACTCCAGGGCAACCTTGGAAATCTGCCTCCATTTGGCCGGGGTTACCGCCTCAAAAGGATGGCCGCACTGATGGCCGCGCCGGGTCTTGACCTCGACAAACACCAGGGTTCCCTGCGCCTCGGCTACAATGTCGATCTCCCCCAGCTTGGTGCGATAGTTCCTGGCGATAACCCGATAGCCCTGCCGGGTAAGGTACTGGCAGGCAAGCGATTCCCCCTGTTGCCCGACGGGGATGCTGTCCGCCTTCTTTAGCTTGCCGAACAATCGCGCACCGGCTTGAAACTCTGGCGATGGATGGGACAGGGCCCGATTTCCCGGATAATCCGGCGATGCTCTGCCGTGGGATACCCCTTGTGTTTGGCAAAATTATACTGGGGTATT
>JBAZSA010000035.1:0-18587 GCA_041662645.1 Desulfurivibrionaceae bacterium
CGGGAAATCTCCTGATACCGGGCCATGCGGACCGGGAGAAACACCCCCTGCGGGCAGAGCTTTCTGGCGGTGAGGATGGGCAGGGCGGAGTGGACCCCGAATTTCCGCGCTTCGTAGGAAGCGGCGCAGACCACCCCGCGGTTGCAGTCGCCGCCCACCACCACGGGCAACCCCCGGAGGGCGGGATTGTCGAGAATCTCAACCGAGGCATAAAAGGCATCCATGTCGAGATGGATGATGCGGCGGCTGTCTGGGGTAGGCATGGATGCGGAGTACTCCCTTGCGTGCATTGATGGGGTTGTTTTTTGCATGATATCCCCTGCAAGCGAAGATGCAAGGAAACGATTGTTCGGGTGCGGAACAAAGTGTCGTGGCGATGGCGGCAAGGCTGGCCGGGTGTCATTATGCCGACAGGGGAGAGGGGAAAATTTTTCCCTCCACGCGTGGGGAGGAGCTACGGCAGGACTCCTGTGTGCTTTTGGGTTATGTTTTTGTTTGTTTAATAATTTCAATAAGATATATGATATTTTTTGCGTCCACCCTTGCGGGGCAAGGCTTTGGGGAAGAATGTTTTGATGGTCTGGCATGAAAATGGCACAGATTCTGACTAAACAATCTTTTCAATGAAAGGAGCCGTTGCAATGAACACCGCAATCTCTCTCTCTGATAGGGAAATGATAGGGCCGGTCAACCTCGATCATCTGATGGTGGAGCTTGATCGTTACCGCCGCCAATCGGAGTGGTTAAAACAGGTCAACGAGCTGCACGGCAGACTGGCCGGAGCCACCGACCTGCAGGGCATGATCGAGGCCTTTTCCGTGTGGCTGATGCCTGTGGTTGAGCACGATCTGATTGCCTACCGCAGCCTCGACCGGAGCCGGATGCATATTATCTGCTCTTGCCATGGGCCGGAACGGCGTCTTGCCATGCAGACCGCCGAAGAGGTTTTCGAGAAGATCGATTGTCAGCTGGATGGCACCTGCTGTGAATGGGGCCCGTTTTTTGTGCAGCAATGGCAGATGTCCTTCGGCGTCGACCCGGTTACCGCCAACCAGGGCTGCCTGATGCTGCTGCGCCGGGGAACCTGCATTGAAACGGAGGAAACCCAGATTTTGCGCGATGCGCTGGAGATTCTGGGGGAGCCCCTGCAGCGCGCCCTTATGTATGAAGATCTTTTTGCCCAGGCCAGGCGGGACATGCTCACCGGCCTTGACAACCGGCGGGTTTTTGAGGAACGTATCGGGCCCATGCTGGAAACAGCCCGGCGCTACGGGCGGCCCATAACCGTGGCCAGTATGGATCTGGATCATTTCAAGCAGATCAATGATACCCTGGGGCATGCCGCCGGGGATAACGCCTTGCAGATGGTGGCCAAGACCTTGACCGGGATGGTGCGCAACAGCGATCTTTTGGTGCGCATGGGTGGCGATGAGTTTGTTCTGGTCTTGCCGGATACCGCCCTTGATCCGGCCCGGGTGTTGGCCGAGCGTCTGTGCGGCGCCATCGATAAACTTGCGCTGAATGCCGGAGACGGCAGCAAGCTTGGGGTGAGCATCGGTCTTGTCCAGTGGAGCCCGGAAATGAGCAAGGACGAGTGGTTGCAGCGGGCCGATGAGATCCTCTATCAGGCAAAAAAGACCGGGCGTTGCCGGGTGTGCGTGGAGGCGAACTGAGTTCCGGGGAGACCCGAGACAAAGAAAAAAATCAGGCCATGGCTGATTGGAGCAGAGGAAAAATCTGCTACAATCAGCCATGGCCTTTTTTATTGGCGTTTCACCGGGCAGACAAGGAGACCGTATGGCAGGGTATCGGATCAGGGTGCTCAATAAACTCGCCCCGGAAGGGCTGGCCCTTCTTGCGGAGCGATTTCAGGTAAGCGCGGACGAGCCGGACCCGCACGGCATTCTGGTGCGCAGCGGGCGGGTGGATACGGCGGACTACCCCTCACTGCTCGCCGTGGCCCGGGCCGGGGCCGGGGTCAACAACATCACGGTGGCCAAGGCCAGCGAGCAGGGGATCTGCATCTTCAACACCCCCGGTGCCAATGCCAACGCAGTGGCCGAGCTGGTCTTCGTCATGCTGGGAATCCAGGCGCGCAACATCCATCGCAGCTTCGCCTTTGCCCAGGGGCTGGCTGGCCTGACCGACCAGGAGATTGCCAGCCGCATCGAGCAGGAGAAATCCGCCTTCAAGGGGTTTGAGCTGGCTGGGAAAACCCTGGGCGTCCTGGGTCTGGGGAAGATCGGCATCCGGGTGGCCAATGGCGGCATCACGCGGCAGATGCGGGTGGCCGGTTTTGATCCCATTCCGGCCCTGGAGAACATCCACCATCTTTCCCCGGAGGTCGCCCTTTCCCGCTCCCTGTATGAAATGGTGGGCAAGAGCGAGATTCTCACGGTGCACACCCCGCTCAACGAGAAAACCAGGGGGATGGTGAACGAAGAGCTGCTCAAGCGGCTGCCCGCGGGAGCGATCCTGATCAACTATGCGCGGGGGCCCATTGTCGACGGGCAGGCGGTGCTTGCTGCCCTGGCCGGAGGCCGGTTGGCCGCCTATATCACCGATTTCCCCTCCGCCGCCACCCTCGGGCATCCGCGGATCATCGTCACCCCGCATCTGGGGGCCAGCACCGAGGAGTCGGAGGAGCAATGCGCCTGCATGGCCGCCCTGGAGCTGCGCGGCTATCTGGAGTACGGCGCCATCACCCACAGCGTCAATTTTCCCTCCGCCGAACTGGTGCCCGCCGCCAACGTGCACACCCGCTTCATCTTGATCAACCAGGATATCCCGGACATGATAGGCTTTGCCTCCCATGCCATCGGCGCCAGCGGCATCAATATCGTAAGCTATCTCAATGAATCCAACGGAAGCATCGGCTACAACATCATCGACCTGGAGTCGGCAATTCCGCCGGAGCTGGTGGCGGAGATCGAAGCGCATCCGGGGGTGATTCGGACCAGGGTTATCTCCTTTGTGGACTGAGGGTGTTCTGATATGGGTATGGGGTGACGATTCGAAGTTCGTATTTCGTAGGTCGGGTAGAGCAAAGCGAAACCCGACAATTTTCAGCCGGGCTGTGGATGATGTTGTCGTTTAAACGTCGGGTTTCGTTCCTCTACCCGACCTACTCTTCCAAAACGGGGTGTCTGTCCCCTATTGTGTATTCAACGTAAAGTTGAGGGGCGCGCCGCTTTTGGCGCGTCCCTCTCGAACGCAATGTTAGGTTTCTTAAAGCAGCGAAAAACCAACAACCGTGTTGACTGTATCTTTCACGACATTAAGCGCCGCATTGATGGCAGCCTCAACAGCAAGGATGCCTAGCCCCTCAAGTGTTAACAAGACCATGCGTGTTGCGTTTTTTTGTATTTCAATATGAAGAGTTGCCTGCTCTTCGTTAATCTTGCCTGAGGCTTTGAGAGCCTCGATCATGACCAACGTTTGAGCAAGCTTTTTAGACTCGGCCTCGCCATACTGTTTGATATCCGGCCATTTTTCCGTAAGTACTCCTTTGAATGCTGCAAGAATGTCTTTACCTAATTGGGCTTCGTTTAGACTCATGATTTCTCCTTAAGATACGGTCTAGATTAGAGATTAACCTTTATTCACCGCGACGCTTCGCCAGCTCTAGCTTAAGAATTGCTGTGAAGCTGGAGTTGAACTGGGTACGCAAGGGAACAATTTGATCTTTAGATAGACACGCAATCTTGTGGAGTTTTTCAAGGCTATTTAAGCTCTGGGAAAGCAATACGGTGTGCTCCGTTGTGATTTCGTTTTTCGGAATAGCTGCAGCGCGTACGGCGATTGCGCTAACGTCTACTCTTGCTTCTTCATAGAACTGCTTGTGCTTTTCGTATTTGCATTCTGGCAAACCTTCTACAGCTTCGAGGGCAACCAGATGTGCTTCTGTCTTTTTCTGTAGTGCGGTTACCGTCTTGTCAGTAGTCTCGTCGTAACTGCTTATGAGCTTCACAGCACAACCTGACACAACCAGAGCGGTCGCCACGAGGGTGGCACCAAGTAACGCTCGGATTTTTGGAACTCGATCAACATGCATCATTTTCGCCTCCTTGTTTGTATTGCCATTATGTCAACGGGGGAAGAGTCTTATCGCCACGCTGATGAGAGCCATAACTCATAATGTCTTGGTCTAAGTTTCTGGGACGACTCGTAGCCGGGAATATATTTGGCCGTAGCGTCTATCCCAAGGCCTTGCAAGGATTTCGAAAACCCTTGAGCTTCGACCGCTTCTGCAAGCTTGAAGTATCGAATCTCGTTTGCGATCGGCGCTTGTTCCACACGCTGAATGCCAGGCACTACGACATTCGGATCAGTGGCGATCTTCTTGGCTATACTTCCTGCATTTTCGCGCTGGCTTTCGTTCTGTATATGAAAGTAAATTCTAGCTGGTAGCGCTTCCGCCGACACTGCCTTTGCACCAGGCGTTACCGCTGCGTCAATCTGTTGGATGATCGCTTGTTTTTGATCTATCAATTTCGCGTCAGTGGTTTGTTGAATTTCGCTCGCCGTTTTTTCTCGCTGACTCTTGGCGGCATCGATTTCCTTCTTTAGTTCGTCGCGATATATTTCCCAGCGCTTTCTAATATCATCTGATCGTGTGACTGCTGCATAGAACTGCGCCATGAGTAGTTTGTCGGCAGAATTCGTGCTTAAAACGGTTCCAAGATTTTTAGCTATCTGTTCTTGCTCTTTTATTTCAATTTCTCGTGTTTGAATTTGATTATTGATAATCGTACCAACTACGCCCAATACGACAGTTCCAAGAATGAACTGAGCGAAGGACAGCAGGCTCTTCCAGCGTTCGTCGTTCATGAGTCCCCTTTGCTTGGTTGTGAAACCTAACAATAATATTAACGGCCCGGCTCGAGTTATTCCTTTTTGCTCGATTTTCTGCCCGTTAATTGATCTGTCTGGGCAATTTCTGAGTATTTTTTGCTTAAATAGTCATATGTCCACCCCATATGGGGGTGTTATCGGGGAAGCTATATAATTCCGGCTAATTTTAGCCAGGATATTATTTGTCTACCTGACAACATGGAGCAATTCAAGAATTATCTTCGTTTCAGGCGGGTTGGGAAAAATCAGGATCTGGTGACGGGCGGAATGGTTTGCCGCCTGGGCCTCGCCAGGGCCATGCTTGCCAAATCTTTTCTTCTGTTTCCCCCGCCGGTTTTGTATGCTGAAATCAAAGCACATCTACCAACAAGGGAGCACAACCATGAAAATTACCTTCCACGGTGCGGCGAAAACCGTTACCGGTTCACAGCACCTGATCGAGGTGAACGGCAAACGGATTCTTCTTGATTGCGGGTTGTTCCAGGGCAAGCGCAAGGAGGCCTTTGAGCTCAACCGCAGCGGTTTTTGCGCGGGCAAGGATTTGGACTGCCTGGTCTTGTCCCATGCTCATATCGATCACTCCGGCAACATCCCCTGTCTGGTCAAGAAAGGGTTCAACGGGGACATCATCTGCACCTCGGCCACCCGCGACCTCTGCGCGGTCATGCTCATGGACGGTGCGCACATCCAGGAGCAGGATGTGGAGTTTATCAACAAGCTCCGCAGGCAGAACAAGCAGAAGGAATTCGAGCCCCTCTATACCAAGGAGGATGTGGTTGTCTCCATGGACCAGTTCGTGGGCATCAGCTATAACCGCAGGCGGGAGATTGTGCCCGGCGTCCATCTTACCTTGGTGGATGCGGGCCATATGCTGGGCAGCGCCAACGTGATTCTTGATATCCACGATAAGGAGAAGAATCGGGATCTCCGCCTTGTTTTCAGCGGCGATATCGGGCGGAGCGGGATTCCCATCATTAACGACCCTGCGCTCTTGAGCGAGGGCGCGGATATCCTCATCATGGAGAGCACTTACGGCAACCGGCAGCATCCGCCGTACCAGGAGTCGGAAAAGGAACTAAAGCGGATTGTCAATGAGACCTACCAGCGGGGCGGCACGCTTTTGATTCCTGCCTTTGCCGTGGGCCGGACCCAACAGCTGGTCTATGCGCTGCACAAGCTGTTTTTGAAGCGCGATATCCCCAAGCTGCCCATCTATGTGGACAGCCCCCTTGCCACCCGGGTTACGGATATCTTCCGGTTGCACCCGGAAACCTATGACAGCGAGATCCGGGAATTCCTCCTCAAGGACAACCACAGCAATCCCTTTGGCTTTGACACCCTGCGCTACACCCAGAGCGTGGAGGATTCCAAGGAGCTGAATTTCTTGCGGGAGCCTGCCATCATCATCAGCGCCAGCGGCATGATGGAGGCAGGCCGTATCCTGCACCACCTGCGCAAGCGCATCAGCGACAAGAAAAACACTATTCTGGTCACCGGCTGGCAGGCGCCCAATACCCTGGGCCGCAGGATTGTCGAGGGAGAGGAAACGGTGCGGATCTTTGGCGAGGAGTTTCCGCTGCGCGCCAAAGTGGAAACCCTGACCGGCTTCAGCGGCCATGCCGACCGGGATGGGCTGCTGGCCTGGGCCGGGGCCATGCACAAGAAACCGGCCCGCACCTTTGTGGTGCACGGCGAGGATGAGGCTGCCACCGCCCTGGCCGAGAGCCTGCGCCAGGAGCTGGGCTTCCCCATGGTTGAAATCCCGGAGCCCCATCAGTCCTTTGAGGTGTGAAACAGCTAACAGCTTACAGCTTACAGCTGGCAGCTTCCGTCGGCATGGTTCTGATGTGGATATCCCGCTGCGGATAGGGGATATCCACGCCATGCTCCTGAAATGTCTCCCAGATTTTTAAAAGCACATCGCTCTTCACATTCTTGACCCCGTTGACCGGATCGTTGATCCAGGCGCCCAGCTCAAGATCCACGGAACTCTCGCCAAAACCGGCGAGCAGGCATTGGGGCGGCGGGTCCGCGATGATCCTGTCTGTTTTCCGGGCCGCCTCCTCGCAGAGGGCCATGGCCTTGCGCACATCCGAGCTGTAGGCAATGCCCACCGGAATCTTCAGGCACACGGTGCTGTTGCTGAACGACCAGTTTTCCACCTGCTGGGTGATCAGATCCTCATTGGGGATCAGAAACTCCTTGCCGTCCGGGGTGATGAGCGAGGTGTAGCGTGCGCCCAGGGAGTTTACCCAGCCATAGGTTTCGCCCACGGTGATGACGTCGCCCGGCTTGATGGATTTGTCCAGCAGAAGGATGATGCCGCTGATCAGGTTGGAGAAGATCTTTTGCAACCCAAAGCCGATGCCCACGCCCACCGCGCCGGTGAAGATGGAAAAGCCGGTGAGGTCGAGGCCCACGATCCGCAGCCCCACCAGGATGGAGACGGTGATGAGGGAGATCTTTGAGAGCTTTATAAACAGCACCTGGATGGATGGCGAGAGCGCCGAATTTTCCCGGATGCGTTTTTCCAGCAGATGGGAGAGCAGGCGAGCCCCCCAGAGCAGCAGCGCCAGGGTCAGGAGTCCGGTGAGCACGGTGAGCAGCGAGATGCGCAGCCTGCCGAAGGTGAGGGCGAAACGATCGAGCAGCCTGACGGCAGGTCCCAGCAGATCCAAGATGTTGAGGGAGGCAAGGGTCCAGGCGATGACCGCAATCAGCCTGTTCCAGGCGGTGTTGTTGAAAAACAGGGAGGTGGTCTTGATAACCATCCACACCGCCAGCAGGTTGACCACAATGGTGAGCAGATTGTGCGGCCATTCGGCTTCCATGGCCACCAGCAGCGAGACAAGCAGCAGCGCAAGCCAGAGGAATGGGGCAGCAAGGGGCAGCACGGCGGAGATGAACTGGCCGAAACGTTTTTGGGGCAGTTCGGGGCTGGAGAATTTTCGTTTGATCCTGTTGCCGGCCAGAAAGGCGATCAGCAGGGCGCAGGTTATCACCATCGCCTGGATAAAGTGGTCGTAGGTGAGCACGTGCTCGAACAGCCACTCGTTGATGGTTGAAAGTTTTTTTTCGCTGACCGCGGAAAGCCAGAGGCTTTTCATGGGGGATGTTTCCGTAAAAGAGATGACTCGGAGATAGTGCTATGCCTGCCGGAAGTATAGCAGCAAAACAAGAACGAGCAGAGAAAAAAGCGTAATCGGGACGCCAACCCTGGCGTGTTCCTTAAAGCTGATCGCGACACCGAATTTTTTTGCCTGCTCGATGACGATGAGATTGGCGATGCTGCCGATGATGACCAGATTTCCGGCAAAGGTGCTGGACAGGGCCAGGACGTACCACTGTTCCGGCACCCCTGGGTCGAGGAAGCGGACCAGGAACATGGCGGCTGGCACATTGCTGACCAGATTGCTCAGCAGGGTGGAGATACCGGTGAGGGCAAAGAGATTGGTGATGGTTACGCCGTGGCCGGCCATGGCTTCCATGAGCAGGCTGGGGATATCGCGGCTGGTTATGCCGTGAACCACGATGAACAGGGAGCAGAACAGGGTGATCAGGTGCCAGTCCACCAGTTCCATGATCTGGCGGGAATGCATCTGTCTGCTGCAGAGCAAAATTCCGGCCACGGTGATGGCGGAAAGCTCCCTGGGGATGGGGGAGAAGAAAAGACCCACCAGAGCCAGCATGGCGATCAACCCCTTGGCGCTTTGCCAGCGGTCGAACTCGGGCCATTCGGGTGCGGCGGGTCCTGCTGCCTGGAAAACCGAGGGCGCGGCAAAGCGGCATTTGTAGGCGCGGCAGAGGATAGCGTAGGCGCCACCCAGGGCGAGGAGCGCGGGCGGGGCGCACCAGAGCAGGAAGCTGCCGAAGTGCAACTGGCCGACCTGGCCGATCAGCATGTTCTGCGGGTTGCCGATGATGGTGGCGGCCGAGCCGATATTGCTGGCCGTGGCAAGGCCCAGGAGAAAGGGCAGGGGGTTGAGCCCTTTCTTGAGCAGGGCGAGACAGAGGACCGGGGTGAAGGCCAGGCAGACAATGTCGTTGGCCAGCAGGGCGGAAAGCAGCGCCGCCACCAGCATGCTGGCAAGGAGAAAAAGCCGGGGGTGGTCCAGCAGGGTGGTGGTGCGGCTGGCAACCCAGGTGTAGAAGCCGCCCAGCCGGAGTTGGGCGGAAAGCACCATCAGCGCGTAGAGCAGGATGATGGTGGGCAGGTCGATGGCGCCCATGGCCTCGGTGAGCGGCACGATGCCGCTGGCGATCATGGCGATGGCCCCCAAGAGGGCGATGCCGGTGCGGTCCAGCATCAGGCCGGGGATGCGGCCGATGGCAACGCCGAGATAGGTGATGATGAAGATGGAAAGGGCAAGATCGGGCATGTGTTATCCTGAGTCCACCTGAGAAAACCGTGGAACGTTCCAAGTTTTGCGTTGTTGTTCAGTAACTTGACATATGTGCTGATAGCAGCAAGGAAAAATCATGTCGGAGACATGCAGTCAGTCTGGTTTTCTAATGGGTATTGCGGCGCTTGTTCCAAATCGTGAATCGTTCGATACTCTCGGGCAGAGAGTGCCGGACATCTTTGGCTATCCCCGTGTCCAGTGAATTGGCAAGTTGTTCTATTTCAGCGATCAAAGACCAGATTGTTTTTTTATCATAACTGGATATGTAATCGGCGCCGAGCAATTCAGAGAGAAGGGAATTATACTGACAGAGGCGGGAGTTCGGCTCTTCCTGGTTCTTGGCGATCTGGATTGCCCGATCAACATGTTTTTTTGCCTCTTCGGTCTTTCCTGCGAGATGGAAAGCAAGACCGGCACGGATCAGTGGGCGCCAGCGCCAATCATGGCCGCAGTTGCATCGGTTGCATGTCGCGTTACTCAACGCTTCGACCAAGGCAAGGAGCTGATTGGCGCGTTCCAAGATAATCTTGTGATCAATCTCTTTTTCCCATATTGGCACATCATAAAAGGCAAGGAAAGCCATGCTTGATTGTAATGATTTCAGTGTGGTATCGGTTTTTAGCAAGTTTGCGATAGCCACAATTTGCCCTAAATGGTTTTTGGCTTCGTTATGGCCCAAAGGCAACCCGTCGGAAAACACTACACTACCACCACCCCAATTATAGTAGTCATGAATGGAGCGATCAGCTTCCGGGCGGCGCTGATCCTGGCGGATAGCGAGTGCCAGCGTATCCAGACTCGCCGATGTATTTTTTTGGGTTTGGAACAGGTTTGCTCCCCACCAGAGCATGCTTGAATCCGCTTGGAGTTCTTCCTTTTTCCGAGCTGCCTCTCCATCGATCGCGGTAATGGTCGCTGCCTGCAACAGCTTGACCCGCTCTTCCGGTGGATACTCGGGATTCCGGGTGAGTTCCAGGGCCAGTTCCCTCAAGGCGAAGCGGGCGTCAATGCCTTCGATTCCGGGAAGAATATCTACTGCTTCGGCCTTGACTTGAACAGCGTGGATTCCGCAGCCGTAGTCAGCGCTGGCGAAACGTTGCCGCACAAATTCCTGACAGTCTGGCATGGGCATCTTCCGTATCGCGCTGCCCTCAATATTGCAGTTAGCGTACCCCGTTGAGGCTGTTACCATGGAGAGTCCCAAAAAGCACACAAGCAAACGAATGTGAGTCATTATTTCTTATCCTCCGGTGAACCGTCAACTATATTGCGCCACCGCCCTGTAAACTCGCAGATTGTTTCCGCCTCCTCGCCGTTGATGCGGTAAATTGTGCGGTTGCCCGCCCCAGAGGCATCGAGGTAAGACGTCCCACCATGGGTAAACATTTTCATGTTGGGGCCACATGGATACCCTCCAAGGGTTTCAAGCAGCAGGTCGTTCAATTTTGTTTTGGGGATATTCGTTCTGGTGTCGTCGGCTACTGCCAGATAGGTAACTCCACAACCACGCCCACCGCCATGGGTGAAATCAACCTGAACAACATTGTCCGGTCTACCGTCGTTGTTGATGTCCACCCTGGCCAATCCCTCCAACGGATGCTGTGACCAGAATCTTTCTCTGTCCTTCGAGTCACCAATTGCGTGCATCAATGGATAATCAAGATGTTTGATCGTGTTCGCGACCGCAGCCATACACACGGGTGTTCCCCCGCCCGTGACCATTTCAACAATAGGTTTTTCAAACTGTTTGAAATTACACACCGATGTTAAGCCTGAGTTCGTGTCGTATCGCCACATGGAACTCATGCTAATATCTCCGTAGCTATTGTAGCCGGAGACGAAATAGTAGTGTTTGCCGACCTTGAGGAAGGTGATATCAAAATCGCCGTCTTCAACAGTCGAAAGCGTTTGAACTTCTGCTCCTTTTTTCTTCGATCGGACAAAAAGACTGTCCACACGGGCCGTGCCTTCGGTGGTAATGGCCACATATTCAGGAGTATGGTCGTTGTCCAGGTCCAGGCGCCACAGGGAGACCGCCCCGAAAAGGAGGTCTTCTCCGAAGATGTTTTTGGCTTCTTCATCGTTTATGTCCTTTTCCTGTTTGCTCACTTGTAATTGATCGAGCGTTCCTTGGTTGGCATGGTCCGCTACAGTCTGGCATGCTTTGAGATGCGCGGCGTGAACAAACGAGTGCTGTCCTCGTGGGGCTTCTTGTATGTTTAGGCGGGATTTTTTAACCCAACCAACTGTTTGCCCGTATTTTTTGTTCCTGTAGTCCACCATGGTCCAGCTGCCGCAGGTAACCCTGACGCTAACGGAATCTCCAGTGATTATGTAGGACTTGGGCGCGCATTCTCCAGAGTCCGGCGACTCACACCGTTGTGGATGTACAGGATGGATGTACAGCCGTTCGCCTGGTTTACCAATGACCTGCGCGGAATCATTCTTGCCTGGGTCGATGCAATCAATATTTGGATATTCGGCGCCATGTGCGGTGGCTCCAACGAGGCAGAACGCGATGGTCAACGGTAGCCAGCTACGATGAGAAGGTGAAGTATTCATTCGCCATTCCTTGTTTTATGAAAGAAAAAGGGTGTGGGGTTGGTCTTCAATTCCGGGTCGGTCCAGCATTAAGAAGAAAATACTATCAAATTGCCATACCGAGGAGGCTGTAATGAAAATGGCAACAATGGCAAAATCGGGCCAGTGCTATCCTAAAATAGGGTGCCAGAAAAGGGGATTTGTCTTGCCTAACTACTGTTTATATCCTCCAGGTCTTTGGCAATGCAAAGGTTATGTGTGTCTGCCCGGTAAAAATCCTCCGCTTTGTCCCTGTGGCTGGCCCGTCAACATATTGACGGGTACCCTTGACAGCCGCTGGAGCCGCGCTTACGGTATTCGCAGGACACAGCGGGGGACGCTGAGTTGATTATCTTCTTTTGCTTAAGGAGCAACGGATATGCAGTTTGATAAATTCACGGTGAAATCGCAGGAAGCGGTGCAGTCTGCCCAGAATCTGGCCCAGGGCAAGGGGCACCAGGAGATCCAGCCCGAGCACCTCATGCGGGTGCTCCTGGACCAGCCCGATGGGGTGGTGGTGCCCATCCTCCAGAAGATGGGGGTGGACCCGGGTCTGCTGAGGCAGGAGATGGATGCGCTTTTGCAAAAACTGCCCCAGGTGAGCGGCGGCGGCTACACCCAGGCCTATGCCGGGAAACGGTTCCAGGCCCTGCTGGATCGGGCCTTCAAGGTAGCAGGCGAGATGCAGGATGAGTATGTCAGTCTGGAGCATCTGATTCTGGCCGTGCTCGACGACAAGGACTCCCCTGCTGCCCAGGCCTTCAAACGCAAAGGCATAAGTAGGGAGACCTTTTTGCAGGCCCTGGTCGCCATCCGCGGCAACCAGCGGGTCACCGATCCCAATCCCGAGGAGAAATACCAGGCCCTGGAGAAATATGCCCGCAACCTCACCGATGTGGCCCGGCAGGGCAAGCTCGACCCGGTAATCGGCCGGGATGACGAGGTGCGGAGGGTGATCCAGGTGCTTTCCCGTCGGACCAAGAACAATCCGGTCCTCATCGGCGAGCCCGGGGTGGGCAAGACCGCCATTGTCGAGGGGCTGGCCCAGCGCATCGTCAACGGCGATGTGCCTGAAACCCTGCGCAACAAGCAGGTGCTCTCCCTCGACCTGGGTGCGCTGGTGGCCGGGGCCAAATACCGGGGCGAGTTCGAGGACCGGCTCAAGGCGGTGCTCAAGGAGGTGCAGAAACGGGCCGGCGAGGTCATCCTCTTCATCGACGAGATTCACACCCTGGTCGGAGCCGGAGCCGCGGAAGGATCCATGGACGCCTCCAACATGCTCAAGCCCGCCCTGGCACGGGGCGAACTGCATTGTGTCGGCGCCACCACCCTGAATGAATACCGCAAGTACATCGAAAAGGATGCCGCCCTTGAGCGCCGCTTCCAGCAGGTGCTGGTGCAGGAGCCGAGCCTTGACGACACCATCGCCATCCTGCGCGGGATCAAGGAAAAATACGAGGTCCACCACGGGGTGCGGATCAAGGATTCCGCCACCGTGGCTGCGGCGACCCTGTCCAACCGCTACATCACCGACCGCTTCCTGCCGGACAAGGCCATCGATCTTATCGACGAGGCGGCATCCCGGTTGCGGATCGAGATCGATTCCATGCCCACTGAGATCGACGAGGTGGAGCGTAAGAAGATCATGCTGGAGATCGAGAAGGAGGCCTTGAAAAAGGAAAGCGACGCCGCCTCCAAGGAGCGGCTGGCCAAGCTTGAAGCGGAGCTGGCCGAAATCAACGAGACCCTCACCAGCATGAAGGGCCACTGGACCTTGGAGCGGGACATCATCCAGAAGATCCGCACCATCAAAAGCGGCATCGACGAGGCCAGGGTTGCCGAGCAGCAGGCCGAACGCCAGGGCGATCTCAGCAAGGTGGCGGAAATCCGCTACGGCAAGATCGTGGAATTGGAAAAACAGCTTACCGCGGAGAACGCCCACCTGGCCGAGATCCAGAAGGATCGGCAGATGCTGAAAGAAGAGGTGGACGAGGAGGATGTGGCCCAGGTGGTGGCCAAGTGGACAGGCATCCCGGTGGACCGCTTGCTCTCCGGGGAAAAGGAAAAGCTGGTCCACGCCGACACCGAGCTGGCCCGGCGGGTGGTGGGCCAGACCGAGGCCATCGCTGCGGTGGCCAACGCGGTGCGGAGGGCGCGGGCCGGGTTGCAGGATCCCAACCGGCCCCTGGGCTCTTTCATCTTTTTAGGCCCCACCGGGGTGGGCAAGACCGAGCTGGCCCGGAGCCTGGCCCATTTCCTCTTTGACACGGAAAAGGCCATGATCCGCATCGACATGTCTGAGTTCATGGAAAAGCATTCGGTCTCCCGGTTGATCGGCGCGCCTCCGGGCTACGTGGGCTACGAGGAGGGGGGCTATCTCACCGAAGCGGTGCGGCGCAGGCCCTATTCGGTCATCCTCTTTGACGAGATCGAAAAGGCCCACCCGGATGTGTTCAACGTGCTGCTGCAGATTTTGGACGACGGCCGGATGACCGACGGCAAGGGCAGGACCGTGGATTTCAAGAACACCATCCTGATCATGACCTCGAACCTTGGCAGCCAGATGATCATGGAGATGGGCGAGGGGAGGCGGGCCGAGATGCAG
Source organism: Desulfurivibrionaceae bacterium (assembly GCA_041662645.1). Taxonomy (GTDB): domain Bacteria; phylum Desulfobacterota; class Desulfobulbia; order Desulfobulbales; family Desulfurivibrionaceae; genus Thiovibrio. The sequence continues at coordinate 14,443 of JBAZSA010000035.1, forward strand.
ACCCAGATCGACGCCATTCTCCATGCCCAGTTCAGGCCCGAGTTTTTGAACCGGATCGACGAGATCATCATCTTCCACGCCTTGGGCAAGGAGCATCTTGCCCGGATCATCGACATCCAGGTGGGGCTGCTCACCCGGCGGCTGGCCGAGCAGAAGTTCAGCGTCAGCCTGACCGAGGCTGCCAAGGAGTATTTGATTGAGGTGGGCTACGACCCGACCTACGGGGCAAGGCCGCTCAAGCGCGCCATCCAGCGTTATGTCCAGGACGCTTTGGCCATGAAGATTTTGGACGGAACCTTTGGTGAGGGCGATACCATCGTGGTGGACCGGGGCGAGGCAGGGCTTACCTTCGGCAGGGGATAGAAAGGCAAAAGGTTAAAGGGACAAGGCAAAAGGCTGGCCGGGATTGTAGGTGATCCGGCCAGCCTTTTGTGGTATATGGGGCTTGCGGCAGGAGCAGGATGGTTTTGGGTTGAGGGCTTTGGCAACGTGATGAAATGACCATTGTCGGGGGCTGCATCGTCGTTCGGGAAATCCCCCTCAATCCCCCTTTGCTAAAGGGGGAAGTATGAAGTGCCCCCGACTTAAAGCAAAGGGAAAAAATTCCCCACTTTGGCAAAGGGGGGCCCAGGGGGGATTTGGGTTGGTGGACTCGTAAAAAAGAGCCCTTCGACAGGCTCAGGGTGAACGAATATTATCTTAATATATTGATATTCCGTTCGTGCTGAGCCTTTCGACAAGCTCAAGAGAGCCTTGTCGAAGCACCTGTTTACTGCAAGTTCTGAGTTGTTGGTCTCCATTATTACCGTGAGTAGAAAACATGAAAAATCAAGAAAACGCGGCACATATCGTCGAGCTGATCGGCCAACGCGCGGCCAATATCTTTTCGGCTCGCGGCTATTGTTGTTCCGAGTCGGTGATTGTTGTCATCAACCAGGGGTTTCGCGGCGATCTCAGCCCTGAGATGGCCGTGCGCCTTGGCTCCGGTTTTTGCCACGGCATGGGCGGGGCCGGGTGCACCTGCGGCTCACTGGCCGGGGCCGAGGTTGCCATCAGCCTTTTTCTCGGGCCGCGGCAACCGGGGGGCATGAAGGCCAAGGAGTTTGAAAAAGTGGCCAAGGAGATGCACGACCGCTTCCGGGCCCGCTTTTCCGCCACCTGCTGCCGGGTGCTGATCAGACGCCGCAAGGAAAAAAACGGCGCCACCTGCAAGGAGCTGACCGTGGGCGGGGCCGAGATTGCGGCCGGATTGATTCTCGAACAGAGGCCCGAGTTGGCTGCCAAGGTTGATCTGGATTTTCTTGGCACTCGGGAATCAAAGGTCGGGGCTTTGGCCAAAAAGCTGCTGGGCCGGGAATAAGCCATGGTTTGTTCTTTTACAGAGATCCGCGTGAGTCCCCTGCATGGATAAGGTGCAAATTCTCAGGCTGAAGGGGCTGGAGATCTCCCCGCCGCTCTTTCTGGCGCCCATGGCCGGCTTGACCCATTCTGCCCTGCGCCGTCTTATTATCGAGCAGGGAACCATTGGCCTGTTGTCCACCGAGATGCTCTCCGCCGCCCGTCTGCCCTCGGAAAGTCCGCAGCTCTCGCCTTATCTGGTGCGCAGCGCCCAGGAAACCCCCCTCTCCTACCAGCTTTTGGTGAGCCGGGAGGAGGAGGTCGCGCCCGCCATTGCCAAGCTCCATACCCTGGGGGCCGAGGCCATTGACCTCAACCTGGGCTGCCCTGCCCCGACTGTACGCCGCATGGGGGCAGGCAGCCGTCTCATGGAGGAACCCGCTCTGGTGCAGGGTTTGGTGGCGGCGGCCAGAAAGCAGACCAGCCTGCCGCTTACCGCCAAGATCCGGCTGGGTGAGGCCCTGGATGAGGAAAAGCTGCGCGATTTTTGCCGGATGCTGGAAGGCGAAGGGGTTGATCTGCTTTCCGTCCACGCCCGGCTGCGGGGCGAGCCTTTCGTGCGCAAGCCGCGCTGGCCATGGGTCGGCAAGGTCAAGAGCTGGGTGAATATCCCGGTGGTGGCCAACGGCGGAATCTTTTCGGTGGAGGACGCCAGGAATTGCCTGGCTCAATCAGGGGCGGACGGCCTTATGATTGGCCGGGGTGCGGCTATCCAACCTTGGATCTTTGCCGCGCTTGCCCATGGGCTGTACAACCTTGGCCCGGAGGTTGGTCCGGTGAACAAGCCGGCGCTGTATCTGCGCTTTATCGAGCTGCTTGAGGAAAGTTTTCTGCCGGAGCGGCGTTTGGGACGCCTCAAGGAGTTCAGCCATTATTTCGCCAAGAACTATCCCTTCGGCCATAGCCTTGCCTCGGCCATCCAATCCAGCGTCACCGTTGCCGAAGCCAGGGAGCGGGCCTGCGCCTTTTTTGCCAAGAACTAGGCGGCCGCCGGGGATCACTGAGCGGAGAGTTGTTCGAAGATATTATCCTTCATATCGACAAGGTCGTCCGGCCCTAGATGCAACTCGCCCAGTACTGCCTCGTTGAGCTCGCTCCATTCCTCCGGGTCCCATTCGTTGTCGATGATCCGATCCATCAAGCCGATGGAATAGCCAAAGGTGTAGGCGATGTAGTCGGCAACTTTGAGCAGGGCAATGAGCTTGGTCGGCACAGTGCCCTGTCCGGCGAGGTTGGAGGTGTGGTGGTGGATGATGGTTTTGCATACCGCCTCGGGAAGCGACCAGGTCTTGGCCAGGAGCCCTCCAATCACGCAGTGGTCCGAACCGACCAGCGTATCTTCCTCCTGAATGATGTCGCGCTTGTGGCTGAGGGCGGCATGGGTGAAGGCCTGGTATTCCGGGCTGCGTTTGAGCAGCATCGGGATGGCGCAATCGTGGAACAACCCGGTCATGTAGGCCATGTCCGGGGTGATATCCTCGGCGGTCAGGATGCCGCGCATGGCTTTAGCCAGGGACTCTGCCGCTACGGCGGTGTGCAGGGAATGATCCCAAAAAATCTTGTCCGTTGCGGTGCCGCCGCCCAAGGCATCCTGCAGGCAGGCGGTGAGAACCACCTTGCGGAAATTTTCCAGCCCCATGAAGGTGAGAGCCTTGACGATGGATTCGCACTTGTTGGCCAGGCCGAAGAAAGGAGAATTGATGACGTTGATGACCTTGGCGCTTATCGAGGCATCCTGCGTCACCAGATTGGCGATGCGCGTGAAGTGGGGATGTTCGGTGCGCATTTCCTTGTTAATCTCAATGACGATGGTGGGCTGGGCCGGCAGCTTGATCTTGTTGACGATCTGTTTGGCGTGATCAAGGCGCTGGGCATTGAAATCAATGGTGGTCAAGGTGTGCGCTCCGTTGCGATTAAGGGGAAAAGCATCGGCGGGCTGCAGGCCGATTAGTACGTCTCGGCAATGGTATCATGTTTCAAAAAGGTTCCAAGGAAAAAATGGGCGGGATGTGAGGATATAATCGTTTACGCTATGCGAGGATGCGATCCGGCTGGGGGGTGTTTTGTCTGTTCCTGCGGCGGCGCAGCCATTTGTACCCTTCATGGCTCAGGAGAAGGAGCACGGGAAAGGGCAGCAAAATCCAGAGGTCGGCCAGCGGCACATGGGCGGTGTTGAATATCTTTTGCACCGGGGCCACGTTGAGAAGGGCCCAGACCCAAATCAGCTCGGTCGCCATGGCCCAGAGCATCAGGCGGTTCGTGAAGAACCCGAGGCTGAAGGCGGAAAATTCCCAGCTCCGCATGGTGAGGCCATTGAACATCTGGCAGGTGACGGCGCCCAGCAGGGTCATGGTCATGGCCTGCCGGTGCAGCAACGGATCGGCCAGGGTGACGGTCCCGTATTGCCAGCCATGCCGTTGCAGGAAGAAGACAAAGGCGACCATGGCTGCCATTGCCTCGATAACGCCTAATAAAAAATAGCCCCGCAGAAAAACTTCCCGATCGAGGATCTTTTCTTTTCTGCTCACCGGCGGCCGGTTCATGATGTTTTTTTCCGGCCTTTCGCTGCCCAGGGCCACGCCTGGGAGGATGTCCGTGCCGAGATCGATGGAGAGGATCTGGATCACTGAGAGCGGCAGGGGGATTTTCAGGAAAAACTGCAGGATATAGGGCACGATCTCCGGCACGTTGGAGGCGAGCACATACGTGACGAACTTTTTGACATTGAAATAAACGGTCCAGATCGG
>JBAZSA010000036.1:0-18575 GCA_041662645.1 Desulfurivibrionaceae bacterium
GGAATACAGCGCCATGCGCAAGCAGGAGCTGATTTTTGCCATCCTGCAGGCCGCTGGTGGACAGGCCGAGAAAAACGGCGAGAACTGGGGCAGCGGCGTGCTTGAGGTGCTGCCCGATGGCTTTGGCTTTCTGCGGGCGCCGTATTACAATTATCTGCCAGGGCCAGACGACATCTATGTCTCGCCTTCCCAGATCCGGCGGCTCAATCTCCGGACCGGCGACACCATTGAGGGACCGGTGCGTACACCCAAGGAAGGTGAGCGCTATTTTGCCCTGCTTAAAGTCGACAGCGTCAATTTCGATCCGCCGGAAAAAGCCCGGGATAAAACCCTGTTTTCCAACCTGACTCCGTTGCACCCTCAGCAGCGCATCAATCTTGAGCGGGAGCCGGACAACTACTCCATGCGCATCATGGATATCATGGCGCCCATCGGCAAGGGTCAGCGCGGTCTGATCGTCGCCCCGCCCCGGACCGGCAAAACGGTGTTGATCAAGGATATCGCCAACAGCATCACCAAAAACCACAAAGAGATTATTCTCATCGTCCTGCTCATCGACGAGCGGCCCGAAGAGGTCACCGACATGGCCAGGGGCGTTGATGCCGAGGTGATCAGTTCCACCTTTGACGAGCCGCCCCAACGGCATATCCAGGTGGCCGAGATGGTGCTCGACAAGGCCCGCAGGCTGGTGGAGCACAAAAAAGATGTGGTGATCCTGCTGGACAGCATTACCCGTTTGGCCAGGGCCTACAACACGGTGGTGCCGCCGAGCGGCAAGATTCTCTCCGGCGGTGTTGACTCCAACGCCCTGCATCGGCCAAAGCGGTTTTTCGGTGCGGCGCGGAACATCGAAGAGGGCGGCAGCCTGACCATTCTTGCTTCCGCCCTGATCGAGACCGGCAGCCGGATGGATGAGGTTATCTTCGAAGAGTTCAAGGGCACGGGCAATATGGAGCTGGTGCTCGACCGCAAGATCGCGGACCGGAGAATCTTTCCCGCCATCGACATGGCCAAATCCGGAACCCGGAAGGAAGAACTGCTCCTTACTGCGGAAGAGCTGAATAAGGTCTGGATCTTGCGCAAACTCCTGGGATCCATGAATCCCATCGACGCCATGGAATTTTTCCTGAACAAGATGAAGGGGACCCGTTCCAATGCCGAATTTTTTGACATGATGAAGGGCGGTTGATTTTTGGCTGTACGCAATTCCTAGCTTGCAAAAAAAAGAAGATAACGATATAATCCACAGGTTTTTCTCATCTGGAAGAAAAATAAGTCCGTCTGGACTGTGTATAATTGGTTTTTTGTTAATTTATTGGAGGTTTCGTCCATGAAAGAAGGTGTGCATCCCGAATATCATAAAATTGATGCCGTCTGTGCCTGTGGCAATGCAGTTGAACTTGGTTCGGTTCTCCCTGAGATAAAAGTGGAAATCTGCTCGGCCTGCCATCCGTTTTTCACCGGAAAGCAGAAATTGATCGATTCTGCCGGACGGATTGATAAGTTCAATAAGAAATACGGCAAGCAAACAGCCAAGTAAAAAAACACGATTTTCCCCGTGTTGATAACGCCTTTGGACCATTCCCGTAAGGGGAGATGGCTCAGGGGCGTTCCTTTTTTGACGAGATGATCATGTTTGCCCAACTTGAAAATGTTGCAGAACGCAAGCTTGCTCTTGAGGCCCGGCTTTCAGAGCCACAGCTGGTAAGCGATCCGGCGGAATTTCGGCGGGTTGCCAAAGAGCATGCCAATCTGGCAAAACTTGATGATCTGTACAGCAACTACAAGAAGGTAAACGCGGAAATCGCGGCTAATCGCCTGCTGCTTCAGGAAGAAGACGACAACGAACTCCGGGAGCTTGTCCGGGCGGACTTGGCCGAGCTGGAAATCCGTCAGGAGGAATTGATCAAGGAACTCCGGGTTGCCTTGCTCCCCAAGAATCCCAACGATGATAAAAATACCCTTCTTGAGATCCGGGCTGGCACCGGCGGGGACGAGGCCGCCCTGTTTGTCAGCGATCTGTTCCGGATGTACAGCCGATACGCCGAGCAACAGGGATGGAAGGTCGAGGTAATGACCAGCAATCCCACCGGGATCGGGGGGTTCAAGGAAATCATCGCCCTGATCAGCGGCGACCACGTTTATAGCAGATTGAAATATGAATCCGGGGCCCATCGCGTGCAGCGTGTTCCCGAGACCGAAACCCAGGGCCGCATCCATACCTCCGCCGTCACCGTGGCGGTAATGCCCGAGGCGGAAGAGGTTGAGCTTGATATCAGCCCCAACGACCTGCGGTTCGATGTCTACCGTTCCACCGGCTCAGGCGGGCAGAGCGTCAATACCACCGATTCGGCGGTTCGGGTTACCCATCTGCCAACCGGGCTGGTGGTAACCTGCCAGGATGAAAAATCCCAGCACAAGAACAAGGCCAAGGCCTTGCAGGTGCTCCGCGCCCGGCTCCTCGACAAGATGCAGCGCGAGCAGGACGAGAAAATGTCCGCGGACCGCAAGAGCCAGGTGGGCAGCGGCGACCGGAGCGAGCGCATCCGGACCTATAATTTCCCGCAGGGCAGGGTCAGCGATCACCGGATCAATCTCACCCTGTATCAGCTTGATGATATCCTCATGGGAAAGCTCGACGACATCATCGAACCCCTCATTGTCCATTTCCAGACAGAAGCCTTGCAACTCATGCAATAAAATATGGCCCGTGGATGCGGACTCCCGCCTTCCCCCGGCCTGGAAGAGCCGCCCATGATTCTCAAGCAGGTATATCGTGAGAGCGTCCAGCGCCTTGCCGATGCGGGTGTTGCCGAGGCGGAAATCGAAGTCGCGCTTTTGCTGGGCCATGTCCTGGGCTACTCCCGAACCCAGTTTTTTCTTGCCTTGGGGCAGGAAATTTCTCCGCGGCACCTTTCCCTTTTTAATGCCCTCCTTTCCCGGCGTCTTTCCCGTGAGCCATTGGCCTACATTACCGGCGAGCAGGAATTCTGGTCGCTGCCCTTCGCGGTTTCCCCCAAGGTTCTCATCCCCCGGCCCGAAACCGAGGAGCTTCTTGAAAAGATTCTTGCCACGGTGCACCAGATTGGTTTGCCGCCTGGGCCGGTGCTGGATCTGGGAGTCGGGAGCGGCGCGATCACCGTGGTGCTGGCCCGTGAACTCGCGGATCGGCTGGTGTTTGGGGTGGATATTTCCCTTGCAGCCTTAGGGGTGGCCAGGGAAAACATCCGGCTCCATCAGGTGCAGCCGAGGGTTTTTTTGTTAAACGGCGACTGGCTGACCTCCATACAGCAGAAAAGAAGATTTGCCCTGGTTGTCTCCAACCCCCCCTACATAGCCGCAACGGCGATGGCTGCCCTGCAGCCGGAGGTGCGGGATTTCGAACCCCACAGTGCCTTGAACGGAGGAGCTGACGGCCTCTCCGACATCCGTGCCTTGGCCTCCCAGGTCCACGGGGTGTTAGTGTCCGGCGGCTTCTTTTTCATGGAGATCGGCGCGGATCAGCAGGAGGCGGTATTGAAAATCTTTTCTTCCTTTCCGGAATATGATAGGTTGCAGGTCCATTTTGATCTGGCCGGTTTGCCGCGTATTTTTCAAGCCCGTCGCTGCTGAGCCGCAACGCCGCATTTTTTCCACGATTTTTTTTAAGTGAGACTCCATGGATAAGATAGTTATTGAAGGCGGATATCCCCTGCATGGTGAAATTGCGGTGAGCGGCGCCAAAAACGCGGCCCTGCCGCTGATGGCCGCCTGCCTGCTGAGCGGTGAGCCGATAACCCTGCGCAATATGCCGGATCTCCGGGATACCAGAACCTTTCTCACCCTGCTGGAATCCTTCGGGGTTACCTGGCAAAAAGAGGGCACCGTGCTGGTGCTTGACGCCTCAACGATCACCAACTGCGAGGCTTCCTACGAAATGGTCAAGACCATGCGTGCCTCTGTGCTGGTTTTGGGTCCGCTTCTGGCCCGGCATGGCACGGCCCGGGTTTCTCTGCCCGGCGGCTGCGCCATCGGCGCCCGGCCCATTAATTTTCATCTCCAGGGGTTGGAGAAACTCGGCTCCCAGTACGAATTGACGCAAGGATATGTTGACGCCAAGGTCAAGGGACGGTTGCAGGGCGGCACCGTTTGTTTCGATATTCCTTCTGTTACCGGCACGGAGAATATCCTCATGGCCGCGACCCTGGCCGAGGGCGTCACGGTGATCAAGAACGCGGCCCGAGAACCGGAAATCGGCAATCTTGTCGATCTGCTCATTGCCATGGGCGCACGGATCAAGGGCAAGGATTCCGACACTCTGGTGGTCGAGGGGGTAAAGAGGCTGCACGGGGCCGAGATGGAGGTTATCCCGGACCGGATCGAGGCGGGAACGTATCTGATCGCGGTTGGCGCGGTTGGCGGCGAGGCCACGGTGACGCATTGCAACCCGCAGCATCTGCCTTCCCTGCTGGAGAAATTACGGGTCGCCGGGCTGTCCATCGAAGAGGGCAAGGATCGCATCCATGTCGCCCGCAAGGGGGTGCTTCGGAGCGTGGACATCAAGACCATGCCCTATCCCGGGTTTCCCACGGATTTGCAGGCCCAGATCATGGCCTTGATGACTTTGAGTGAGGGCTTAAGCGTGATTACCGAGACCATCTTCGAGAACCGGTTCATGCATGTGGCCGAGTTGCGCCGCATGGGCGCGGACATCAAGGTGGATGGCCACAGCGCCATTGTCAGCGGCACTGGCCAATTAAGCGGAGCGCCGGTTATGGCCACGGATTTGCGGGCCAGCGCTTCCTTGGTGATCGCTGCCCTTGCCGCAAAAGGGGAAACGCATATTTCCCGGGTCTACCATTTGGACCGGGGCTATGACGATCTGGTTGGCAAACTCACCCGGGCCGGTGCGCGGATCAGGCGCGAAAAAGAGTAACTCAGCCCGGCAGGATTATGCTCACCGTGGTGCCTTGCCCTTCTATGCTCGCGATTTTGATCGTGCCCCCGTGCTCGTCAATGATTTTGTAGACCATGGCCAATCCCAGGCCGGTACCCTCCGGCTTGGTCGTGAAATACGGGTCCATGACCCGTTCCAGAATATCCGCCGCGATTCCGCAGCCCGTGTCACGCACGCTTATCTCCACGGTGCCTGGCAGGCTTCCCTCATGCACCGACACTTCTAGTTCCCCTCCGTGTTCCATGGCTTGCAGGCTGTTGAGATAGAGGTTCAGCAGAACCTGGTTGAGCCGGTCCTTGTCAAGGCGTACCTGTTTGCGCGGCAAGGCGATTTCCTGGCGCACGGCAACGCCCAGTTCCTTGGCGTCACTTTGGATAAGCTTGAGGGATGCCTCGATAAACGGCGCGATCTCAACCTCGGCGATGGCCAAGGGGAGCGGGCGGGCGTAGGTGAGCAACTCGGTGATGCTGCGGTTGAGCCGTTCCACTTCGTTGATCAACAGCTTGGCAGCCTCGCCTTCCTCGCTTTCCGCTTGAAAACGCGAGCCAAGCAACGTGGCGAAGCCCTTGATGGAACTCAATGGGTTTCTCACCTCGTGGGCAACGCCGGCCGCCATCTTGCCAAGGGCGACAAGGCGGTCATGCCGCCGGACCTGGGCTTCGAGTTTTTTGATCTCCGTGACATCGTACATAAGCGTGACTCTGCCGATGGGGTTGTTTTGGCCATCGGTAATGGGTACGGAGCTGATGTGCAGATGATTGGGCGATGGCGAATCAGGCGGCAGGAGAATTTCTTGGTCGATAATCTCTGCTTCATGTCCGTTCGTTGGAGTGAGTTGGTGGATCTGCGGCAAGACTGCCGCCTGAAGATGGCCAATAGCCTGTTCTGGGGTTTTTCCGGTGAATTTTGCCGCGGTGTTGTTGAAGGTTTGGATATGCCCTTCGGCATTGGTCGCGATGATGCCCACGGGCAGGCGGGAGATAAGCAGGTCGGTAAAGGCCTGCATGTTCATGAGGGTTTTTTGGGATGAGCGGTAGCTTTGCGCGGTGAGCAAGGCGATCCAGCCGCCAATCGCCACCAGCAGCATGGCGATGGACATGTAGAGCATGTGGTACCGGTCTTGCTGGATAATCTTGTCCTGTTCCGTCATGTCAAGGCCGACAACAATGGCGAGATTGTCTCCGGGTTGCCAGGCGTTATTGCTTGGAGGAAATCGGCAGGGCGGCAGGGGTTGCGCATTTTCTCCGGAGGGGATGTCCGGGTTGTCAGTCTGCGGCATTGCCTGCATACGCCGCTTGAAAAAATGACCGCGACCGCGCATGAACGGCTTGAACGGCGCGACAATTTCAAAGACCTTTTGGTTTGTTTTTTGATCTCTGATGATTTGGTATCTACCAACGGGAGCAAGTTCGGTGCCGGCAAGCAGAGTATGGTCGAGATCGGTTCCCACCAGATCGGGCGTGCTGTGCGCCACGATCTTGCCCGTGTTGTTGGCGACCGCGATGTAAAGAATACTCGATTCACCCGCGGCCTGTTCGATCAGGTGCTGCAATTGTTGGGGGTTGGCGCCGCCCATCATCATCGAGGCCCTGGTGCCTGCACCGATAAAACGGACGATGGCCTGTCCCTTGTTGAAAAGATTTTCGGTCACGATCCGCTTTTCCCGCTGCAGGTTATTGGCCGCAAAGAAAAAAACAATGGCAATGAGCATGCCTATGGCAGCGGCGAGAATCCAGGGGGAGGCATAGGCAAAGGGTGAGGTAACTATTTTCGTCTTTTTTTTCATGATGTCGTATCCATGGGGATAAATCTTTTACTGGTCTGCAGTGCCTGTCCATTTTTATGGAACCATGGCTGTGATGCAACAGCAATTATCGTTCCTCGCTTATTGCTATTGCATAAATGGTGTTAGCTCTTGTTTTGCTTGCCTCCTCGCCCCGATGAAGATTTCCGGTTGGGTAAAAAATAGCCAGCCTGACATCCGGTGCTTGGATAAAAAATATCCAGCCTGTGATTTTTGGCTGGGTTTTGCAAAGGGGGGTATCTTTTGTTTCTATAAAAATGTGTTATTCCAGTTAGTTATTGTTTTAATGGTTTGTTGGCATGGTTGTTGTATTGAAAACAGGATACACGGAGAAACCATTACATCCCATTCAATTCAACATCATATGTTCAGGAGGTACACAATGAAAAAAACCTTACTTGCAGTTGCCGCAATAGCTACAATCGGCCTGGCCGGATATCAGTATGCCGAGGCGCAACCTTGGGGAGGCGGACCCGGCATGGGGCCTGGCTGCGCAATGATGGGCAGCCCAGGGCAAGCCCAGGGGCAGATGAGCGAAGAGACTCTGAAGGCCAGGGAAAAATTTTTCAGCGAGACAACGGATCTGCGCAAAAAGATGTTTTCCAAGAAAACAGAGCTGAACGCGGTCATGAGCGGGGAAAGGCCGGATGAGAAAAAGGCGGCCAAGCTCTCGGAGGAGTTGTTTGATCTCCGCAGCCAGATGCACAAAAAGGCTCAGGATGCAGGCTTGGCTCAGGCCGGTTTCGGATGTGGCGGCCCTGGCATGGGCATGGGCATGGGCATGGGCATGGGTTCTGGCCCCCACCGTCGATCCTGCCGCTGGTAATATCTGCTGATGTTTTTGAGGAGGGCTTCGCTGCCGAAGCCCTCCTGTTTTTCGGGGGGCAGCAAGCAAGGGATGTAAAGTGGTGCCTTGCAAGGGTAGGTTCCATACCCTAATGCACTTGGGATTCAGTTGATTTTTTTTGCCTGACGTTCCAGGTGGCCTTCTGTTTCCCGCACCATGTCGTTGATCAGCGCCAATTTGGCGGATTCGACTTTGTCGTATGGGAGTTCAAGGAACAAGGCAATGTCGGAAAGTTCGATGCCTGCCCCGAAATGTTCTTCCGCAATGATGATCTTGAGGAAATCCTCCCGGACAAAAGCCTTTATCTCCTGACTGATATCGGTCAAGGTGTCGCAGGCATGGTCATATGTCCGCCCTCGGGACAATTCTTCCCGCATTTTTTTCACCGCACGCTCATATTCTCTGTGCATGATGTCAGTAAATTGTCCATACTGTTTTCTGCTGGCAAAGGGCATGCTTTTCTCTCTGTTTTTTCACGCCGGGCCGTGCATCTGTTTTGTTGGATTGGCCTGGTAATGGTATATATATTGATATGTACCATATGAAGGTTAGGTAAAAAACAGCAAAAACAAGAAGGCGAAAAAAAAATAACGCAGCGCGGATGCCGTTGCCGGGTAACTTTTTTAGACGAGGTTTTCGTGCGGAGAATGGGGACAAAGGATATCCGTAATCTCAGTGCAGGTCTGCTTTTTCTTTTCATGCTCTGCTGGCCGCTGGGCTCTTCCCAGGGCTGGGGCGAGGAGCTTCTTCTTGACGCCGATGGTTTTCTCATTGTGCGTGCCCCGTCTCCTCGCGCGGGGACGGCACACCCTGGAACCGCGCCTGATGAGGCGCTGTTGCTAACCGCCTATGCTGGAGGCGAGACTCTGCGCTATACGATCAGCTGGCTTGGCATAAAGGCGGGGGACCTCGTCATGCAGGTCAGTAAAATTGATGGCAGCCCGGAAACTTTTGCCATTGATGTTACCGCCAAGAGCGCAGGGCTGCTGGCGGTTTTCTATCCGGTGGAAGATCGTTTCCGCACCATCGTGCAGGGGCGGATGCGCTTGCCCAGTCGTCATGAAATGCAGCAAAAGGAGGGGCGCAGGGTCAACAGCAAGCTCACCCTGTACAACCAGGAGAATTTCCGGGTGTCCTACCGTAAAAATGACGAGCCAGCCGATATCTATCAGCTTGATGGCCCGATGCATAACGAGTTTTCCTCATTTTTCTTCATGCGATCCCTGTCGTTCGCCGGGGAGGCCCCGATGATCGTTCCTACCTTTGCCGATAAAAAACGGCATGAGGTGGTTGTTGGTGTGGAAGGAAGGGAGGAGCAGGAAAGCGTGCTGGGCAAGAAAAACACTATCAAGGTCCAGCCTCATTTGAAATTCAAGGGGCTCTACGAAAAGATAGGGGATCCCTTGGTCTGGCTCACCGATGATGTCTGGAGAATTCCCACCAAGATCAAGGCGAAGATCGTCATCGGTTCCTTGACGGCGGAATTGGTCGGATACACAGGGCCTGCCGGGCATTTTACCCTTACAGACATTCCTGTAGAATTGCCTCAACAATCTTCGACGGATACTCGCTGAGCCGCCAGAGCCGTGCCTGCGCCCGGGTGTTTTCGGCAAGGGCAGGGATATCCTTCTGTGACAGCCCCAAGTCTCCAAGCGAGGTGGGCGCGGCTATTCTTTTCAGCCATTGGCTGAAAAAACGGATTCCTTGCTGGGCAAGGAGATGCTGATCCGCGTCATGCACCCCGAAAACCTGCGTGGAAAAAAGGGCCTGCCGGGTTGGATCTTTCCGGGTGGCAAAGGCCATGGCTCCTGGGAGGATGGCGGCGAGCCCTGCGCCGTGGGGGATATCATGCAGACCGCTGAGGGAGTGTTCGATCAGGTGAAAGGGGAATCCGACCCGCCCCAGCCCCGCAGAGCTGATGCCGTTTAAGGCCAAAGCGCTTGCCCACATGAGCTCGGCACGGCTCTGGTAGTCCAAGGGGTTGGCCAGGACTGCCTCGCAGGCGGTCATCACCGTTTGCATAAGTCCGGCGCTGTAGTGATCCTGCAATGGGGCAAAGGACTCTTCCCGATTCAGGTAAAACTCAAGCAGATGGCTGAAGGCGTCCACTGCCCCGAAGGCGGTGGTGGCGGGCGGAACGCTGAAGGTGACGGCGGGGTCCAGAATGGCGATTTTTGGGAAAAGATGCCGGTTGCCGATGCCGATCTTCTGCCCGGTTGTCTCATCGGTGAGCACCATGCCATTGTTGGTTTCCGAGCCTGAGCCGGCCGCCGTGGGCAGGGCGACAACCGGCAGGGCCTTCTTGATGCTTTTCTTCCCCTTGAAAAATCCCCAGACATCATGGCCTGCCAAGGTTCCGGCGGCAATGGCCTTGGCGCTGTCGATGACGCTGCCGCCCCCCAGAGCGACAATAACCCCGACCCCGTTTTTTTGCGCAAGGGCAATGCCTTGCCGGACGTGGCCTAGAATTGGGTTCGGCTGTACGCCTGCATGCTCGACAATCTTGATCCCCGCCTGTTGTAGTGAATGAAGGACAACCTGATAGACCCCCAGCCTTTTCAGGCTCTCTCTGCCGGAGACCAACAGGGCCGTCTTGGCAACGGAGGCGGCTTGCCCGCCTGCCTGAGCAAGGGCGTTTTGGCCGAAGATGATCTCGGTCGGATTGTGAAAAACGAAATCTCGCACGGGATCAGCCTGGAGGGCAGTTGGCCACGGCGTTGGTCAGACGGACAAAATCTTCAAGGGTCAGCCGCTCCGCCCTGGTCTCCGGATTGATCCCTGACTCGGTAAGCAGGGTGGCCATCTGCTCCCGGGATAAGCCGTTGATCATACCGGCGCTCAACGAGTTGCGCAGGGTTTTGCGCCGCTGGCCAAACGCGGCATTGACGATGCGCCGCAGCAGCTTGCGGTCATGGGGGGGGAGTTGCGCCACCCTTGGGGGAACAGGGCGGAAGGTGATCCGCACCACCACGGAATCGACCTTGGGCCGGGGATGAAACTGGCCGGGGCCGACCTGCATGATGGTCTCCACCGAGGCGCAATCAGCGAGAAGAACGGAAAGCACGCCATATTCCTTGGAGCCCACGGCAGCGGTGAGGCGCTGGCCCACCTCTTTTTGCAGCATGAGCACGGCAAGGTCCAGGGATTCGTGGTTTTCGATAAGTTTGAAAAGAAGCAGGTTGGAGATGGAGTAGGGGAGGTTGGCCAGAATTTTCAGCGGGCCATTGGTTTGGGCCGCAAGTTCGCCAAAGTCGGCCTTGAGAAGATCCTGGTGGATGAGGGTGACGTTGGCGGGCAGATCCTGGCGCTCGTGGTGGTAGGCAATGATCCCGGCATCAAGCTCCAGGCCGATGACCTGCTTGACCCGTTCGGCCAGGGGCAGAGTCAGGGAACCCAAGCCCACGCCAAGCTCCAGAACAGAATCTTCCGGGGTGACGCCTGACAGTTCGACAATACGTTCCGCGGTCTGCCGGTGGACCAGAAAATTTTGCCCTAGTTTTTTGCTGGGGGCCAGTTGGTGTTCGGTCAGGATTTTTTTTATGGGAAGATCGTTGGTCATCGGGATTGGGGCTCATTTAAGGATATGTTTTTCCTGTCTCTTTTTGCGGAGAGCGCGGAAGAATTTGAAGGCGAGAATATAACCGGCGCTGGCAAACGGGATTGCCAGCAGGATTCCGCCCAAGAGCATGACCGCAACAGCCTCGAGCCCCATCTGCCAAATGGAGGCAAGGCTTTCTTTGAAACTTGTGCCGGAGGTGAGCAGGCTCAGTAACTCCTGTATCCGTGCCCAGGAGAGATATCCAGGAAGCAACCAGTTTCCCAGCCGCCAGGAAAAATAATATTGCGGTAGCCAGGTAAGGGGATTGCTGATCGCCGTGGCCGCGATCAAGGCGGCAAGGAAGTTTCCCCGCAGGAGCCATGCGAAAAGAATGATAAGCGCGGTATGCAGGGGCATGGTCGGAGTCACGCCGACAAAAAGACCGATGGCCACCCCCATGGCCAGGGAGTGCGGGTCTCCCTGCAAGCGGAGAAATTTAAGGTAATAGTATTTGGCGGCGCGATCAGGTTTCATGGTTCGGCCCGGATTGCGGGCGGAGGCGGTGAGCTTCCAACGGGGACCGGGTTCGGATGCAGGAGCGGCGAACGGGAATAGGCATCGGTCTCAAGCGAGGTCGTGGCTCTTTCGGCAAAATGATAATAGCCTGCCAAGGCGATCATCGCGGCATTGTCCGTACACAGGTCAAGGGAGGGCATGAAAACCTTGATGTTCCGCTGGGCGCCGCGGTCTTGCAGGGCGGCGCGCAACCGGGAATTGGCCGCCACCCCTCCGGCCAGGGCAACGGTGGAGATTCCGTGCATCTGCGCGGCCTTGAGGGCCTTTTCGCACAGCACCTCCACCACCGCTTCCTGAAAGGAGGCGCAGACATCGGGGATATCAAACGGCTCGTTTCGTTGCTGGTGCTGGTGGACATAGTTTGCCACCGCGGTTTTCAGGCCGCTGAAGCTGAAATCAAGGCTGTCCGGTCCAAGCCAGGCCCGGGGGAAGGGGATCGCCGCAGGGTTTCCTTGTTCGGCCAAGCGGCTGATCACCGGTCCGCCCGGATATTCAAGGCCGAGAATCTTGCCTACCTTGTCAAAGGCCTCGCCTGCCGCATCATCGCGGGTTCTGCCCAGGGGCTGGATGGTGGTGTGGTCACGAACCAGGAAGATGCTGGAATGTCCGCCCGAGGCAACCAGGGCGATATAGGGGAATTCCGGCTGCGCCTTTTCCAGAAAAGGAGAGAGCAGATGCCCGGCAATGTGGTCCACCCCCACATAGGGGATGCCCTTTACCGCGGAAATGGCCTTGGCAAAGGATAGACCGATGAGCAACGAGCCGACAAGGCCCGGCCCCTGGGTGACGGCCAGGCCGTCCAGGTCGTCCAGAGTGACGCCTGCCTGCCGGAGTGCCGCCTCCACCACCGGATAAATATTTTCCAGATGTTGCCGTGAGGCAAGTTCCGGAACCACCCCGCCGTATGGGCTATGCACGGCCACCTGGGAGTTGATGACATTGCTCAGCAGGGTTTTGCCGTCGCGCAGAACCGCTGCGGCGGTTTCATCGCATGAGCTTTCGATGCCGAGGATGAGCATGAACGGTTTTTTCCAGGGTGAATTTTAAGGCGGAGTGCATAAATGACGATTGACGAATGCTTCCAGGCATCGTAGTCTTACGTCCCTCATTATGTAGCAGGAAAGCCGGAAAAAATCAAAGATTGATGCAGGCTGCGCAGACGATTAATCCGGACATTCGAGCAGTGACGCCGGTCTAGAAGCTTTTTCCTGTGTGCCGCTCATTATTTCAAAGATACCCCATATGACGAACATGACAACCAGCCACGAACACGATACGGGAAAGCAATCGGCCGCTCCTGGCTCTCCGCCTGAGTCTGACCGTTCCGGTCAATCCCAGGGCGAGCGCTTGACGGACATGTTTGCCCGGTCCATCAGCTATCTGCGGATATCCCTTACCGACCATTGCAATCTTCGCTGCCAGTACTGCACGCCCCAGGAAGGGCGGATCAAGCTGGCAAACGAGGAGCTGCTGCGATACGAGGAGATTCTCCGGGTGGTGCGTATTGCGGTTTCGCTTGGCATCGAGAAAGTACGGCTGACCGGCGGTGAACCCTTGGTGCGGCGGGATGTGCTCCCCTTTATCAAGGCGTTGGCCGAGATTCCTGGGCTTACGGATATCCGCCTTACCACCAACGGCGTTTTGCTGGCCGATTGTGCCGAGGCCTTGCAAAAGGCCGGGATCAGCAAGCTGAACATCAGTCTTGATACCTTGCGCCCGGAGCGGTTTCAGCAGATCACCGGGGTGGACGCCTTTGCCCGGGTCTGGGCCGGGATCAGCAAGGCACGGGAGCTTGGCTTTTCTCCGATCAAACTGAATATCGTGGCGCTCAAAGGGATTAATGATGATGAGTTCATCGATTTTGCCAGGCTGACCCTTACGGAGCCGCTGCAGATTCGCTTTATCGAGTTCATGCCCATTGGCGCTTCCGCCCTTTGGGACAAAGGGAAATACATCAGCTCCCAGGAGATCATGGAACTCCTCAAGCCCTTGGGGCCGCTTGAGCCTGTACCGGCAAAGCGTATGGATGGGCCGGCCCGTATTTTCCGGCTTGCCGGGGCTGCCGGCACTATTGGCTTTATCAGCCCCATCAGCCATCATTTTTGCGACCGGTGTAACCGTTTGCGGCTTACTTCGGAGGGCAGGCTTCGGTCCTGCCTGCTCTCCGATCAGGAAACCGATCTCAGGGCGAGGCTGCGCAACGGTTCCACCGATGCAGAGATCAGGGAACTTATCATCGCTGCTATTCTCAACAAACCCAAGGGGCATACCATTTCGCCGGAGGGCGAGGGCAGCTGTCACGGGCAGATGTCACGGATAGGGGGGTAAGAAAAGAAGCGGGCGGCGCTTTGCCCTGCGTTATTCGTCCATCCGGGGGTACGACCCCAGCCATTCGAAATACGAACAGATTTCTTTCAGTTTTTCGCAGCCATCCCTGACACTGTCATCCTCCAGATGGCCAAGCATATCGATGAAGAACAGGTAGCGGCCCGGTTCGTCCTTGACCGGGCGGGATTCGATCCGGGTCAGGTTGATGGAGCGCTGGGCCAGGATGCTCAGGGCGTCGTTCAAGGCGCCTGGGCGGTCCAGAAGGCTGACCAGGAGAGAGGTCTTGTCCTTGCCGCTTCTGGAGGGCGATTCCTTGCCAATGATCAGAAAACGGGTGGTGTTGCCCCGGTAGTCCTCGATGCCCTTGACCACGGTCTGCAAATGGTAGGTCGTGATGGCCAGAGAGCTGGCAAGGGCCGCCACGCTAGGGTCTTCCGCCGCCATCTTCGCGGCGGCGCTGGTGCTGGAGACCTCCTGAACCGTGACGTTGGGAAGATGCTTCTTCAGCCATTGCCGGCACTGGGCAATGGGTTGCGGATGGGAAACCACCAGCTTGATGTCGTCCAGGCTGCCTGATTTGTTGACCAGGTTTTGGACGATGCCAAGATTCAATTCCCCGCAGATCTTGACGTTGTACTTGATGAAGGAGTCCAGGGTCGAGGTGACCGCGCCTTCGATGGAGTTTTCCACCGGGACAATGCCGTATTCGCTTCTGCCCCGTTCAATCTCGTCGAAGATGTCCTCAATGGTTTCCAGGGGAAGATACTTGGCGGCATGGCCGAAGTATTTTACCCCGGCCAGATGGGAAAAGGTTGCTTCCGGGCCGAGGTAGGCGACTTCCACATTTTTTTGCGAGAGCCGGCAGGTGGTGATGATCTCGTGGAAGATGCTCAGGAGGGGCTCCTCGGGAAAGGCGCCATTATTCTCCGCGAGCAGCCGTTCGAAGATCTGCCGTTCCCGCAAGGGATCCCATTTGGCTTTGTTGTTTTGGTCTTTGAGTTCGCCGATTTTTTTGGCGCAGAGCAGCCGTTTTTTGAGAAGCTCCAAGAACTGGCTGTCTATTGCGTCGATCTGTTGCCGGACATCGGCAAGGGTGAGGCTTTTTGTGTTTTTCATAATGGGATTGCTTGGGTTTTAGGGCTGTATTTCTCGATTAGGGTGTTTGCGGTATATCCGTATTCTGGGCAAGGCTTTTATAATTTCGGGTAATTTTCCTTGGTACAGAGACTTTCTTAATCGTATCCCGGGAAAAATAAAAGGGAAAAGTTCTCCCGGTTCTCCAAGGGCTGTTTGCTCACGGAAAGTCCCCAGGGAAAGGGATTAACTGTTTGCTTCTCCGGGAGGATAATGTATAAACATCATAAGCAGATAATCATGCCTTTGCCGGAGTGGTAGGGCCAGATTATGCCGGGCAGAGCGAAAAAAAACGCCAATCGTACCCCAGGCCGGATCATGAAAGTAAAAAACTGCATGCAAAAAGACCTCATTGTCGTCGGCAAAGACGCATTGCTGCAAGAGGCCGGGGCGTTGATGAAAAAACATTCCATCCGCCATTTGCCGGTGGTGGAGGATGAGCAGCTGGTCGGCTTTATCACGGAAAGCGATTTGCGGCAGTATTCCTTTCCTTCCCAGGAAAAAGATATCCATGTGCACGAGGTTATGGTGCTTAATCCCATTACCGTCAACATCAATGCCAGCATAGAAAAGGCGGCCCGCCTCATTCATGATTACAAAATCGGCGGCTTGCCGGTACTGGACAAGAAAAAACTGGTGGGGATCATCACCGCCATTGATTTGCTTTCGGCCTTTATCAATATGATGGGGTTGTTGCGGGACTCCTCGCGGCTGGATGTTCTGGTCGGCAAGGTTGGCGGAGTCGAGGATGTTACCAGAATTATTAAGGCGCACGGGTGTGAGATAATCAGCGTGGCCACGGAAAGCCATTCCTCCCGGCGGAAATTGTATTGTTTCAGGCTGGAAAAAGGGGAGTTGGATAAAGCCATCGATGCCCTTGAAGAGGCGGGCCATAAAGTCGTCGCGGTGGTGGATTAACTCCAGCCAAGCGTTTTATTCCCCTGTAGGAGCGGGTTATATGAGCGAGTTCAAGGTTCAGAAAACATACGAAGAGATCAATGCCAAGATCAAGGCGGGGCAGGCTGTGGTGGTCACCGCCGAAGAGATGGTCGGCATCGTCAAAAAACATGGTCCGGTTGAAGCGGCGAGAAAGGTGGATGTGGTCACCACCGGCACTTTCTCTCCCATGTGTTCTTCCGGGGCGTTTATCAATTTCGGCCACTCCAATCCCACCATCAAGGCGCTCAAGGTGTGGATGAACAACGTTCCTGCCTATGCCGGCATAGCTGCCGTTGATGTCTATCTCGGCGCGACGGAGCCCACCGAGGATGATCCTTTGAATAAGGTCTTCCCCGGGGAATTTTTGTATGGTGGCGGACATGTGCTTGAAGATTTGGTGGCCGGGAAAAAGGTGCTGCTCAAGGCTGTTGGGTACGGAACCGACTGTTATCCCAATAAAATTGTGGAAAAAGAGGTGACTCTTGCCGAGCTGCCTTACGCGCTCTTGGTGAATCCCCGCAACTGCTACCAAAATTATAATTGCGCCATAAATCTTTCAGAGCGGACCGTCTATTGTTATATGGGTACCCTGAAACCCCAGGTGCGGAATGCGACGTATTGCAGCGCCGGTGAGCTGAGCCCCCTGCTGAACGATCCATTTTATAAGACCATTGGCTTGGGCACGAGGATATTTCTAGGGGGCGGAGTCGGCTATGTGACCTGGCAGGGCAGTCAGCATAACCCTAAAGCCCTGCGCTCGGAAAACGGCACCACCAGAAGAGCGGCGGGTACCCTGATGGTGCAGGGGGATTTGAAGCAGATGTCTTCCCGCTGGCTTAAGGGTGTGAGCATGCAGGGCTACGGGAGTTCCCTGGCTGTGGGGATTGGTATCCCGATCCCCATCCTTAATGAGGAGATGGCCGCCTATACCGGGGTTTCCGATGCGGAGATCTTCACCCAGATTGTTGATTATTCCTATGACTACTCCCATGGCGTGGCGCGCAACTACGGCGAGGTCAGTTATGCGCAGCTCAAAAGCGGGCAGATCGAGGTGAATGGCAAGATGGTGCCCACGGCGCCGCTCTCCAGTATGGTAAGGGCGCGGGAAATTGCCGAGACTCTCAAGGGGTGGATAACATCCGGAAAGTTCCTGCTTGAAAAACCCATCCAGACCTTGCCTTCCGAGTAAGTGCAACCAGGGTGGAGATTTCCGTATCCCGAAAGTATTGGCAGCTGCAAGGAATCCTTTCACACTATAAGCGGGTTGCCGTCGCCTTTTCCGGGGGGGTGGACAGCTCGTTTCTTCTGTATGCAGCCTGTGTAACCTTAGGCCCCTCGGCGGTTCACGCCTTTCATGCCAAGTCCGAACTCCTGCCGCCTTTGGAGGCAGAGCGGGTTGAACGCACGGTTAAAGACCGTGGTTGTTCTTTCCATCCCATCGAGATCAAGCCGTTCAGCTGGCCGGAATTCGTGGCCAATGGTCCAGATCGCTGTTACCTCTGCAAGAAAAAAATTTATCAAACATTTTTGACTGATTATACTTTTCCAAAAGACGCGCTGCTGTTCGATGGCACAAATAGCGACGATCTTGGGCTGGATCGGCCTGGGCTGCAGGCTGTTTCCGAGCTGGAGGTGCAGACCCCCCTTGCGGATGCCGGGTTTACTAAAAAGGAAATACGTTTGCTCAGCAGGGAATTTGCTCTGTCAACCTGGGATGCGTATGCATCTTCATGCCTTGCCACCAGAATAGCGCACAATGAGCCCATCACCAGGGATAAAATTTTACTGGTGTCCCAGTGTGAGGCGTTGCTGCAAAAAAAAGGTTTTATGGGGGTGCGGGTGCGCCTTTCCAAAGAGGTTGCGAGTATTGTGGTTCAGCAAAACGATTTGTGCGAAATAGAGAAAAAGCATGTATTTTCGTCTATTAAGAATGATTTTTTGCGCCTGGGGCTGAGCAAGGTTGTGGCGGATTTCCAAGGGAGAGCGGGCTCGGCGGGGTGATTTCCGGCCAGGTGCTGGCTGGAGAAAATGTATTGATATGTTGTTTTTTTCTTATTTCATCGCATTTTTTGTTTGACAGACGTTTTTTTTTGTTTGACAATCACATCACATAAGTTTAAATCGCCCCTAAGGCAACTTAATTACGGTGCTTGTAGAAGGCAGAGAATCTCTAAATTCACGAGGAGGAAGGAGAGGAATGAACAAAAGTGAATTAGTCGAGAACATGGCAAAGGCTGGCGGTATCAGCAAGGCTGCAGCTGAGAAGACCCTTGGCGGCATGCTGGCCGCGGTTACCACCGCTTTGAAGAAGGGTGACAAGGTAACTTTGGTTGGGTTTGGCACATTTTCCGTGACCAAGAGGGCTGCCCGTCAGGGCCGCAATCCTCAGACCGGAAAGGCCATCACCATCAAGGCCCGCAAAGTTGCTCGCTTTAAGCCCGGCAGCAAGCTTGCTGAAGCAGTAAAGTAATTC
>JBAZSA010000037.1:0-18476 GCA_041662645.1 Desulfurivibrionaceae bacterium
TTCCCCGCCTCGATTGTCACGTTGCCTGCCGTGCTGCCCACCGTGGAAGCGGAGGCTGTAGTGTTTTCCCCTTTGCTGTCAGTGCTTTGCTTCTGGGTGCCGATGGTAAAACCGATGCCGCCCCCCAGCAAGCCGCTCTTTTTCTTTTCCCTAAAATGACTCTCGCTCTGGATGTTGGTGGCTGCTTCGATTGTCACGTTGTTTAAGGCCGTAAGCGCTACATCATTCGTGCCCACCACGTTGCTGCCTGTCACCACGATATCCTTGCCGCTCTGGATCGTGACACCGTTCGCGGAGATAGTGCTGCCTCGGGCGATCTGGGTATCGAGATGGTCTCGTTCCGTCTTGGTTGTTGTGTTCACTATGCCGGAATGCTTCCCGGTATGTTGCCAGTCATAGGTA
The DNA here is from genome assembly GCA_041662645.1 of Desulfurivibrionaceae bacterium. Lineage (GTDB taxonomy): Bacteria > Desulfobacterota > Desulfobulbia > Desulfobulbales > Desulfurivibrionaceae > Thiovibrio. The sequence goes on from JBAZSA010000037.1 coordinate 403, forward strand.
TGCTGCTCGTTCTCCGCCTGGATCGTTACATCCCCGACCGCAGCCAAGGCCGCGCTCCCCTCTACCACATTGATGGTGCTTCCGGCAAGGCGGATGTCCTTGCCGCTCTGGATGGTAAGGCTTTGGCCGCTTTGCAGGCTGGTGCCGACCACGGTTTCATCATAGGTCTTGAGGGAAGACGCAGAGCGTTTGCTTGCACTTGAGCTATCGAGGGCGAAGCTGTTCTTAGCTGCCTGAAGCTCCACATCGCCGCCCGCTTGGATACTGCCCCCGCCCTGAAGATCTATCTGCGCTCCCTGGGCTATCAGATTGCCGCCTGTTTTGATGTCGGATTGACCGCCTACCTGGATCACGCTGCCGATATTCTGCAGGGTATCGGTGGAGGAATGGCCGCCCATCCGGTTTACCCGGGTGGTCTCCCGCGTCTGCTGGGTGGTGATCTGCCAGTCGCCCTGGATGTCAGTGCCCAGATCGCCGCCCACTTTGAGCTGGGCGCCCTTTTGCTCCAGATTGCCGCCCGTCTGGATCAGGGCATCGCCTGCCACTTCAAGGCTTGCCACCCGGCCAAGCATGGTGCTGGTGCGGGTGCCGCCAGACCCGGTGACGGTCATGGTTTTAGCGTCGGTGTTGAGCTTGAGATCATGGCGGGTCTGCAATTGCAAGCTGCCAGCCTTGACACTTGCCGAGGTAAAGTCGATGTCCCCTGCGGTGTTCAGGGCCATCAGGCCACCACTTTGCAGGTTGCCGCCCCGGTTGTCGATGGCCTGGCCACCAAGGCTCAACGCGTTGCTCGCCTTTATGGTGCCGCTATTGGTAAAGGCCTTGGTGTTGGTTAAGTTGATGTTCGTGGCCGCGATCATTGATCCTGTGGGCAACAGGTCGCCTTGATTGATCCGGGCCAGGTAGACCACCGGCACGAGAACCGAATTGCCATCGACCACCCGCGTTTCCATGATGATAACATTGCTGGTCAGTTTGGCGACCTGTTCGGCATTGAGGCTAATCCCTGGCCGGATATCCAGGGCCTGCACAAGGGTCGCGCCAGCCGTCATCATCTCTCTAAATTGCGCCTCTTCGTTGGCGTAACCGCCAAGCATGGCTTTACCAGTGAGCGACAGTATCTCCTCGCGAATCAGTTTCTGCTCGTAAAATCCATCGCCAAGCCGTTTTTGAATTGTGGTGGGATCCAGTTTAAGGCTCTGGAAATACCAGTCGCTTGACAGCCATTCCGTGCGGTTGGCAAAGGCCGGATTCGTTTCCACCAGATACCTGGCCTGCGACTCGGTGTTCGTGTGAAACAGGCCTCCAGGCGGCAAGCTGAGATTGGCTAGCACTGGGGCTTGGCCCACAGACCCAACCGTAGTGCCGCCAGCGGCCTGAATCGTTTGCCCGGCTTGCATCCCCAAAGGAGTGGCGTTCGTGCTGCCAGCCGTATTGTGTATCGTCGCACCCGAGCCGCTGATATCGCCCTGCGCGGTAAATGATGAATCATAGCCCGGCAGTGACGTATCAATGGTTTCCGGGGCAGGCCAAGCCATCCGCCACATGATCCCTTTATAGGTGCGATACAGATAGGTGCCATTGTAATCAGCTCGCTGGAGATAGGGTGTGGCGCCTCGCCAGCTGTCCTGATCCAGGGTAACGCCGTTTAAGGAAATATTCCCAGCCGCTGTCACCTTGCTCCAGTAATTCCGCAAAAGATTTACCGCCGGATTGAGGTTACCGCCGGAGATAATTTGCGCCTCCGGGCTGATGCTGGCGAGGCTATTGCGAAAAAGCGTCTCCGTATAATCTGTCTGAACGTAGGCACTATTCCAGGTATCTTCGTGCGGCGGCTCAATGTAACGCCCACCCGGCACATCGGGGTTGGCGACGGTCCAGATGACAGATCCGTTTGCCTGCCCAACTTGCGTGAAACTATTTGTCGCCACCAATACCCGTCGGGTATTGGTCAACGTGTCCGCGTAGATCGACATGTCCCCACCGGACTGAATCAGGCTGGAAGTGTTGACAACCTTGCTGGCTTTTGTGTATTGCCCTGACTCGGCATCCTTGCTCCCGGCAAGAACAACCTGGCCCAGACCATAGATCGTGGTCAACGCCAAGATATCAGTACCGGTCGTTTCATCCCTGTTTTCGATGGTTGGGGCCAACAACTCCAGTTTCCCCAAAGCATTGCTCGCGCCAATAAAGGCGGATGGCCCCACGTTCTCAATTTTTTGGCTGGCCACAATGGCGACATCTCCACCGACAATACTGCCCATATTTCTCAACGTTGCGGTACCAGCGCTAAATTTATCCCCCGCGCCCAGCTCCCCTTGATTGGTGATATTGGCCGCATTCACGACAAGATTACTGGCTGCCTGCAACGTGCCCACATTGGTCAAATTTCCCGTAATGCCGAAAACCAGATCCCGGTTGGCGGTGATCAGGTTGCCCGCTGTCTGCGTGTAATTGCCCTGCAAGCTGAGACTAGCATCACGTTCGCCGATCACTGCGCCATCGCCCACCAGGGCATTGGCCACCATGCGCAAATCCTGACCGGAGGCAATTTCTCCTCCTGTGTTGGTCACATTACCGGTGGCCAAAACCCCGAGATTGCCGCCCGAGTTCTGCATATTGCCGATCTGACCGTTGGTGTTATCCAGGCTCGTCACCGCCAAATCGACATCGCCGGATGCACCGATATGCCCGTCCACATTGCTGAGCGTGGCCCCTGGCTGATTCACAATCAAATTGGCCTGGGCAAAAAGCACTCCAGTGTTGTTGTTCAGACTACTGCTGGTATTGAGATTCAGATTGCCGCCAGCAACCACTTGACCACCCTGGATATTGACCAAATTCGCGGCATTGATCACCACCTCACCGTTGCCGCCGATGACACCCCGCCCCTGAATATTCGCGGCATTGTTGTTGACGACACTTGCGCCGCTCACCGCGGTTATTCCAGCGCCATTGTTGACGATCCGGCCTGCGGTGTTGTCAAAACTCGCGCCTGAAACGATAGCGGAACTGGCCGCACCGTTGGCCTCAATGCCGCCGTTGGCGTTGTTCAACGTCCCAACGGCGGCGACGTTCAAATCAGCATCGGTCTGAATGAGACCTCGTTGATTGCTTAAAGCACCGTTGGACTGAATGGTGAGATTTCCCGTGCCATAGATCGTGCCGTCGCTGTTGTCCAGACTGGCGGCCACGATATCGACTCCGCCATTGGTTGCAAGCATGCCCCCGTTATTGCCCATACTTCCGCTGCGCACCATCAATAACCCAGTGCCCGTCAGGGTAAGGCTTCCGTTCCTGTTGTTCAACGAATCTGATTGCAAAACCAGGTTCTGCCCGTTGCTGGCAAGGACTCCGCCGCTGTTGACAATTGCCCCGGCAGTGGTGATTCTGGTGTCGCCAGAGCCCGACTGATCTATATTCCCGCCTTGGTTGCTCAGGCTATCGCCGCTGATGGCGAGCTGATGCCCAACAATGACGCCATTGTCGTTCTTGATCGCATTGGCGGCATTCAGATTGACAGCGCCATTGGCTTGCAGATTGCCGCCGACATGACCGATATCGCCGATAATTGCGGTCACCGCGATATCGCCATTGACGCTGGTTTTACTGCCGGAAAGGTTGATGGTTTGCGCGACCAAAGTTTGATCGCCACCGCTCAGGTTATGCCCTTGGGCCGTAAGCGTTTTGGTTGCGTTGGCATTGAGTGCCCCGCTGTTGCCAAGGCTACCATCGACCTGCACCCCAGCACCTAGCACCGAGCTGTTCGTGCTGGTGATCCGGCTGTTAGCGCCGGTGGCGGCAAGCGTGGTGTTGCCAAGCGCGGTGATCACCCCGCTGTTGTCGATATTGGCACGGGTATCAATAGTAACATTACCCTGAGCATAAACAACACCGCTGTTATTGATGCCGTTTGCGGCCTCAATCTGGGTGTGGCTCGTACTCGTAATGCGGCCCGCGTTTTCGAGCCGGCCATTGGCGGTGACGATCACCTCCCCGACACTGGCGCCGATGTCCCCTGCGTTCCGCACTCCCACCCCTGTTTCGGTGCCGACCAAGATAATTTTGCCTGCGTACATACCGCCAAGCTGGGCTACATCAATTGCAAAAGCAGGCGCGACGCCGACGCCCACAATCGGTGTCGCCACGGAGTGATCGGCTTCAACCTGATTGGCCCCTGCCGTCACGGTGAGTTGCTTCGCCCAGATGCCCGCGTTGACTTGCACACTGCGGGCGATCAGGTCGGTATAGTCAGCGGTGCTGGTATCCAGGCCAACGCCGGTTATCTTGATAATACCGCCATGCACACTATAACCATCTAGACTGCCGCCACTGAAGACCGGAGCGCCAGTCGTCAGCGTAGCTCGGTTGGCGTTGATGAAACCACAGCCGTCGCAAGTAACGCCCGCAGGGTTGGCAATGACCACCTGCGCCCGGCTGCCTGCGACTTCAACATACCCTTGCAGCAAACTAGGATTGCTGGAGTTGACTTCATTTAAAATAACGCGCGCGCTGCCAGTGGCGAGCCAGGGGTTGCCTTGTACCCAGCCGCCCAACTGGGTTTGCGCATCGGTGCGCGAATTGTTGAGAATCGCCCCTTGCTGCTGGACATCGAACTGGCGATAGGTGTTGCGCGAGACCCCGGCGGCGCTTGGAGTTTGGATATTGACGAACGGCACTCCATTGGGCGCTGCCAGGATTGTTGGGCGTTGGTTGGCCGGGGCATTCGGATCCGCTACGATTTGCCCCTGCCCAAGGGCAGGAGCAGTCCACATGATAAATCCCGCAGTGTTAATGGCGAGTGTTGCCCAAGCACTAAAAGTCAAGGCACGCAAAGCACTGCCGCGCACAGCCCCAGGCACGACTGCCTTCCCCGACGTCTCGCCACTGGCTTTGCCCTGACTGACCGCGATTTCCGCCACAGCCATCAGAATGCCGCGAGCTTTGTTAAAGACCATGCGATAACAGCGCTTATTCATATGCCCCCCTACTTCATATGATAAATCAGGACCGATATCCCGGATACACGATGGCATGCGCCGTTTCGTATATCTTTCCCCTAAAACGACCAGTTAAGATTAAACCCCACAACACTGGAGACCGCATTGAAGCCATCGGGTTTGCCCAACGGCTGCCCGACAAACAAATCATAAGCCAGCCCCTTGTAGCCTCCACGCAGTCCCAAGACCCCACCACTCAAACGAGTACCGATCAAGGTTTCGCTGCTCTGGCCAGCCACTTCTCCGTGATCAATCCCCAGATACAGTTCTTGCCCTGTTTGCCACAACGCCAGGCCAAGCTCATTACGAATCAGCCAGCCCCGGTCAGCCGAGAGCAAACTCTCTCCGTCGAATCCGCGCACAGTGTAGCGCCCGCCGATGGCAAAACGGTCTTGCGGCACCAAGGGTGTTTGATTCCACTGCGCCCGTAACACCCCGGAGTAGCGCAGGTTTTGCCCACCAAGGACAAACGGCGCATTCAGCTGCGCGTCCGCCGTGGTGATCTTTGGACGCGAGGTGCCTTCGCCAAAGGCTTCTTCCGGGGCTGGCAAAGCATCCATCGCACCTGTGCCACGGCGGTACTTGGCGTTCAGGTCCAGGGTAGAGGCGCCAATGAATTCCCGATGCGCAATGCCGAAATCCCAACCAGCCATGCGGCGACGTTGTACTTCCACTTCCGTGTCATCGATAAAATTTTGGGAGGTTCGTTTCCAGCCGCCCAAAGAAAGCGTGATTTTGCGCACAGCATCGCGGTAGACGAGACGCGATAGTTTGATGTCGCTGTTCTGGCTTTCGCCACTGTAAATGTAGTCTTGATTGACACCCGCCACTGTCTGGTAATAGCGATTGCTGCTGGTGGTGAATCCGAGCAGCCAATAGCCGAACGGCAATGAATAGTAGGCGGTGAATCCTCGCGTCCCGTACTGATTCGAGCCGTCCCCCTCTAGATCGTGATTAAAACTTACATAGCCCTGGTCGTTCAATGTCAACCAATGGTCAAAAGAGATCGTCGCTCCGCCTTGATATTTACCCGTTGCCTTGGTACCTGAATCGTCGGCAGAAAGACTCCCGCGAAGGGGAACGCCTTGCTTCCATTGAATAACCAGGTCGCTGTCGCCCGGTTGCGCATCAGGCCCTTCGGCTGGCGTGATCTGGATGTCCGCTTCAGCCGTTGGCACCCGTTTAAAATTCTCCAACGCCTGCTCGATATCACGCAGGTTGAGCAAATCACCCGGGCTAGCAGGCACCGCATTCCATTGCGTGGCGCGGGCATCGGTTCCTTGCGCAAACCGGATGCTGTGAATACGGCCTGGGATCAGGGTAAGCTTGAGCGTACCGGGCGCTAAGTCTTGTGGTTCGGCCACCACCCGGGTGGTAACGTATCCACGATTCACGATGGCATTTTGCACGCGCCGCATCACCAAATTGATGCCACGCGTGCCCAGACAGCTCCCGATGGCAACGTCGGCGTCTTCTTCTGTTTTGTTAGCCGCCGCCAACACCCACTGAAAGTTCTCGGCGTCCTCTCCCTCCAACAGGATGCGCTCAATGGGGAAACAAGGCGATTCGTCCTGGGGCAGACGATTTGAATCAACCACACTCGGAACGGGCTGCAACCGCACGTCAGGGCTCTGTTCTTGTTGCTGACGCAACAGACGTTCGCGTTCTTGCTGACGCAGGAACTCTTGATTCGCGGCGTCTGTGGGCGAGACGGTCTGTGCCCAGGCATGCGTGGCTGGCGTCAATACAATAATCAACGCCAGCCACGCATGAGTTGACGCTCGTCTGAAAATCCGGAGGTTACGGGCGTGGAGTATCACAAACCGTCGGCCTCTCGGATTACCATCCTGCTTTAATGTCATTTATTTCCACCGAATTTGCCTTTGAGACAAAAAAAGCTCCATCAAAATGTTACAAGCATCACGCTAGTACCATCTGTGTGTCAGGGTGTCAACGACGAAAATTGCTTATTGATATTTTTTCATCATAAGAGAGTTGCAGGACAGCGCCCCGGTGCCAGAAGGCGGCGAAACGCTGTCTGTACAGGCCAGGCACGGATTTTTCCATCCGGGTGATGGCTGTGAACTGATGAACAGCCGGGCTCATGGTTCGCAAGACGTCCTGGTCAATCTTGCCTGCGCAAGACCTGCCACCCGCCCCTCACCAAGGTTTTGATGGCGAACTTAGCATGGGCTATACTGCGGAAACGGCACTAGAACGGCTTGGCTCCCAGGCCCATGTGGTGGTGGCAGAGTTGGTTTCATCTGTGGTTATTTGGAACCCAGGCCTCTTGCCGATCTTGCCGGGCATGCAGAAAAATCAACGATTCACCTCTATCCCCATGAGCGGGCGCTGTTATTTTGCTTGTCTTTTCCAGCCGCGCCAAGCGATAATAAAGTTTGCCTTCAAACACCTAACATAAGGAGGGGCTATTATGCGAAAATGGAAAGTACTGTTGTGCCTGATGGGACTCGGTCTTCTTGCTGCTTGCGGCACAAAGCAGGCAAATCTCCCCAACGACGGAGGCGATCTTGCCGCCAAGCTCAGGCAGGGTTATGTGCAGAAAGTGGATACCGCCCTGTTTATGCTCGACGCCTCTTCGACCATGTTTGACGGCTATGAAGGGGTGCAGAAATTCAGCACGGCACAAAATCTACTCCTGCGCATGAACAGCGCCATTGCGGGCCTGAAGCTGGAGTCCGGCCTGATCGTTTTCGGCCCGTCAACAGGGCCGAATCTTCAAGACAGCAATCTCGTGTATGGCATGAAAGCCCACAACTCCGCTGAATTTGCAAAAACGGTCATGGCCACCAAAATAGGGGGACTCACCCCCCTGGCCAAACCCCTCACTGGCGGCATCGATGCCCTAAAGAGCAGCAAGGGCCGTATTGCCGTGATTCTGGTCAGTGATGGCATGGACACCAACACCGCTGACCCCATCAAGGCCGCGGCGGAACTCAAAAAAGCCTATGGCGATAAAATTTGCATCTACACTGTGCTGATCGGCAATGACCCGAAAGGCAAGGCGACCTTGGAAGGCATAGCCAAGGCCAGCGGCTGCGGATTTACAACCACGGCGGACACCCTGTATTCCGGCAAGGAACTGGCCAGTTTCCTGGAAAGGGTTTTCCTGGAAAAAGGAACAGCCAAACTTGCAACAGCAGAGCGCGTTGTCTTGCGCGGAATCAACTTTGATTTTGACAAGGCCATCATCAAACCGGAATTCAAACCGGTGCTGGATGTGGCCCAAAGCATCCTGATGGAACAGCCGGATCTCAAGGTGGTGATCGAAGGCCACACCTGCTCCATGGGCACCGACGCATACAACCAGAAGCTTTCTGAGCGCCGGGCCAAGGCGGTCTACGATTACTTGGTGAAAAAAGGCGTCAATGCTGCTAAACTCAGCACCGTTGGTCTTGGCGAAACGCAGCCCATGGCCGACAACAAAACGGAAAGCGGCCGGGAACTCAACAGGCGAGTTGAGTTCAAGCTTGCGCAATAACCGGATAATCAACAAGAAAGGGGGCAACCTGCGAGGCTGCCCCCTTCACGGAAAATATCCATGAAACACTTCCGTCGGCCAGGACGGCAACCGCTTTGGCTTATTTTCGTTTTCACGGCCCTGCTGTTGCCGCCGTTTGTTCACAGCCCGGCCCTGGCCGGAGAAGTTGTGCCGCCTGCCATTCTGGCAAGTTTCGAGGGCTTCAGCAAAAACTGGATGGCACGTCTTGAGCAGGTCAATCAGCAAAATCTCCAGGGCCTGAAACCGGAAGCCGCGGCCAATGACCGGATGATCGGCCGCTATATCTGTTATGGGCCGGACTGCGTACGGGAAGTACGCAGCACCGATTCCAAGGCCACACCCTATGTGGGCATTCTACGCTATCCCCAAAAAGTAATGGAAAAAGAGGGGGATACCCTGCAGAAAATGAAGGAACACCCCGGCACCCAAGCCAGCGAAATCCAGGTCACGGAGATTTTTCGCTACACCAAAGGCCGCTGGGTGTATTGAAGTTTTTTCTTGTCGTGCTACAATGCCCATCCAGAGCAACTGTTCTGGATGGGCATTGTTTTATGGTCTTCCCGGAACACCGCAACACTCTCCCCCTTCCGAGGTATTCATGCCGCGCCTGATCTGTTATTGTTTTGGTTACACCGAAGAGGATCTGCGCCAGGATGTCGTGAAAAATGGCCGCTCACTGATCATGGAACGCATTGCCTCGGAGAAAAAAAATGGCTGCTGCCGATGCGCGGAGAAAAATCCCGCAGGCCGCTGATGCCTGGCCGAGGTCCGCCAGGTGGTGGACGCGACATTGAAAAGCCTTCCCGCCAAGGAGACCCGCTGATGTATTTCCCGGTTGCCGGTATCGAGGTCAACCCGCTGGTGCCGCCGCTGGTCGCCTTTGCCATCTCTTTTTTCACCTCCATGGGCGGAGTCTCCGGCGCCTTCCTGCTTTTGCCCTTTCAGGTCAGCGTGTTGGGCTTCACCAGCCCGGCGGTCAGCTCCACCAACCAGCTGTTCAATATCGTGGCCATACCCAGCGGCGTGTACCGTTACATCAAGGAAGGCCGCATGCTCTGGCCCCTCACCTGGATCGTGATCATCGGCACCCTGCCCGGCGTTCTGGTTGGGGCGATTGTCCGGATCAAATACCTGCCCGACCCGAAAAACTTCAAGCTCTTTGCCGGGCTGGTCCTGCTCTATATGGGCGGAAGACTGCTCAAGGCTTTGGCCTTTCCCCAAAAAAATGGGGACACGCCCACGACCGAAGAGCGTTTCCAGCAGCGACACAAACAGCAATCCCTTGCTGCCGTAGGTGAAGCAGCCTCCTGCGAGCACCTGTCCTGCGTCACGGTCCGGCAATGGACCCCGACCCGGCTTGTCTACGATTTTTACGGAGAGACCTTCACGGTCAACGGTGTGGGCCTCATGGCCTTGAGCCTTGTTGTCGGCATGGTGGGAGGGGTGTATGGCATCGGCGGCGGAGCGATCATTGCCCCGTTTTTGGTCAGCTTCTTCGGCCTGCCGGTCTATACCGTGGCTGGGGCCGCATTGATGGGAACCTTTGTCACCTCGGTGGCCGGGGTGGCCTTTTACCAGATTCTTGCCCCCCATTACCCAGGCATGGTCATTGCCCCGGATTGGCTATTGGGCTTTCTCTTCGGGACCGGCGGCTTCGCGGGCATGTACTGCGGGGCGCGGCTGCAAAAATTCGTCCCGGCCCACTTCATCAAATGGATTCTGGCGGTGTGCCTGCTGTTTACGGCGAGCAAGTATATCTGGTCCTTCTTTTTTTAAGAGCCGGGCACAACCGTTTAGACAGAAAAAATCAGGCGGCTGAGCTGGCTTGAAATCTCCGGCACGCCCCCCGCAGGCCGCTCTTCCATCTCCTCAAGCAGGCGAAGGCTGGCAACCCCATGCCAGGAGGCGTCAAGGAACGGGGCGGCTCTCTGGCTCCGGCCAAAACCGCCTCTACCGGTCTGGCAGCTGAGGATAAAGGCCCTGGCATTGCCCGGATCAAGAGGCTTTGCCCCCAGAAGGCTCAAAGCCGCAAGAGCGGCATGGCAGTTCTCGATGAACGAGGTGGTTCCCGGGAAAAAGCCGAACCCGCCATCTCCGTTCTGCGCGCGCTGGAGCCAACCGGCCAGCATCTCCGCCCCCGCGACCGGCTCGCCCCCCATGTTTTTCACAAACAGATACCTGGCTGCATCCTCCACCGCGCAGGGGACAGGCAGGGCCAACGACCGTTTGGGGGCAAGAAAGTCCGGCTCCTCGCCAAGGATTTCCCTGGCTATCCGGCTCGCATAATAGGTGGCGGCAAGGGATGTATCCCGAGCCAAACGGGCGGCAAGATGGGAGCGGATCCGCTCGCCATCCATGCCAAGCCCGCAGATATGGCAGGTGCTCAACAGACGGAAGGTGGTGTCGATCCCCAGCCAGGGCACGGCCGCCATCCGGGCAAGATATTCGGCCAGGGCGGGCTCCGATTGGGGGGTGGGTGCGTCTTCACCCAGAACAAGGTGGATGGCCACCGCCTGGAAGGTGTCCTGGATGGTGGCGGGCAGCCGCGGGGTGGCGCCATAGCCGCCCGTGGCCTTGCGCCGTTTGTGCACGAACTCCATGAGCGCGGCACGATCAAACAGCCGAATCATGTCTCCCCTCCTCTCCGGCAGAATTTCATTTCCAACATACCAATTTCCGGCCAAAAAAAAGAGGACATTCTCAACGATGGTTGAAATCGCAGATAAGCGCAGACTTCGACAAGCCGCGATTGCAGCAGGAAGCGAGGGGGACCGGAGACGGTCATTACCTTGCAACTCTCTGATTTTATGCAACGGACCTGCGCCGATGGGTCAACATGCCCATCCGCTGATCTTTCTTCCTTTTTGCGAGCCCATCAACGATTGACAACACGTACATCCTGGTCTACGCTTACCATGGATGCTGGCGAAGGCGTTCGCCATTGAACGCTTTGCCCCAAGGCTGATGACTCCTACTCTTGAACAAGGGTGGGAGTTTTTTTATTCCGCCACGTTAAGGAGCCCCCGTTGAGACAAGAAAAAACCTTTTTCGGCTTCGGCAAAAACGTCTTTTTTACCGGGCTGGTCAGCTTCTTCATGGACGTGAGCTCCGAGATGATCTACCCGCTCGTCCCCCTCTTCCTGGCCAACGCGCTGGGGATCAACAAATCCATGATCGGCCTGATCGAGGGGCTTGCCGAGTCAACGGCCAGCCTGCTCAAGGTTTTCTCCGGCTGGTTTTCCGACCGGATCGGGCAGCGCAAGAGCCTGATGCTTGCCGGGTATGCGATCTCCACCCTGAGCCGGCCGATCATGGCCACCGCCGCTGCCTGGCAGCAGGTCCTGGCCTCTCGTTTCACCGACCGGCTGGGCAAGGGAATCCGCACTGCTCCCCGGGATGCGATCATTGCCGAATCCACCCAAGCAACCCATCTGGGCCGGGCCTTCAGCTTCCACCGGGCCATGGACACTCTGGGAGCGGTGGTTGGCCCGGCCATCACCATTTCTCTTCTGGGGATTTTCAGCAACGACTACCGGTTGGTTTTCTGGTGTTCCATGGTGCCGGGGGTGATTGCGGTTATCCTGATTATCCTCTTTATCCAGGAGAAGAAAAAACAGCCAACGCCCCAAACGGAGCGGCCCAGGCTGCGCTTCAACCATTTCGACTGGAAGGTGAAATCCTTCATCGTCATCGCGGCCCTGTTCGCCCTGGGCAATTCCAGCGACGCCTTCCTGATCCTGCGGGCGGAACAGATCGGCATCCCCACGGTAATGATTCCGGCGGTGTATCTGGTATTCAACCTCGTTTACTCCCTGTCCTCCATTCCGGCGGGGATGGCGGCGGACAGGTTCGGCAAGAAAAGGATTATTCTCCTGGGATTCGTGCTGTTCGCCGGGCTTTATTACGGCTTTGCCGTGGCCAAGAACGCTGCGGCCATCTGGGTGCTGTTTGGTCTGTACGGGCTGTTCATGGGACTTACCGAGGGGATTCAGAAGGCGTTTCTGGCCACCATCATTCCCCCTGACTTCAAGGCCACCGCCTTTGGGGTGTACGCCGCCGCCGTGGGGCTTGCCATGCTTCCGGCCAGCCTCATCGCCGGCTGGCTCTGGGACCATATCTCCCCTGCGGCTCCTTTCTTTTTCGGCGCGGCAACGGCGGCCCTGTCCGCTCTCCTTTTCCTGGCCTTGATTGTCTCGATCAGGTATTCGGAGCGATTGACCGCCGCGTGAGTGGCACCAAAGCGGAGTCTTTTTCAGACTTCCCCTACTCTGCCTTGTTCCGATAGGCGATCACCCGGACCTTTTCCAGGGTGACCAATCCCTCACCGATCATGGCGTCCAGTTCCGGAAGAAAGGAGGCGATCCGGTCAGGCCGGTCAACGATCTCGATGACCAGCGGCAGGTCTTCGGACAGCCGTAGAATCTTGGTGGTGTGAATGCGGCTATTCTTGCCAAAGCCCATGACCCCGCGGGTTACCGTAGCCCCGGCCAACCCGCGTTTCCGGGCCTCCTCGACAATGAGTTCGTACAGGGGGCGATGGCCGATTTTGGAGGTTTCACCGATGAAGATGCGGAGCAGTTCCGCTTCCGAGGGGAGTTCCATTACCCGTTCTCCTTTGTTGTGTAAGCTGTCATTTCTTAACCATCCCTGAGACCACTTACTCTAAATCAATCTACCAAGAGCCATGCCCAGAAAAAAGAGCGCCAGCCCCACCCCATTCTGCAGCAGGATATTGCCGAGTCCGTACAAATATTCGCCATCGGCCAGCAGATTGCCGCTTTCGGCGACAAAGGTAGAAAAGGTGGTAAAAGCGCCCATGAAGCCGGTGAGCAGGATAAGCCGTAATTCGCCGGTGCCGGCAAAACGCTCGCTGGTCAGGGTCCACACCAAGCCGAAAAGCAGACACCCCATCCCATTCACCGAAACAGTGCCCCAGGGAAAACTTGCCCCGGCCACCCGCTGCACCAGCCCGGCCAGGCCGTAGCGGGCCAGGGTGCCGCAGGCCCCGGCCACGGCGAGATAGATTATTTTTTGTAGCATTCCGTTACTCCTTCCACACCGCCAGGGCTTTCTGATACACCTCGGAACGCGACAGATCCAAGTCCTTGGCAATACTCGCCACCGCGTCTTTCAGGCTGACCTCGCGCTGATCCCGGTACCAGCGCAGCAGATCCTCAAGGTTATCGGGCCGGGCAGGGGCGGAGGTGCGCACCCCTTCGATGAGCACCACGAATTCCCCCTTGATGGCCTCCTTGGCCTTGAGCCCGGCCAGAAGTTGCGCCAACTCGCCTGCAACGATCTCCTCATGCACCTTGGTAAGCTCCCTGCCGATCACCGCCCGCCTGTCGCCGAGCTCGGCCAGGCAATCGCCAAGGCTGGCGGCGATGCGCCGGGGCGATTCATAAAAAACCAGGGGATGCGCATCGTTTTTATGGCCCCGCAACACTTTGCGCCGCTCCGTTCCCTTGGAGGGCAAAAATCCCAGGAAAAGATGGGAGGGCTCGGTCAACCCGGCAACGCTGAGGATGGTGGCCAGGGCGGAAACCCCGGGAACCGGCACCACGGTAATGTTGTGGGCCTGGGCGCTGTGCACCAGAATCCCGCCAGGGTCCGAGATCCCCGGCGTTCCGGCATCGGAAACCAGGGCCACCTGCGCCCCGGCAAGCAGCCGGGCCACAATCTCCTGGGCGCGGCTCGCCTCTTTTTCCTTATAGTAGCTGATGAGCGGGGTGTGGATATCGAAATGGGTGAGGAGCTTTCGGGTGTGCCGGGTATCCTCGGCGGCGATCAGATCCACCTCCTGTAAGATGCGCAGGGCCCGGAGGGTGATATCCTCCAGATTGCCGATGGGGGTGGCCACCACGAACAGGGTGCCGGGCTTGGTGCTGCCGCTGGTGGCAGGCTGGCTATTTTTTACATTGGGCTGCTTCATGCCTGCATGGCCTCCGCAGGAAGCGACAGACAAAAGCTGGTGCTGCCGGGGCTGCTCTCGCAGGAGATCTCCCCGCCGCACCGGGCAATGAGCTTCTTGGCCAAGTACAGGCCAAGGCCGAGATGGCCACCCCCTTCTTTGGTGGAGTAAAACGGCTCGTAGAGATGCGCCTGGGCCTCGGGCGAAAGACCTGGGCCGTTGTCCCGCACCCGCACCGCGATGCCCTCGCCTTCCCTGGCGGACTCGACCGCGATCTCCGCCCCTTCCATGCCCCGCACGGCATCCAGTCCGTTGGCCAACAGAATATGCATAATCTGGTGCAGCTCCAACTGAAAATGCGTCAGGGCCGGCAACGCCTCGGCCAGGGTCACCACCTTGCGCACCTTGTGCTTGAAGATAGAATCAGCGGCCATGAACTCCATCTCGGTCTCGATAACGGAATTGACCGTATACGGAACGCCGCCGGGAAGCTGCCCGAACTCCGGGAGGATCAGGGTTCGCTGCAAAATCTGCTGGCTCTGGAGCACCTTGTCCTGCATCTGGACAAGGGAATCAGCCCTCCGGGCGAGAAGATCGAGCAGGGCGTCCACCTCTGGCGTTGGGCTGGCTTGGTGCATCTGCTCCAGTAGCCCCTTCGCCTTATCCAGCATCATTGCCGCAATATCCGTGTGCAGGGAAAAAACCTGGATGATCCCGCCGAAGTTGTGAATGATCCCGCGAAACACCCGCCCCACCGCGGCATCCTGGCTCTGCGCCAGATACGCCTCTTCCCATTTTTCTGCTTGCATTGCCCCCTCCGCGTCGCAAGGATAGTGGCCCGGACCACCGGCCTCCCCCACAGCTTACCCGGAATGGGGGTAAAAAATCCAGGCTATTGTCGGCCCGATTTGCAAACACCCCCTTGCCTGCCGCTGGCCCCAGGCGGAACAATGGTGTATAGTAAAAGCACGATCCTGCTTGCCTGCGCACTGCTCCAGCCGGGGAACCCTATGCTTCTGCTTGATGTCCCATTCCTGCCCGACCCGCAGTATGTGGAATTTCTTGCCGAATTCCAGCCTGCGCTCCACTGCGTCCATTTCAGCCTTTTTCTGGACAACATCCCCGATGGCCGCCATCGCTCCAGCATTGCCCCGGAGTTTACCGAGCTTGCCCCTGCCCTGGCGAAGTTGCCCGGCCCCAAAAAATACGGGCTGCTCAACAGCCGCTTCCACCATCCCCGCCTCTATTCCGACAAAGCGGCTTTGCAAAAGATCATCCAAGCGCTGGACACCCTGCTTGCGGCAGACGCCCTCCACGGCATCACCATTGTCGATTTCTATCTCCTGCAGGCGCTTAGCGACACCAGCCCCGAGACCTGCGGTCAGCTTGAGGCGGTGCCCGGAGTCAACTGCATGCTCGACTCCTTTGCCAAGGTGCAAGCCTGCCTTGATGCCATTGCCGAAACCACCTTCAAGCCGCCGAGCAAAATCAATCTGGACCGCTCCCTAAACCGCAACCTGCCGGAGCTGGCAACAATCTCCCAACAGTGCCGCCGACATTACCCAGGAATCAAGCTGACCCTGCTGGCCAATGAGGGCTGCCTGGACCGCTGCCCCTTCAAGCTGGCCCACGACGCGCAGATCGCCTTTGCCAATACGGGGCTGATTGCCAACGAAACCCATACCACCAACCAGGAACTCGGCTGCATCCGGGAACTCGGGGCGCATCCGGCAAAGCTGTTCAAGTCGCCCTTTATCCGGCCCGAGGATTTGCAGCAGTATGAGGGGATGGTGGAGGCAATCAAACTGTGCGGCAGAACCCTGGGGCCTGCCTTTTTGCAACGGGTGGTGCAGGCCTATGTGGACCGGCGATATGCGGGGAATCTGCTGGATCTGATGGACACCATGGAATGGCTGGTCAAGCGGCTGCATGTGGCCAATGAAGAATTGCCTGGGGATTTTTTGGACAGGCTTGCCGGTTGCGACAAGAACTGCCGCGCCTGCGCGTACTGCCGGGAACTTCTGGACAAGGTCGCTATAACTTTAGCTTTTCAGCTTGAGGATTTGCGGCAAGGAATAACTGGGGAGTGTCCCTAATTTCCCTATTTTACAATTTCAGGTGAATACTATCTCTGTACATTTAATGTAATTGTTCGAAACCATCTTCTTCTATTGACTCAATACACCTAAGCAATTCTGGATATTTTTCTTTTGGGATAATTTCATAATCACCTCTTGTTGCAAACATAAGATGCCTTCGCGCAACGGCTAATCTTTTGATGTATGGAATCGTTTGAGTATTAACTAGAGAAACAAAAGTATCCATATCTTTTGAGCAATTCGGTAACTTATACCCATTGCTTCCACTGGCAATAATTACGCCACTGCTTCTTAACCTAGCAATTACATGGGACCTGAAGCGATGTTCCTTGAGCTCTTCATCTCTTTTTTGGTTGAGATGATTTAGTATTTCTTTTGTTGAAACGTATTCATAAGGATTCAGCTCGTACTTATATAGCAAATATCGTATTGTTTCTACCTGTGATTCAACTTCTTCATCTTCTTCTTGTAACGCTGAATCGATGAAAGATCTTGCCTGCATTATCCCTTGTTGTGCCACGATATTATCAAATCGTTCTTCTGTCGTAAGTCCCTCCATGTAGTCAAGACTTGCGGCTGAAGGAGGCCATTTTTCAAGCATTATAGTTATACTAGAAAACTCATTAAACACCTCACGAGAATCTTTTTCGGAAAAAATTCTTTGAACTGACCCTGTGAATAAATCTACAACTTGCAGCAGTATTTCTTCGTTACTTTTTGAAAATGAAAAATCTTCTTTGTCAAACAAGTTTTTCTGGTAATTTTTTTCTAAGTATAACTTAAAGCTGTCCATGAATTCTGCATGGCCATGTTCATCTGCAACTATGTGTAAGTTTGTGAATGTTTTATAAAGCCGTTTGTATAGTCGGCCATGGATGTATTTGATGTATGATTTTTTGAATTTTAAGCCAGAGTCTTGATACACATTTTTTTTGTCTATGATAACTGCGTAAAAACGAAGAGGTAATCTACTTAAATCACTTAATATTTTTTTTCTTTTTTCTATTTTTCTACCAACTGCGGACGATTTAATTTCTCCTTTTCCGAAATAATTCTGTCGTATTATTTCAGCTTCTTTCCGACATTTGGCAAGATTAGTATCACCGCTAATCAGAACTGCTCCGACCACATAGTATTCGGAAACGCCTTCCTTATCTATTGCAAGACTGGGATCGCCAGACTCGTCTATGAAAACATGTTCATTGTGATCATTCATTTGACTAACCTAGAGGCGCTGCGCTTTTTTCGCTTTCACGGGTCACTCATGAAAAAAACCGGGATACCCCCCAATTTTTTCCCGCTTTCAAGGGTCAACATTGAAACCAGATCAAACTTACTGATATTCATCCCCGACCTCCCTGGTCGCCGACCCACCAATTAATCACCCTAGCAAACCTCAGCACCAACCACAACACAGAAAAGAGACAGAATCACATCCAGGCCAACCTGCACCGAGAATCGCCACCCCTGCCACCATCATTCCTCTTTCCGATAAATAACAAATAGTTGTTTCGTTATTACCTATTGGCCATCCCCTCCTC
>JBAZSA010000038.1:0-17908 GCA_041662645.1 Desulfurivibrionaceae bacterium
GCCGCCACCGAAGCAGTCTCCATCAAGGGTGGTGAAAGGGTTGAAGCCCTCTCCGTGCAACAGCGCCTTGAAACGCCCAAAGGAGTTGTATAAGCCAAAGCCCTCATCCAGCAAGCCACTGCCGCCGAAAAAAGCGGCCAACTCGAGAAGGCCTTATCGCTTTACGAGTCGGCCTTCACCAACTGGCCTGACAATGCCCAGCTGGCAAGCCGCATCGCCTCGCTTTGCCTTACCCAGCTCGGGTTGAATGCCAAGGCCGTGCACTATGCCAAGGCCACCCTGACCCTTGAGCCAGGCAACGCAGGGGCCGCCCTCCAGGCAGCCATTGGCTCGGCCAACATGAAAAAAACAGAAGCGGCGAAAGCCTACTTTGACTTGGCCATCAGCGGGGAAACACCTCCCAGCGAAGCGCTGATCAGCTACGCCTCATTTGCCGAAGAGTACCAAAGTTACAATGGCGCGATGGCCCTGTTGGACAGACATGAAGCCCTGTTCGGCGATACCCTCGACACCCTCGTGGCCAAGGCCCGTATCCTCGACAAACTTGGGCACTCCGCCCAGGCCGTCGCGGCATACAATGCGATCTTGCTTTCAGGGTACACAGTGCCGGAAGATTTGCAGCAGTTCATCAAAGGAAGAATTGCTGCGGCAAATTAGCGTGCAGGTTGAGGCGTTGTCGGTTTTTACCTGAAATATGATGACCTCGTAAAAAGGAAACGAAACACAGGTCCGTAAGATAATTAAAAGTTACAGAACGGCCACTGTTGTAAGCGCGGATTTTTGGCGATTTCAACAAACTTCTTTCACCTCAAAAAAAGTAGAAAGACTGCCATTATGAAAAAGAAAACTCAAAGCGTAGTTACCTTCTTTGTCTGTGCAGCGATCAGCCTGCTGCTCACTAGCGCGTGCGCGCCTGCCGCCAAAACCGAGGCAACGCAAGATTCTCTTGCCACAAAGGCTACGGTGTCAGGAAACAAGGCTAAAACCCTGGAAGCTGGCCAGCTGCCGGTTCGTTTTCAAAAACCTGCATACATGCTGGGTGAGACTTCTACCCAAAATATTGGGGCTGGAGGGGGGGAAGGCATGGCAATCCCGGTGGGCGCTGATATTTCCTCCAATACCGGCCCTGTGGCGCTACGCGACATCATGAAACGGCTGGCAGCCCTGAAGGGCATGAATATCAGCTGGGCAAGCGATGTTGACCAAATGGCCACGGTGGATGTGGATATCCGGGCTGAGGATGATTTTTTTAGATCCCTGGATAATATCCTCAGACAAAAGGATTATTTCCATGAGGTTCAGGGCAATACCATCGTGGTCAAGTACCGGGAAACCCGGAAATTCCATGTGGCCATGCCGTTTTTAAAATCCTCATATAACACCGGTGTCGGCGGAGATGTCCTGGGAAGCGGCACACAAGCAAGTAGTCTTAAAGGCAACATCCAGCTCACAAGCGAAAAAAACGATTTTGATGTTTGGGCGAATATCAGTAAAAATCTCGATCAAATCCTTGGGATATGGGAAGAGACCACGACTACCCCTCCCCCTGCTACAACTACAACAGCGACAGGCGCTGCGGCAGTCGCAGCTGCAGCCGCCCCCCCTCCTACCGCCACCACAACGACGACACGCAATGTCAAGGCCGGGACAGGGTATTACAGCATTGACAAGCCCATCGGCCTGATCACCGTAACCGCTCCGCGACCTCTTGTTGAAAAGATCGCTATCTATCTCGACAACCTGAAATCAGAACTCTACCGGCAGATTTCCATCGAGGCGAAAATTGTCGAGGTTGCTGTAGATAACACCGAAAACCGGGGCATCGACTGGACCAATTTTCTGTCCGGGAAAAATGTCGATTTCACCCTTTTTGGCCCCAACGGCATCATCTACGATGCCGCCGCAGCCAACAGCGGCGGCCGGGTAGTGAGCCAGATCGGGATTCCCACTGGCACCACCGGCAATCCCTTCTCCCTTGCTCTCAACTTTCTCGACACCCAGGGGGATACCACCGTGCTGGCCAATCCGAAACTGAGCGTCATGAACGGTCAGCCGGGGCTCATTACCGCGGGCGACAGTTTCAAATATATAGACAAGGTTGAGTCCAGGGTTGATGGCACCACCGGGGCGGTAACATATACCGTTACAACGGCATCCCTCATGTCCGGCATCGGCATGTCGGTCATCGGCACCATCATGGACAACGATGAGATTATCCTCACCCTAACCCCGGTCACCTCAAAGCTGAATGGCGATAAGGTTGACTATATTGACGGTTGGGGGGGAACCATCGGTGTCCCCAGAATTAAGCTGCGGGAAATGAACACCACCGTGCGCGTAAAAAGCGGACAAGTAGTCGTTATTGGCGGCCTTATTGACAATGCAGAAACGACCGGCGGGAGCAATAAAGTACCTTTCCTTGGCGATATTCCCATTCTTGGCAGTCTCTTCTCAAAATCTTACAAATCCACCAAGAAAAGCGAGCTGGTCATCATGCTCCAGCCCAAGATTCTTTGACCTTCCGCCTATCACGCTCCACAAAAAAAGCCCGGCATATGCCGGGCTTTTTTTATTCCTCGTTTCTCAAAAAAGTCTATTGCTGTTCCGCCGCCTTCTGCCTTTTTGAATTTTCATACAGGGCATGAAAATTGATCGGCTCCATGAGGAAGGGGATAAACCCGCCATCCACCGAAACCTGGCTGATTATCTGACGAGTAAACGGAAAAAGCAGAGCCGCGCACTCCACCGACAATACCGGCGCCATATGCTCCTCCGGGATATTCTTCAGCAAGAATACCCCGGCATGCTCGACCTCGATAATAAAAAGGGTTTTCTCGCTCTGGCTGTTGGTCACCTTGGCGGTAATGGCCAAGGTGACCTCATAATGGTCTTCCGTCTCGAGCTTCCGGTGCTTCAAGCCCAGATTCACATCAACCTTGGGCTCGCCCTTGGCAAGAAAGACATCGGGAGCCTCGGGGTTTTCAAAGGATAAATCCTTGAGGTACATCTTCTGCAACCGGAAAATAGGTGGTTGCGGGGCCTGAGCATCTTCTTTATTTTCTTCCGCCATGATTCGCTTTTTCCTTGTCTGAGTTTCTGTATGGCACACGCCATGGTGCAACCTGCTTCAGCACGACACACCATTCTTTATAATGAAATATGCCGAAACTTCAACGGGTCTTTTATTATTTCGTCGAATTCAACAGATAGGCACAGTTGGTTTTTTTGCGCAGCCCGCCTAGTCTCCACCCGCCAAAATCTTCTTGAGAAATTGGCCAGTGTACGATTTGCTAACGCGAGCCACCTCCTCGGGGGTGCCCTGGGCAACAATGGCACCGCCCTGATCCCCGCCCTCGGGGCCCAGGTCGATAAGATGGTCAGCGGTTTTGATCACATCGAGATTGTGTTCGATGATCACCACGGTGTTGCCGCTTTCCACCAGCCGGTTGAGCACATGGAGCAGATGCTGAATATCCGCCGGATGGAGCCCGGTTGTCGGCTCATCCATGATGTACAGGGTTCTGCCGGTGCTCCGTTTGCTCAATTCCTTGGCCAGCTTTATCCGCTGCGCCTCGCCGCCTGACAGGGTCACGGAGGATTGGCCCAGGGCGATGTACGACAACCCCACCTCCATCAAGGTTTGCAACTTGCCCTTGATCTGGGGAACCTTGCCGAAAAAATCCAGGGCCTCCTCCACGTTCATGGCAAGAATCTCGGCGATGTTCTTGCCCCTATAGGCAATGTCCAGGGTGTCAGAGTTGTAGCGCTTGCCGCCGCACGCCTCGCAGGTCACATAGATATCCGGCAAAAAATGCATGGCGATCTTGATCACCCCTTCGCCCTCGCAGGCCTCGCACCGCCCTCCCTTCAGGTTAAAACTGAAACGGCCCGGTTGATAGCCCCTGGCCCGCGCCTCGGGCAACCGGGCCAAAAGTTCGCGCACCGGGGTGAGCACACCGGTATAGGTGGCGGGATTGGAGCGGGGTGTGCGGCCGATGGGGCTCTGGTCGATATCGATCACCTTGTCGATCTGCTCGAGCCCTTCAAGGGCGCAGCCTTTGCCGGATTGCCCCGGCCCGTGGGCCAAATAGTGGGTCGCGCCATTGAACAGGGTCTCGATTACCAGCGAACTTTTACCCGAGCCGGAAACCCCGGTGACGCAGGTCATCAGCCCGAGGGGAATGCGGACATCGATCCCTTGCAGGTTGTTGGCCGTGGCCTGCCGGATGGTGAGCCAACCCTTTTTGGAAACTGGTTTCCGCCGCTTTTTGGGAATCGGGATGGACAACCGGCCGGAGAGATAACCGCCGGTAATGGATGCCTTGTGGCGCAGCAATCCCGCCACCTCACCGTTATACACTACCTCTCCGCCATGCACCCCGGCGCCCGGCCCCATGTCCAGCACATGATCCGCCGCCCGGATGGTATCCTCGTCGTGCTCCACCACCAGCACGGTATTGCCCAAATCCCGCAGCCGGGTCAACGTGTTGATCAACCTGGCATTATCCCGCTGATGCAACCCGATGCTCGGCTCATCCAGAATGTACAAAACCCCGGCCAGCCGGGAACCGATCTGGGAAGCGAGCCGGATGCGCTGCGCCTCTCCGCCGGACAGGGTGGCGGCCTTGCGGGCCAGCGAGATGTACCCCAAGCCCACATCGTGCAAAAAGGTGAGCCGGTCCATAATCTCCTTTAAAATTCGCTCGGCAATGAACAGCTCTTGGGGTGTCCATGCCAAGGCCGGCAGGATATCCATGAGCCCCCCGATACTCTGGCGGGTCAGGTCATGGATGTTCCATTCCCCGATCCGGACAGCCAGGGCCTCGGGCCTGAGCCGTGCCCCATGGCAGGCCGGACAGTCCTGCTCATTCATGTACTGTTCCAGATCTTCCCGCACCGAGCCGGAGCCGGTCTCCAGATACCGCCGGGCCAGCTGCGGGAGAATCCCTGCAAAGGGCTTGCGGTGGGTATGAAGCCTGCGGAAACGCACATAGTCGAAGACAACATCCTCGAATCCACTGCCGTGCAGAATAACCTCCTGGGCTCGCTCGGGCAGTTTGGCAAACGGGGTATCCAAGGAAAACCTGTATTGCCGGGCAAGTGCGGCCATGAGTTCCGGGGTATAGGTGGAGGGCGAGTTGGACTGCCAGGGAAGGATGGCGCCCTGATTGAGGCTGAGCTTGGGGTTGGGCACCACCAGCTCAGGATCGAAAAACTGCTTCACCCCCAGGCCGCCGCATTCCGGGCAGGCGCCCTTGGGGTTGTTGAAGGAAAACAGCTGGGTGGAGAGTTCCGGCAAACTCTTGCCGCAACGGACGCAGGCGGCATGCTCGCTGTAGAGGATTTCCTTTCCGGTCTCCACCAGTTGCACCAGCAAAAAGCCCTGGCCCAACTGCACGGTGGTGGCCACGGAATCGGACAGCCGCCGGGCAACCGAAGGCTTGATCACCAGCCGGTCCACCACCGCTTGGATGGTGTGGCGCTTGTTCTTTTCCAGAACAATCTCCTCACCCAGATCGCGGATCTCCCCGTCAATCCGCGCCCGGACATACCCCTCGCGGCGAAGCTTCTGCAGCACCGCCTGGTGCTCGCCCTTTTTTCCGTCCAACAGCGGGGCCAGCAGGACGATCTTCGTCCCCTCCGCAAGGGCGAGCAGGCTTGCCACCATGTCCTGCACGGACTGGGGCCGGATCTCCTCGCCGCACTCCGGGCAATAGGGCCTGCCCACCCGGGCAAAGAGCAACCGCAGATGATCGTAGATCTCGGTGATGGTGCCCACTGTGGAACGGGGATTCCGGCTGGTGGTCCGCTGCTCGATGGATACCGCCGGACTCAAGCCCTCCAGCGAATCCACCTCGGGCTTTTCCATCTGCCCCAAAAACTGCCTGGCATAGGTGGAGAGCGATTCCACATAGCGGCGCTGCCCCTCGGCGTAGAGGGTGTCAAAAGCAAGGGAGGATTTGCCCGAGCCGCTCAAGCCGGTAAAAACCACCAGCCGGTTGCGGGGCAGATCCACGCTGATATTTTTCAGATTGTGCATCCGCGCACCACGGATGCTGATATATTTGGGTTCCATGAGATACCAATAAGCCGTTCACAACGAATTGTGCCGCATTTTGCGGCCCGATGATAACTCACTGTAATCATCAATCGTGGGCGCACAACAACCCCTAGCTCTTTTTCACCATCCGTGCCGCAAAAAAACCATCCAACCCCTGCTCGGGCGTGGTTTTAAAAAAGCCCTGATCATCGCACAAGCTCCTGGCCGCTTCGGGAAGATACTCCTGCACCGGAGTGATGGAAAATTCTGGCTGCGCATCTAAAAAAGCTGCAATCACTTCGTCATTTTCCTTCGGATCAATGCTGCAGGTCGCATAGACGAGCACGCCTCCTTTTTCAACAAGCCCTGCCGCGACGGCCAGCAACTCCAGTTGTCTGACATGATACCCTCGCAACGCCTCCATCGTTCTCTTCCAGCGGATATCGGGCTGTCTCCGGATAACGCCCAGGCCGGAGCAGGGCGCATCGACGAGAACGCCCGCAAAACCCCCTTGGCGCTGTCCGGCAAACTCCTGGAGTGTCGTGCCATGGATTTCTATCTCCACCCCGCCAAGGCGATGCAAATTGTCTCTAAGCAGGGCCTGGCGTTTCTGGCTTGGCTCCACCGCCACCACACTGGCTTTTTCCGGCAACACCTGCGCCAGATGCAGGGTCTTGCCGCCAAGCCCAGCACAAGCGTCAAGATATCTGCCATCAGTAAACGGCGCCAGCAGTTGCGTGACAAGTTGGGCCGCCTCATCCTGCACCACAAAAAAGCCTTCCCCATAACCGGGCAGGGCGGTAACCGAGCCCTGAAAATTTTTGATCCGCACCGCATCCTGGGCAAAAAGGCCGCGCTCGCACTCAATCCCATTTTCCCGCAGGCGGGTTAGCCAATCGTCTGTGGAAATACGGCGGCTGTTCACCCGTACCACCAGCTCCGGCTGGGTGTTGTTTATCCAACAGATTCGGCGGGTCCTCTCCG
Organism: Desulfurivibrionaceae bacterium; assembly: GCA_041662645.1. GTDB lineage: Bacteria > Desulfobacterota > Desulfobulbia > Desulfobulbales > Desulfurivibrionaceae > Thiovibrio. Next base: position 7,025 of record JBAZSA010000038.1, read on the forward strand.
GGCCGAACAGCGCTTTCCACCGCGCCACCAGCCAAGCAGGATGGCTCAGCACCGCCGCCGCCTCATCGGGCGCGGGCAGGACCGCTTTCTGCCGCGCAATGGCGCGGAGCACCCCGTTGACAAAACCGGTAAGCCATTTCGGCTGCCGGGCCGATTTCAACCCCTGGACCGTTTCATTGATGGCGGCTGATTCCGGGACCCGATCGAGAAAAACAAGCTGATACAGGCCGACCCTGAGCGCCGCGAGGGTAAGGGGCTTCATTTGCCGCAGGGGATGGCTGGAAAATTTCTGGATAATTGCATCCAGATAGCCTTGCCAGCGGACAACCCCGTAGACCAGAGCCATGACAAGTTGCCTGTCGCGCGGATCGTCCATGGCAGCCAGAGACACCATGCTTTCCAGCACCTGATCCAGCGGCTCCTGCGCTTTCTCCCAGGCAAGGAGGGTCTCCATGGCTATGGCGCGGGAATTTAGCATAAAGAATCAGCCGACGGCTTGCAGCTGACAGTTTTCAGCTTTTTTATAAGGCCGGAGAGCATCTTTTTGATTTCGGCGAGTTCCTCAACCGCTGAATCAATTCTCCCTCTTTCCACGAACTTCAGTTCACAAGCAAGCAAAAGATGATATTCCAACTCACATGCGGAACCCATGACAATGTATAAGAATCGCGCAAAATCGGCATCACTTCCCCGGCCACATCCTTCCGCAATGTTGGCGGGAATGGATACACAAGCGCGCCGCATCTGGCTGGTCAGCCCATACAATTTTTCCTTCGGAAAAGATTGAGATATTTTGTAGAGATGCACCGCCAAAGCATGCGCTTTTTTCCAGACTAACAACTCATGAAAATTGCTCATTATCCACCCTTTTTTGCCTGACAGCTGATGCCTGAAAGCTGCCAGCTGAAATCAGCCCTATTACCGAAGCAAAGCGGCCGGTCACACCATCGCGGCGGTAGGAAAAATAATTTTCATTACAGACCGTGCAGCTCCCCGCGATCTCGATATGTTCGATGCATACCCCTGTGTCGCGGAGTTGATCGCGGCTGATGGCCCAAAAATCAAAATGATTGGGCTGTGTCTGGTAGGCATGAAACGCGGGTGGCAGCTCGGCGCGGTAGTTGATAAACTCCCCGCAACATGGCCCTAAAGAGGGGCTGATGGCGGCATGCAACGCGGCTGGACGGGTGCCGTAGGCTGAGGTCATGGCGGCCACGGTTTTGGCGATGATGTTCGCCACACTGCCCCGCCAGCCGGAATGGATGTTGGCCACCGCCGCATGCTCAGGATCATAGAGCATGACCGCTTGGCAGTCGGCCTGCTGGATCATCAGGCCGATCTGGGGGATATTTGTCATGAGGGCGTCATGGCCCGGATACTCTTCATCCGCATCCGGCAGCCAATCCACATTCAGAATACTGTCCCCGTGTACCTGCTTGGCAGAAACCAGACGCGCCAACCCAAGCTCTTCCTTGAGTAACGCTCTGTTTCGCAGAACCCGCGCCTCGTTATCACCAACATGCAGGCCGATATTGCGCGAATGATACGGGGCCTCGCTTACGCCGTCGTGTCTGGAAAAGGTTGCGCTGGAAACCAGTGGATGATGAGAAAAAAAAATCACGGGATGTCTCTCTTTTTGAAACCCTAATCTCCAACTATTTCATTCAAACCCTCAACGATCTGGCCAAGGGTTTCAGGGGCAAGCCGACATATCCGCGCCCCGATGCGCTCCACGGCAAGGGTGCGAATCTGGCTGATTTTAACCCACGATTTTTTGGGAAGATCTGGATACTCAAGCTCGAAGGTAAGGGGAAAGCCCGCACGCTGGGGTTGACTGGTAAGAGCCAGGGCAATGACAACGCCTGCGCGTACATTGAAGATATCGCTGCTGATGACGAGGACTGGCCGGGTTCCGGCCTGCCCGGAGCCGCGCACCGGATTAAGGTCAGCCCAACGGATTTCGCCTCTCAATATGTGGGCCATGCATCATGCTCCAGCCCCATTCCTTCTTCCGCGAAAGAGCGTTCTTCCGCCATGTCCAACTTGGCCAGTTCCGCGGCAAGGCGTTTTTTGGCAAGACGTTGTAGTTTTTCAGCAACTGCAATCTGTATCGCCTTACTGCGATTGGGAAACAAATGCCTTTTGACCAGATTGTCAAGCTCTGCCAAAAGCATGTCGTCCATGGTTATTGCTACCTTTGCCTGTCCCATAATAGCACCTCCAGTATGATATATATCATACCGTAAGCGTTCCGCAAAGCGTGAAAGCAAACCCGTGCTGGCCCGAGGCCGCAAAAAACAAAAAGAGGGAAGGGCTTGCGCCCTTCCCTCTTTTTTTATTACGTAAACAGCAGGTACTAACTACACAAGAGACCGGATTAGAATGCAGCCTCGAAGGTCAAGTACACCTGATCGGCGCTATCAACAATGGCCTGACCAGCAAAATTTGCTTTCCATGCTTCATTGTTCTCGTTAACATCGTAAGGCATGGTGGTCCAATCCATGGAACCAGTATAATTATACTCGTAATGCTGGTAGCCAAGACGCATCCAAGCCTTGCCGAACTTAGACACCGCCTCGCCGCCCGGAATGTCGTAGATACCGTATACCTCGTAAACATCACCACGAGTCGCCAGCTTGGAGGCGTACAGATCGTCATGGCCGGGGGTCATGGCAATCCAGTACTTGGATCCATGGTTGTACTCGGCGCCAACCTTGAAGAGAGAATCCGGGATGTCATAACGCACACCGAGATGCACAACAAAACCATCTTCTTCGTCAGTGTTAGCAAGACCAGATGTCCACTCATTCATCATGCCCCTGTCGTTGGGGTCGGTGCGGCTCCAGCCGGCAGACAGAAAGTAATTCAAGTCCTGAAATTTGTCCTGGTACACGCCGGATGTATGATAGATGTTGCCAATATTTGCTCTGTCACCATACACAGTTGGCGCACCCATTGCCATCAACTCATCGGTGAAATCCGGGTAATTGAAAACATCCATGGCGGCAAAGGACTGCACATAGGCAAAACGGTTGCCCTTCTTGTAGATATCCCAGCTAACCCCGATAAAATCGGTGTCATTGATTCCCGTGTTGTCCTCGCTCAGACCGTTCTCAAAACCACGTCCGTAACAAACGCGGACCCGGCCAGGGGCATCCTGAATGCCAAAGAGGTTGTTGTAGGCATAGCCCATGGAGATACCATCAAATGGCCAATCCATGTAAGCGGTGGGGGTGGCCATCCGCTCGTCGCTGTTCATACGCAACTGGTTGGGTGGGCCATCGGTGGTGGGCCTGCGGCCAATGGAGAACCATACCGGAGCGCCGCCGATGTTGTTCCAGTTCACAAAAGCGCGATCCACCTGCAAGGCGCTATCACTCGGGGTCCGGGTTGCATTTCCATCAAAAGCAGGGAAAGAGCCGATATACCCACCGGTGTTGTCATCGGGAGTGCTCTGCATGCCCCAAGCCTTGTACATGGCCAGACGCCCCTTGAACTCCACGTTCTCCAGAGCCTTGGCACGCATGTCAAGCCGCAGACGGTTGGTCATCAGGCTGTTGTTCTTGTCCGTGACATCGGTATAAGTGATCGGCCCAGCTGGGGGAGTAAACATGCCAACGTTAGACACTCTCCGATCCCGGGTGTAATAATCGTAACGGGAACGGAAATCGCCACTCCACTGAAAACGGGAAGCCATATCCCATTTGTCAGCCTTTTCATTGAACTCCTCGAACTTCTGGTCCTGAGCGCTCTTGATGTCCGACATCTGAGCCTTCAGGGCATTCAGTTGCTTGGTCAATGCATCAACCTGCGCCTGCATGTCCGAAGTGGCGGCAGCGCCGCCCGCACCCGCGGAAGCCAAGGCAGGAAGAGCCAAAAGACCGGCCAGTGCCAATGTAGAAATTTTTTTCACCATCCCACTTTCTCCTTAAGAAAATAATTGGTAATTCGGGGTGAAGTCTCCACCCCCTCCCTCTCGGTGGCATGCGACGTCCACATGCCCCCTATGGTTCATGCTCCCCCCTCGAAGGTGGCAGCAAGATCGTGAACTGATTTTTAGCTGATGGCTGTAAGCTGGCAGCTATCAGCGCAACTCCTTATAAAAATACAAAGAATTGTACTTTGTTACCGCAGTCTGACACGGTTGTCAAAATAAAAATGTATAAAAGGTGAATACCTCTTCAGAAAACAGCTGTCAGCTTGCTCGATTTTTCATTCCCTCTCGTTTCCACAAATACCCTGCCTTTGAAGGACATGCGCGCTCCGCTTCCCATTCCGCCGTGCTATCTCCCTTGTTATTCGTAAAAAAATCTTGCCAGCCCTGCTTGCTATGTATTAAAGGATGAAGGCCTGTAGGAGCGGCTTCGGCCGCGAAAAAATAGGGCCGGCGGAACGCACGGTATTTCGCGGCTGAAGCCGCTCCTACAAGGGTTTCAAAAAAATGGCTGTTGCATCAGCTAAAAATCGCCTGTTCCCAAGGCCAGCAAGGAAAACACATGTATTTTCAGGATATCATTCTCGAACTCAGCAGATTCTGGGCCCAACAGGGTTGCGCACTGCAACAGCCGTATGACATGGAAGTGGGAGCCGGCACCTTCCATCCGGCCACCCTGTTGCGGGCCCTGGGTCCGGAGCCTTGGAAAACCGCTTACGTCCAGCCCTCGCGGCGGCCAACCGATGGCCGGTATGGCGAAAACCCCAACCGGCTCCAGCATTACTACCAGTTTCAGGTGATGATCAAGCCCTCGCCGCCAAACATCCAGGACCTCTACATCGAAAGCCTCACCCGCTTCGGCCTTGACCCGCTGGAGCACGACATCCGCTTTGTCGAGGACGACTGGGAATCTCCCACCCTGGGCGCTTCCGGCCTGGGCTGGGAGGTGTGGCTGGACGGCATGGAGATCACCCAGTTCACTTACTTCCAACAGGCAGGCAGCTTGGAGCTCTCTCCGGTCACCGTGGAAGTGACCTACGGCCTGGAACGCATCGCCATGTATCTGCAGGGGGTGGACAGCGTCTACGACATCGCCTGGAACTCCGAGGTATCCTACGGCAACATCTTTCATCAGGCCGAGGTGGAGTTTTCCACCTTCAACTTCGAACAGGCGAATGTGACGGCCCTGCTCTCGTTTTTCGACACCTTTGAGTCCGAGGCCCACAGGCTGTTGGATGCGGAACTGATCCTGCCCGCCTATGACTATTGCCTCAAGTGTTCGCACACCTTTAACCTGCTGGACGCACGCAAGGCCATCAGCGTGGCGGAGCGCACCCGATATATCGGCAGAATACGGAATATTGCGAGAAAGGTGGCAGAACAGTTCGTGGCCCAGCGGGAGAAGATGGGATATCCGTTGATGGCAGTGAAGAGTGCAAAGTGAAAAATTAAAAGTGAAAAGCGAGACGAAGAACGAGGAGAAGTTTCCCTTAACTTTTCATTCTCCATTGTTAACTTTGCATTATCTTTTGGCGGAAGTGCATGGGAATCGAACCCACCCACCAGGCTGTTAACCCGGTGCACCGGATTTGAAGTCCGGGAGAGCCACCAGAGCCCTTTCCACTTCCATCCGCTGAGCCAAGATATAATGTTGGCCGCAGGGAAACAACATTTTTCTTTTTTTGACAAAAGAGTCTGGGCAGCGGAAAAAAAATACTGTACATATGGCTCGACTTACGGCAAGCATGGGGCTTGTCTTGTTGGTGATGTTGCGCCGGTTTTGAATCAGACAAAGGAGTATGTAGCGATGGAATGCGAGCGCTTGCAGAGGCTTGTCAAATCATGGTATGCCCAAGTCCAGGAAGAATCCATGGCCCCCGCCCGCATGGTTTCCTTCATGGAAAAGCACATTGCCGAATGTGCCTTTTGTCTTGCAGATCCGCTGGTGCGACAAGATATTGATAAAATCACCGCCATCATCCTACCCCCGTCAAAAATCCGCAAGCCTTCGGCCGAGGATGAGGACGACCTTGCCGCCGGGCCGGAGGAGGAATCAGACACCTCCGCGGACGATGACTTGCCCGGAGATGATGATGCCGGAAGCGAGGATGAGGATACCGACGACGATGCCGAGGTTCTGGAGGACGAGGAGCTTGAAGAGGACGACCTGGAGGATGACGAATAACTCCAATCACGGATCATAGAATAAAAAAAGCGCTCCCGAGTGGGCGCTTTTTTTATGGCCGGGCCAGCGCACGGAAAACCCTCCCGATTACCAGCACCGCTTATCGGCAGGACCCTTACTTTTACGCTTCCGGTATAGAAGCGCTATAACAATTGCAAATCCGGCAACAGGCACCCAGACTGGAGAAAACAGAAAGAGCAACCCCAGAAAGAAAAACGCGAACACCCCCAGCAAGACCATGGATGCCCCGGCCAGAACCAGCGCCACAAGAGCCAATACCCCCACCACTGCAAGCCCCGCAACCAACAAGCCTCCCGTGGCAAACGCCACTTCTTGAAGACCGTGAATCTCTTCGCCATTGATGGTAATTGAATAATCAATCCCTGCGGCGCCGTAATAATAGATAAGCAGCAGGAGCCCCGCGACAACGAACACTGCCCACAGAAAAGCCTTCTTGAGCATAACTTTTCTCCCCGAATTCTAAACAAAAAACTCCCGGCCTCGGTTATCGACCGAGAGTCCATGGTTTTTCGCTACGATATGGATTTCTGATTACCATCGAACTTCAGTCAATATTCAAGACTGGCAGGGCAACCTGCTGATAAATAACGGTTTTTGAATTGTTTACTAGCACAACCAAGTCATTCCCGCCTGCGCGGGAATGACGCCAAAGAACTGGCTGAAGATTAGTGATACTCAGATATGGATTACTCCCCGGGATATCCCTTGTTCCCCTTTGCGCGGCGATCTATTTCAAGCAACACCTTTTGATAACATTCCGGGCAATAGCCATGGCTGAACTGTGCCTCGGAGTGCTTGCTGATGTACGTCTCGAGCCTGTTCCAATAGCCCTGATCGTCACGAATCTTCTTGCAGGAAGCGCAGATGGGCAAGAGACCGCTCAGGTTTTTCACCTCATTGAGCGCGGTGCGCAGCTCCTTCTCGGTTTGGCGAAGGAGAGCCACCTTCTCCCGGAGCTGCAGGTTGGCATGGGTCAGATCATGAAAGATCAACTGATATGGCTCTTTAATACTGGTTTCGATGATCGCCAGGTAAATGAGCCAAAAGGAGAAAAGTTTAAAATAATGACCCACCAGGTTGGAAAAGTCATAGTTGTTCACATAGAAAGTGAAGGCCAGCTCGGAGATAATAGTGCAGATCATCGACCAGAGAAGTAAGCGGAAAATCCTCTTGGTGAACCGAGCCCGATAATGGAACAGTAACCCCATATCCAGCAGGATAATGGCACAGATCAAGTATTCGCTGTTTTTTTTGAAGGGGGTTAAGCCAACACTACTGCTGAAACATTCCGGAAAAATCTTCCACACGAAGATGCTGGCGATCAGGAGGCCCGTGCCCAGCGAGTACCCCACAAATATTGTGGTGGATCGAAACGGGCGGGAGCTAAAGCCGACCAGGAAAGCCAGGAACAGGGAGATGCTTTCCAGAAAACGAGCGCCGATCCAGAGCTGATTGGCGTAAAAGGGGTAGTCTGGGAAGATGTTTATCCCTGGATAGGAGAGGGTATGCAGTAAATCTATCCCGCCGACAAACAGATACGCGATGCCGATGAAGAGCAGATAAGGGTTGTTGCTGTAGTGCCGGGAGGTCCAGACGACCACGAACAGGGAGCCAGCCACGACAATGCTGAAAACCTCCAACAGGCTGTGGAACAACAAGTAATTGTAACGGCTGATCAGGTAGAGGCCGGCCGACACCAGGCCGAAAACCAGCCAACCAAGCCAGTTGCGCTGGTTAGCGGTCTCGGAGGCTGGAGATTGCAATGGATTGATAGCAGTCGCGTTCATCGCCAAGAAAACCCCATAGTAATACCATTCAATATCCCAATTATCCCATCGGATACAAAATCTCCTGATTGACGCTGTCACACTCTTTCAGGAGCTCTTTCGGGAGGATTGTTTCCGATGCCCTGAGGGTATCATCAAGTTGTGTGGGATGAGTCGCCCCAACGATCGTGCTGGGCACAAAATCAAAACTGAGCGTCCATGCTGCCGCCATAGTTGCCGGGGCAAGCCCATATTTTTGTGCGATGGCAGCATATTTTTGTGCCGCAGCCACCGAACGCTCGCCTGCAAATCGTCCGGCTTGCGCTTTCATCCTCGGATCAGGATTGGTCAGGTAGTCCCCGAAGCGAAAGCCTTCCCAAGACCCGCCGGGCACATATTTCCCGCTCAATACTCCTCCGGCCAGCGGCGAAAAGGGGAGCAGGCCGACCTGCTCTTTTTGACAGACGATGGCAATTTCATCAAGGAAGCGCCGATTGAGCATCGAAAAGTTGTTCTGGATGCTTTCAAATCGTTTGAACCCACGATAACGGCTGGTCTCCAAGGCTTTTGTCAACCCGTAGGCATTCTCGTTCGATGTCCCGATATAGCGGACCTTCCCGCTACGGACGAGCAGATCAAGCGCTTCAAGGCTCTCTTCAATGGGCACGACCGTGTCGGGCCAGTGAATCTGATACAGATCGATATAATCGGTCTTGAGCCTCCTTAGGCTCCCTTCGACGGCGGTCGTGATATGAAACGCATCTATGGCAGTCAGACCGTGCCGCACCGGCGGCACGAACCAACCATTGGCCGCTCCCGCTACTTTCGTGGCAATGATAATCGAATCCCGTGGCTTATCCGCCAGCCACTCACCAAAGATCCCTTCCGTGATTCCATACGTTTCCGCCGTCGGAGGAACGGGATAGACTTCAGCCGTATCAAAAAAATTAATCCCGTTCGCGTAGGCCTTATCAAGGATTTCAAACGATATCCTTTTATCGCATTTTTTTCCGAAGGTCATCGTCCCCATGCAGATGTTGGAGACTCTCAACCCGCTTTTTCCGATATAGTTATATTTCATCGTAATTCCCCGGCCTAAACTGCATAATTTTGAAAACTCGGCAATAGGGTTGTTGAGGGCTTAAAAAGATTGTTTGAGGCTGGTTAAAGATGGGGATTGAACAAAAGAAAAGCCTCCGATTTTGTATAACCCTTTGTGCAAGGACTCAAATCGGAGGCTTTCATATGACATAAGGCAATGATATTATTACATGCCTAGCTTATGTGTGGTGGCGATGCAGGGACTTGAACCCCGGACACTACGGATATGAGCCGTATGCTCTAACCAACTGAGCTACATCGCCGTGCAAAAGAAAGTCCTTATATTCAAGATTTTGCACCAATTGTCAACCACAAAAAAGCCCCCGGTGTTTCCGCAGGCGAAAAATCCGGGGGCTACTTGCAGTACAAAGGAACCAGCGCGGGGCAGCTCTTACATCATGCCGCCCATGCCACCCATGCCGCCCATGCCGCCCATGCCGCCAGGCATGCCGCCGCCAGCACCCTTATCTTCCTCGGGATGCTCGGCAATCATGCACTCGGTGGTGAGCAGCAGCCCGGAAACGCTGGCTGCGTTCTGCAGGGCGAAACGGGTTACCTTGGCAGGATCGATGACCCCTGCCTCAAGCAGGTCTTCAAACTTCTCGGTATCGGCGTTGAAGCCCTTGGAGCCCTTCATGTTCTTGACATGCTCAACGATTACCGAACCTTCGAGGCCGGCGTTGTTGGCGATCTGACGTACCGGCTCTTCGAGGGCGCGGGCCACGATCTGCCTGCCGAGATCCAACTCCGGGGAAAGCTTGAGGTTCTTCAACGCCCCGAGGCAACGCAGGTAGGCAACGCCGCCGCCGGGGACAATACCCTCTTCCACCGCAGCGCGGGTGGCGTTTAAGGCATCTTCAACGCGGGCCTTCTTCTCCTTCATCTCGATCTCGGTGGCTGCACCGACATTGATAACCGCAACACCGCCGATCAGCTTGGCCAGACGCTCCTGGAGCTTCTCGCGGTCGTAGTCGGAGGTGGAGGCATCGATCTGGGCGCGGATCTGCTTGACCCGGGCCTCGAGATTCTTCTTGTCGCCGGCGCCGTCCACGATGGTGGTGTTGTCCTTGTCCATGACAATGCGCTTGGCAGTACCGAGATCATTGATGGTGACGTTTTCCAGCTTGATGCCGAGGTCTTCGGTGATCACCTGGCCGCCGGTGAGGGTGGCGATGTCTTCCAGCATGGCCTTGCGGCGGTCGCCAAAGCCAGGGGCCTTGACTGCCGCAACGCTCAGGGTGCCGCGCAGCTTATTGACCACCAGGGTGGCCAAGGCCTCGCCGTCCACGTCCTCGGCGATGATGCACAGAGGACGGCCCATCTTGGCGATCTGCTCAAGGATGGGGAGCAGATCCTTCATGTTGCTGACCTTTTTCTCGTTGATCAGGATGAAGGGCTCTTCCAGGTTTACTTCCATCTTCTCGGCGTCGGTGACAAAGTACGGAGAGAGGTAACCGCGGTCAAACTGCATGCCCTCGACCACGTCCAGGGTGGTCTCCATGCCCTTGGCCTCTTCCACGGTGATAACGCCTTCCTTACCAACCTTGTCCATGGCCTCGGCGATGATGTTGCCGATGGTGGCGTCATTGTTGGCGGAGATGGTGCCGACCTGGGCAATCTCTTTCTGCTCCTTGGTGGGCTTGGCGATTTTCTTCAATTCGGCAACCACAGCCTCGACGGACTTGTCGATGCCGCGCTTGATGTCCATGGGGTTATTGCCAGCGGCAACCAGCTTGGAGCCCTCGGCATAGATGGCCTGGGCCAGGATGGTGGCGGTGGTGGTGCCGTCGCCGGCCACGTCGGAGGTCTTGGAGGCAACCTCCTTGACCATCTGGGCGCCCATGTTCTCGAACTTGTCCTTTACCTCGATCTCCTTG
>JBAZSA010000039.1:0-17841 GCA_041662645.1 Desulfurivibrionaceae bacterium
GTTGGTTATCAGCCTACCCTGGCCACCGACCTTGGCGCGCTCCAGGAGCGGATCACCTCCACCAACAAGGGTTCCATCACCGCGGTACAGTGCGTTTACGTACCGGCCGACGACTTGACCGACCCGGCTCCGGCCACCACCTTTGCCCATCTTGACGGTACCGTTGTTCTTTCCCGTCAGATCGCAGAGCTTGGCATCTACCCGGCTGTTGATCCCCTGGACTCCACCTCCCGTATTCTCGATCCCAATGTTTTGGGTGAGGAGCATTATCTGGTTGCCCGTGGCGTACAGACCAGCCTCCAGAAGTACAAGGATCTGCAGGATATCATCGCGATTCTGGGTATGGACGAGCTCTCCGAAGAGGACCAGACCCTGGTTACCCGCGCCCGTAAGATTCAGCGCTTCTTGTCCCAGCCCTTCACCGTTGCCGAGACCTTTACCGGCATGGCCGGTAAGTACGTCAAGGTTGCCGACACGGTCCGTGGCTTCAAGGAGATCCTGGAAGGCAAACACGACGAGCTGCCCGAGACCGCTTTCTACATGGTAGGCAGCATTGAAGAGGCGGTTGAGAAAGCCAATAAAGAGAAGGCTGCTGCTTAAGGAACTGACTGACTTGCCGGACCAATCCCCGTGGGGCGGGTTCGGCAAGGACTTGAGGATTACCCATGGCTGAAAAATTAAAGTTGGAAGTGGTAACTCCCAAAGGGGCCGTAGTGAGCAAGGAGGTTGACATTGTCACCGCTCCCGGCTACGGCGGTGAATTTGGTGTTCTCGCCAACCATGCGCCTTTTCTGAGCACGATCAAGGTTGGTGTCCTGACCTACAAGACCGGTGCCCAGGAAGAAACCCTGATGGTGAGTGGCGGTTTTTGTGAAGTGTCCAATAACAAGCTGACCTTTCTTGTTGAATCGGCGGAGCGCGGGGCGGATATTGATGTCGATCGCGCGATGCGGGCCAAGGAACGGGCGGAAAAACGTCTGGCCGAAGCGCAGGCCCAGAAGGAAAAACTTGATCGTACCAGGGCCGAGGCTGCTTTGCAACGGGCTTTGAGCCGGTTGAAGGTTGCCGAGAGGCGCAAGCCTTCCTGAGACCCGAAGAGAGATAATAATAAAAAAAAGCCGCTCGGCAACGAGCGGCTTTTTTTTATCCTGCGTTGGGGTGAGGACGCTTAGCCTTTTTCGCTGAGATTGGCCTCAACAACAAAGGTGCCAGCTGCGGTCTCAAAGGGGATGACAATGGTCGGCGCTTTGGAGTAATAAGAGATTTCGATGCCCTTGCCAACAATCATGTTGGGGGTGGCCAGGTCAAACTTGTGATCAAGCTTGGCCAGCTGGGCCTTGGCGCCCCCGCAGATCATGTTGGTCAGCTCGCCGACAGCATCAACAACCTCATCGTCAATCTTTGCCTTGGGCTCTTCCATCAGCATGTTGGCGACAATCTTCAGGATACACTTTTCCGTAAAACTCACGATCATGGAGCCGGTGATCTCCGCCGAGGTCATGCCGATTATACCGGTAACCTCGCCATACGAGGTGGTGCCTTCTTTCAGCCGGGGTTTTTGCGGAGTTACCTGGGTCTGCGCCATGGTTTCCAGGACATTCTTGGCTGCAGTTAAAAATGGATTGATGAATTCCGCTTTCATGGATGTCCGCTCGCAGTATTTCTTATGGTTGGATGGAAATTAATTAAGCTTGCGGGATATCCCCTGAATTGTCAAGAGCCTTTTGTTGGCTTGCTAGCAGCGAAGTTGGCAGTAATTTCTGGAACGGGAAGACGCCGGCAGGATAGCAGGCAACTTTTTACGGCTGCCATCGTCGGCAAAGATAATTATGCATGAAATGCTTTTCAAAACATATTACCATGCGGAAATAGAGTCTAACCTGTCGTTATTACGATAAATATCGGTACTTGTACCGATGCTTCAATCTTCCGGGTAGGAGGCAGTGATGGAGACAAAAGAAAGAATGGACATCCCCCGTCAATTTTCTCGGGAATTGCCCGTTGCCGAACGGATCAAAAATTTTGCCGAGGTGACTTCCGGCTATGAGGCCAAGGGTGCACAGCTGGAGGCGGAGCGGTGCCTGCAATGCAAAAAACCCAAATGCCGGGAGGGTTGCCCGGTGCATAATGATATCCCCGGCTTTATCAAGCTGTTGCGCGAGGGCAAGATCGAGGAGGCGTACTGGCTGGACCGCGAAACCAACTCGCTGCCCGCCATCTGTTCGCGGGTCTGTCCCCATGAATTCCAGTGCGAGGGGCACTGCATCCGGGGGAAAAAGGGAGAACCGGTGGCCATCGGCATGCTCGAGCGCTACATCGTCGACTGGATGGTGGCCAACAACAAGAATCTGCTCAAGGCCTGCGCCCTGCCCAAGCCAAAAAAAGTAGCCATTATCGGTTCCGGCCCGGCCGGGATGTCCGTGGCCTATTATCTGGCCCATTTGGGCTATCCCTGCACCATCTTCGAGAGCCTGCCTGTTTCTGGCGGCATGCTGGCGGTGGGCATCCCTGCCTACCGTCTGCCCAGGGCAATCATCGAGGCGGAATTCGACGCCCTGCGCAACTGCGGGGTCACCGTGGTGAACAACATCACCATTGGCAAGGATAAGAGCCTGCAGGATTTGCAGAACGAGGGCTTCGGCGCGGTCTTCCTCGGGCCCGGGGCGCACGCCAGCCGCAAGCTTGGGGTTGAGGGCGAGGATCTTGCCGGCGTGCTGCACGGGGTCGATTATCTCCGGCGGGTCAATGTCGGCGAAGAGCTCAACCTCGGCCGCAACGTGGTGGTGGTGGGTGGGGGTAACGTGGCCATCGACTGCGCCCGCACCGCGCTGCGAACCGGCTCGGATCAGGTGTTCATCCTCTACCGCCGCACCAAGGCGGAGATGCCCGCGGCCCAGGCAGAGATTCATCATCTGGAGGAGGAAGGGGTGCGCATCGAGATGCTGGCCGCGCCGGTGAAGATCCACGGCGAGAACGGGCGGCTCACCAAGATCGAGTGTCTGCGGATGAAGCTCGGCGAGTGCGATGCCTCGGGCCGTTGCCGGCCGGAGGTGGTTGAGGGCTCCAACTTCATGATCGAGGCGGACGCCATTATCCCGGCCATCAGTCAGGATGTGGACCCGACTGCGGGCTCAGGCCTCGATTTCACCATGACCCGCTGGGGCACCTATGTGGTGGACGAGGTCACCATGCAGACCTCGGTGGACTGGGTCTTTGCCGCAGGCGATGCGGTGCTCGGGCCCCAGACCGTGGCCAAGGCGGTGTTTCAGGCCAAGGAGGCGGCTGAGTCCATCCACCGTTTTCTGGAAGGGACGGACCTCAAGGCAGGCCGGGAAGCGGCAAGGGCCGAATAGGTCTTCTCTCTGATAGACAAAGCAAGGCCGGGCAGCAGCGATGCTGACCCGGTCTTTTTTTGCACAGAATCCATTGATTGTATTTAATCGTTTATGGTTATATTTCAATTAAAAGGTGGTATGTTGTCAGTATGAAAGAACCATTGATTGAACTCTTCAAGTCATTTTCCGGCGAGCTGGAGCCGCAAGCGCTGCAGCGCAAATTTTTGCGGGCCCTGCTTCGGCTGCAGAATGTGGACCGCGGCTCCATCTGGATCCGGCAGGAAAATGGCTTTTGCTGTCTTGAGGCAGAAGGAATAGAGAGCGAGAAGGTGAAGGGGCTGTGTCTGCCGTTGGCGACTAAGAGTTTGGTGCGCTGGGTGATCGAAACGGGCAAAATGGCCCTTTCGCGGCCGGGCAGCGATCCGCGCCACTTCCAGCCCATTGAGGCGGACCTTGCCATCAAGAGCAGTCTCATTCTCGCTTTTCCCCTGCTTCTGAAAGGCGGGACGGTATACGGGGCGGTGGAGATCATAGACACCAATCCCGAACACTCCACGGTCAACCTGGAAAATGAGGATCTCGATTTCCTGCAAGAGCTGGTAAATATTGGCTCAGTTGCCCTTTCCAATGCCTTGGAATACGACCGTCAGGTCGGGGTGAGCCGCCTGCTCCAGAGTGAGCTTGAAGCCCTCAAGGAGGAAGGCCTTGCCGTGGGGCAGAGCGCGGTTTTCCAACAGGCGATGGAGACGCTTGTCAGCTACGCAGCCACAGATTACCCGGTGTTGATAACCGGTGAGTCAGGAACCGGCAAGGAGCTGGCAGCCACCCGTCTGCATCGGCTCAGCCCCCGGCGCGGCCAGCCCCTGGTGGTGCAAAATTGTAGCGCCATCCCCGAAACGTTGCTGGAGAGTGAGCTTTTTGGCTATAAGAAGGGTGCTTTTTCCGGCGCGGTCAAGGACAAGATGGGGCTTTTTGAGGCTGCCAACGGCGGCACCCTCTTTCTGGACGAAATCGGCGACATGCCCATAGAGCTCCAGGCCAAGGTGCTGCGGGTAATCCAAAATAACGAGATCAAGCCGCTTGGCAGTACAGAGACAAGGCTGGTCGATGTGCGCCTTGTGGCGGCCACCAACCGGGATCTGGAACGTATGGTTGCTGAAAAATCTTTTCGGCGCGATCTCTTCTACCGCCTCTCTGTCCTGCCCATAGCCCTCCCGCCGTTGCGGCATCGGCCGGAGGACATCCCGCTGCTGTTCAACCTTTTTCTCATGCGCGAGGCTGCCAAAAACGGGGTTTTGGCGAAACGGCCGGACCGCGAGGCGCTGGCATTGCTGTGCGTCTACCCGTGGCCCGGCAA
Source organism: Desulfurivibrionaceae bacterium (assembly GCA_041662645.1). GTDB lineage: Bacteria > Desulfobacterota > Desulfobulbia > Desulfobulbales > Desulfurivibrionaceae > Thiovibrio. The sequence continues at coordinate 4,693 of JBAZSA010000039.1, forward strand.
TATCCGGGAGCTGGAGAATTTGGCCAAGTATCTCACCGTGGTCTGCCGCCAGGAGGAAATTGGGCGTGTTGATCTGCCGTTGCCTTTTCAGGGCTTGGCTCCCATGGGACAGCCGGGTGAAACCCCGCAGGCAAAGAGCACACAGGCATGTCCAAGGGGATTGGATTTTGGCCGGCGAACTTGGGAGGAGGTCGAGCGCGACTACTTGGCCTATCTTCTCGATCAGCACAGCATGAACCTGACCTGGGCCGCGGAGGCCGCCCAGGTCAACCGTTCCACCTTTGTCTCCCGCCTGAGACGCCTCAATATCTCCCTGCCGCGCCGCCGGCGGTCACCTTCTCGCTGAATTCCCTTCCGGTTTTTTCTGGCATGCCTCTTGCTTAATGGTCAGTCATTGTGATACGATGTCAAGATTCATCGTTCGGTTAGGTTTTGTCGTGCGGGCCATTATCAAAAAGGAGAAGCGTCATGAAGAAAATTTTGTCAGTTGCCGCGGTGTTCACCGCCATGTTGTGCCTTAACGGCGTATGCCTGGCCGAAGAGCTTGCCGCCGCGCCGGCTCCTGAGCCGGTTGTTGTGGCGGCCGAGACAGATTCCACCACTCCGGACGCAGTGGTCACCACGGATACGACGCCAACGACCGAGACAACCACAGTCACCACCACGACTACCGCCACCAAGGTCGGCAGCAAGTTCGCGAACCGGGAACGTCTACGCAATACCCTGATGGCGCAGCTCGGCAAACAGGAGACTGACACCACTGCCGAAGCCACTGACACCACTGCCGTTGCCGAAGCGACCGATGCGGCGCGCGTTGATGCTTTTGTGGCCAACCTGTCCACAGAGCAGGTTTTTGCACTGAACCGTTCCTTGAACAATGCGGTGCAGCAGCGTCTGGCGCTTAATTACGACCTGGACCTTTTGGAGCGCATTGTCACCGACCAGTACAGCAAGCAACAGATTAACGCGCTGACCAAAGCACTGGAAGAAGAGGCTAAATTACTGGCTCTCTATGAACGGACCGGCAACGAAAAATTCTTGAAGCAGGCCGAAGCCCGGAAAGAGAAGTTCTTGGCCAAGGCGGATCGCATCAGCCGTGATGCTACCCGGACCGCGACTCGGGAGACCACCCGCAAGACCCTGCGTACAGAAATGAAGAGCGGAACCGAAGAGGCCACGCAGTCCGCGGTTAAGGAGCAGGCGAAGGTTCAAGCCCGGTCGATGGCCAAGGAAGCTGTAAAAGTAGAGGCCAAGACGATGGCCAAGGTAACCGCGGACGAGACCGCCAAGGGGATGGCTCGGGAGGCGGCCCTGGCTTTGGCCAAGGAGGAGTCAAGGCAATTGGCCAGAAGCTCAGCCCAGGAGGCAGCTAAAGACGTGGCCAAACAGGCAGCCAAGGAAGTCGCCAAAGAGGTAGCCAAGGAGAATCAGCGCGCCAGCGCCAAGGGCAAGAAGAACCGTTAAATCCAAAAAATAGGGATTGTCTCTGAAGGAGCAGGGTTCCGGCATTGCGCGGGAGCCCTGTTTTTTTGCAATCATAGCCGCACAGGCGCGGCATAACACAGGATGAGGAAATATATATGGGTTGGCGGACCAAAGGGGCAGGGATGGCGCTGTTGCTGGCATTGTGTGTTGCAAACGGCGGACTGGATGTTGCCTGGGCGGCATCGGCCGGGGCCGATTTGGAACAGGCGATCACTCTCTACCGGCAGGGGGCATACGGCGACGCCGGCCGCATGCTGGAGCGGGTTGTCAGCCAGGAGCCGCAAAACGGTTCAGCCCATTTTTTCACCGGCCTTACCATGCAGGCGCAGGGCAACTATGCGGGCTCCATCGCGCCTTTTCAGGCGGCCATGCGCTATGACCGCGAGTTTGCCCAGCTTGCCACCTACCATATCGGCCTGGCCCATTACAAGGAGGGGAACCGTCAGGAGGCGTTAGCGGCGCTTCGCCAAGCCGTGGCCATGGACCCTGGCTCCGATGCCGGCAAAAACGCCAGTACCCTTCTTGAGACCGTCGAGCGGCAGGGGAGCGATTCCGTCAAGCCTTGGCGCCTCAGACTTGGCCTCGGCGGCGAGTATGACGACAACCTCACCGTGGAGGAACAGGATCTGGCCACCGATCAGGCCGATTTTGCCACGGTGCTGGAGATGGAGGGCGGGTACCGGTTCAAGGTGCCGAAACCCTATGAAGCGGAAATTTCTTACAGCCTCTACCAGAGTCTTTATGACGACTACTCCCAGTTCGATCTGCAGACCCACACCCTGGGGCTGGACGGCAGCCGGGATTTCGGCGGCGTGGAGGCAGGGCTCTCCTATGCCTACAGCTATATGTTTCTTGGCCGGGAAGGCTTCCTGCAGAGCCACCGGCTTACTCCGAACGCGGGGTTTTCCCTGCCGCACGGGCTCTATGCCTCGCTGAGCTATAATGTCGAGGATAAGGATTTCCGTAAAACAACGGACAACGGCCGGGATGGAGTCAACCAGGCAGTGGGCGGTGATCTCTTTGCTTTTTTCATGGAAAACAAAGGCTATCTGCAGGTTGGCTACCGGTTGGAGAGTGAGAATGCCACGGCGGCCGAGTTCGATTACTGGGGGAATACCGTACTTGCCGCTGTTCAGGTGCCGGCCTGGTACGAGACCAAGGCGCGGTTGTCGGTGAAATATCAGGACAAGGAATACCGCCATGTCACCCCCTCCATAGGGGCGGAACGTGACGATACCAAGCAAACGGTTGGATTCATGATCAGCCGCAAGTTTCTTGAGCGCTACGAGGCCAAGGTCGATTACCAGCACATCGACAGCGATTCTAATCTTGAGAGCAGCGACTACTCAGAAAACGTGCTCTTCTTTGGGGTCAGCGCCGTATTTTAACGGAAACAGGGAAGAAGGCGTGGAGGGGGGAAAGCCCTGTGGCCGAAAGGCCGCAGGGCTTTTTTTGTTGTATGCTGGCAAGTTGGTTGCAGAGGCCAGGACTTCCCCACGGTTGCTTCTAGAAGTTGCGCTTTCATTTTTTATCTGCTTACAATAAAAAAATCGTCTGTTTTCTCGCAATCCATTGAGGAAAACCATGACCGAAAACCTGATCTGCAACATTGCCTGGAATAACAACAAAAAGGTTTTGATCGCCGAGGATGATGCGCTGCAACGTCATTTGCTGCGCGAGTATCTCTGCGAGGCGGGATATGAAGTGGTTGAGGCGCAGGACGGGCAGGAGGCCCTGGATAAATTAGCCGCCGCCCCCGAGATACGGTTCGTGATTGCCGATTTGAAGATGCCGCGTCTGGATGGTTTTGAACTCATCACCGAGATCAGGAAAAGGCAGCTCCATTATATCTATATCTTGGTTCAAACCCACTGTGATGATGAGGAAACCATGGTCAAAGCCCTTTCCCTGGGCGCGGACGATTTCCTGAGGAAACCTGTGCGGCCGGTCGAGCTGTGCCTCCGGGTTGCAGGCGGATTCAGGGTGCTCAAGCTTGAAAAATTCGAGGAACTCATCTTTTTTCTGACAAAGCTAGCGGCCTTACAGAGCAAGGAAACCGGCAGCCATCTGGACCGGATGTACCATTTCACCAGGGTTCTTGCCAGGGATCTTGCCGTTACGGAGCCGACGCTCGGACTGACCATTGCCGTGGCGGAAGAGATTGCCAAGGTCAGTCCGCTCCATGATCTTGGCAAGGTTGGCATCTCGGTGGAACTTCTGCACAAGGTGGAAAAGTTGAACCACGAAGAGGTGTGCTCCCTGCAGGATCATGCCTTGGTGGGCGGCTCCCTGATTCAGGAGGTGTATGCCCAGACCGAATCGGAGTACCTTTTTCTTGCCCAGGAAATAGCCCAGCTGCATCATGAGCGCTGGGACGGCAGGGGCTATCCTCACGGTTTGGCTGGAGACAAGATTCCCCTTTGCGCCAGGATTGTTGCGTTGGCCGATGCCTATGACGCCATGACCAGCAAACGGAGCTACAGTGTCGGCTTGAGTCACGAGGAGGCGAAACAGGAGATCCTTCGCAACACAGGCAAACAGTTCGATCCCAAGGTTGTTGCCGCTTTTCTCCGGCGGGAACCGGAGTTTGTCAGAATAAAAGAAGAGTTTCGCGACAATGATTCGCCCCTGTACCGGGAAATCTAGGGGCGTGCCGCACAACAGGCAGGGTTTGCTGGGGCTGTTCAGCGGTTGCGGTTGCTGGCCATGCTCATGCTTTCAACATATTGGGCCACGCCGCCGGAGATGTGATTGGCCACGCCGGCAAGGTAGGCTTCATCCTTAAGCCGTTTTGCCTCTTCGGGATTGCTGAGAAAAGCGATTTCAGTGAGGATGGCAGGCATCTGGGCGCCGATGAGCACCACAAAAGGCGCCTTCTTGACCCCAAGATTGGAGACCGCGCTGAATTTTTTATTCAGGCCGCTCACCATTTTTTCCTGAACCAGGCCGGCAAGTTTCAGGGATTCGTTGATCTTTGAGTTCTGCATGAGATCGAGCAGGATGGATTGCAGATCGCTGATCTGTTTGGTCGAGGTGGCGTTTTCCATGGCCGCCAGCCGCATGGCGTCCTTGTTGCTTGCCAGGTCGAGCACGTAGGTTTCGATCCCCCGTGCATCATGGTTCGGGGCGGCATTGACATGGATGGAAAGGAACAGGTCGGCTTCCTTGGCATTGGCGATGGCTGTACGTTCCTCGAGAGGGATGAAGACATCGCGGTCACGGGTGAGGATAACCTCGCAGCCAAGCTTTTCCTTGATGATTTTGGCGACCCTGAGGGCCACATCAAGGACGATGTCTTTTTCCTTGAGCCCGTTGGGGCCGCAGGTGCCGGGATCCTTGCCGCCGTGGCCCGGATCGATGACGATTTTTTTAATGCCCAGCCCCAGTTGCTTCGCCAGGGTAGGAGATTCCTCCTTGTTTGCCGGGCGGCTTTTTTTCCCCTTGCCCGCGATCTTTTCCGTGTCGCCGGAAGTCTCGGTCTTTTCAGGAGCGCCATCGCTGCTCATCACATCGATTACCACCCGGAAGGGGTTGGCAAGGGTGAAGACCTTGTAGTCGGAAATCTTGGTCTGGGTGTCGAGCACAACGCGCACGGTTTTTGGGTCAAACTGGGCATTCCTGACTTGACGCAACAGGCCGTCTTCAATGGGTATGGTTTTGACGTTTTCCGGGCTGAGGCGGCTGTTGTGCAGGTCGATGTAGATCCTCCGCTGGGAAGCCTCGTCGCCGGTGAGCACCTGGTGTTTGAAGGTTACCGGGCCTGTGGTTTCAACGATCAGGCGGGTGTAGCGGTTGTTGGACCAGTGCCGGATGGGCAGCACCGTGGCCATCCCGGATTTTTTTGTCGAAAGTTCATTGGGCGGCGGTTCGCTGGCAACCTGAGGGGTAATGCATTTCTCTCCTGGCTCCATTTTTGCCGCCGTGGCCGGGGTTGCATCTGGCGTTGCCGTTCCATGCTTGATCTGCAGCAGCTGTTCTTGGGCTGCGGCTGCCATGTCGCCCTCCGGGTAGATGGCGATGATCTTTGCATAGGCCCGCGCCGCTTTGCCCGGATCTTTTTTTTCGGTAAGATAGAGGCCGCCCAGAATAAAAAAGGCGTCATCCGCCAGGAAATTGCCCGCATACTTGGCGCTCAACTCTTCGTAGGAGGCAATGGCCTGGTCAAGATCCTTGGTCTTGCCGGACTGTTGGAACATGGTCTGGTAAATATTGCCCAGCATGAACAGGGATTTCGGGGCAGCCTGATGCTTGGGCGCGGCCTTGTATATGCTGCGGAAGGCCGTGACGGAGGTGAGCCAGCGGTTCCGGTTTTGGGCCTTGCCGCTGTCGAGGAGCTCCTGGTAATAGGCCTTGGCCTGCCCGTATTGTCTGGCAATGTTGTCCTGCTTCGGGTCCGGTCCGGCCCAAGCCAAGGTGGCCAGCAGGAGCAGCACGGCAAGCAAAAGCGAAAAGCGGAAGGCGGAAAACGCAAAAGAACGTCTGTGCCGTGCAACGTGTCTCATTCTACTCCGCATCGTTCAACCTTTTGAGTTCATAGAGCAGATCCAGGGCCTCACGGGGCGACAATCCATCGGGGTTGATCTCCCGCAACCTGCGCGTTGCTTTCGATTCCTCCCTGCTGAACAGGGAGAGCTGGCCGGGTTGCGGGTGTTTCTTTTTTCTGGGAGAGGTGGCGATGCGTGGTTCTCCCTGCCGGTTGAATTCTCCCTGCTCGATATTATGCAATAATTCCTTGGCCCTGGCAACCACCTTGGCTGGAACCCCGGCCAGGGCGGCCACCTGAATGCCGTAGCTGCGGTTGGTTCCGCCGGGCAACAGCTTGTGGAGAAAGATGATGGTGTCATTCCACTCCCGCACCGCGATGTTGTAGTTCTTGACTCGAGGGTTGGTGGCGGCCAGCTCGGTCAACTCGTGGTAGTGGGTGGCGAAGATGGTCTTGACGCCCTTGCCGTTTTTGTTGACCAACTCCTCGGCCACGGCCCAGGCAATGGAGAGGCCGTCAAAGGTGGAGGTGCCCCGGCCGATCTCATCGAGGATCACTAGGCTCCGCTCTGTGGCGTTGTTGAGGATGTTGGCGGTCTCGTTCATCTCCACCATGAAGGTGGACTGGCCGCGGCGCAGGTTGTCCGAGGCCCCGACCCGGGTGAAGATGCGGTCCACCACCCCGATCTCCGCCGAGGCGGCAGGGACGAAGCTACCCATCTGGGCCATGAGGGTGATGAGCGCGGTCTGCCGCAGCACCGTTGATTTGCCTGCCATGTTGGGCCCGGTGATGATCAGGACCTCTTCGCTTTCCTGGTCGAGATGGACATCGTTGGGCACGAAGCGGCCCGGCGGCAGGGCGCGTTCGATCACGGGGTGGCGGCCCTCCGTGATGATGATTGATTCACCCGCAGTGATCACCGGCTTGGTGTAGCGGTATCGCTGGGCCACCTCGGCCAGGCAGCAGAAAAAATCGATCTGGGCCAACCCCCCGGCGGTATGGAGTATCCGGGAGGATGCCTGGGCCACCGTGGCCCGGATTGCGCTGAAAAGCCGGTATTCCAGCTCCAGCCGTTTGTCCTGGGCGCCGGTGACCTTCTCCTCAAACTCCTTGAGCTCCGGGGTGATGAAGCGTTCTGCGTTGACCAGGGTCTGCTTGCGGATGAAGTCCTCGGGCACATGAGCAAGCTGGCCCCGGCTGATCTCGATGTAGTAGCCAAAGACCTTGTTGAAGCCGACCTTGAGGTTGTTGATCCCGGTGCGTGCCCGTTCGCGGGCCTCAAGGCCCAGGATCAGCGCCTTGCCGTCGCGCAGCAGGCTGACCAGCTCGTCAAGCTCCGCGTTGTAGCCGGGCTTGATCAGATTGCCTTCCCGCAGGGTCACCGGCGCGTCCTCGCGGATTCCCGCCTCCAGCAGGGTGCGCAGCTCGCTCAGCTCGTCCAGGGCTGCGCCGAGGGAGGCGAGCAGACCGTCGGCTGCATTCAATTTCTCTTTCAGCTGGGGCAGCTGGGCAAGGGAACATTTCAGGGCCGTGAGATCGCGGCCATTGGCCGTGCCCAGCACCACCCGGCCATTGAGGCGCTCCAGGTCATAGACCTTGGCCAGCAGTTCCCGCAGCTCCTCCCGCAACCGGGGGGCAAGATAGAGCTGTTCCACCGTGTCCAGACGTTGCCGGATGGCCGCAACCTCCTGCAAGGGGAACAATAGGTTTTTCTTGAGCAGCCGGGCGCCCATGGGGGTTTCGCACAGATCCAGGGTGTCCAGCAGGGAGCCCTCCCGGGCGCCGCCGGTGATGGTCTGGGTAAGCTCCAGATTGCGGCGGGAGGATTCGTCCATGAGCAGCACATGGTCGAATTCGATGGGGGTGAGCCGTTCGATATGGTCCAGGGTGGTCTTCTGGGTTTCCTGCAGGTAGAGGAGCAGTGCGCCTGCCGCACCAATTCCGGCTTTGAGCTCCTCGCAGCCGAACCCGGCCAGATTGACCACCCGGAAATGCTCCAGCAGCCTCTGTCGCGCCGTCTCGGGATGAAAGCCAGCCACAGTCCTTCTGGTCAGGCAGCTGTGTGGCAGATAGGCCAGCAGCTCGGTGGCCAGGGGCGAATCCTCGCCGGGTTCTTCGGGCAGCAGGATCTCCGAGGGGGACAGGCGGCCGAGTTCATCCAGCAGGGCAGGGAGATCTTCCCGCTCGCTCACCAGAAATTCGCCGGTGGAGAGATCGAGCAGGCTCAACCCCCACTCCTTGCCCTTCTGGCAGATGGCAGCCAGATACCGGTTGTCCTTGTCATCGAGCAGCTGCTCGTCGGTGACCAGGCCCGGGGTGACCACCCGGACCACCTCGCGGCGGACTACGCCCTTGGCCTCTTTCGGGTCTTCCACCTGCTCGCAGATCGCCACCTTGAAGCCGGCCTTGATCATCTTGGCCAGATAAGACGAAACAGCATGGTAGGGGATTCCGCAGAGCGGCACCCGGTTTTCGTCATCCTTGCTGTTGCGGGAGGTGAGGGTGATGCCCAAAACCTTGGAGGCGGTCACGGCATCGTCGAAGAACATCTCGTAGAAATCGCCCAGCCGGTAAAAAAGGATGGCATCCTGATGCTGCGCCTTGATTTCAAGGTATTGCTGCATCATGGGGGTGATTTTCACGGGGGCGGGCGTGGTCTTGGTCATAACTGTTCGAGAAGGCGATGTCCTTGCGCTGCGTTGTGCCTGAAAAAGCGGCAATCCCGCCGCTCTGTAGCGAGTGATAGGAGGTTTTTTGAGAAAAGTCAAGCATGGGCCGCAAATACAGCGGAGTAGGTGTTGAATTTGCTGGGCTGATACGCTAGGGTGGAGTGTCGGTCGCGAGGGCGGGAAAGGATGGTTTTTTCAAAAATCAGGAGGAAGACATGGGCTGGAAAGGCGTGTTGGTCGTGGGCGCGGCATTGTTGCTTGGCGTAGGCAATGCATCGGCAGAGATCATTACCATTGACAAGGAGCCGCCGCAGCTTGTGGAGCTGCGCAAGGCCTATGAGGCGGAACTGAAAACCGCGGCTACTCCGGATGATATGACAAAACTCCAGGAGGAATACGAACAGGCCAAGAAAAATCCTGCAACAGCCGAGGGCTACGCCCAAAAGCTTTCCGCCCTGGAAGCGGCGAAGAAAAAAGAGATCGAGGCGATCAACGGCAAGTATCTCAAGGAGCAGGAAAAGCTGGACGGGGCTGCCAGCAAGGCCATTGCCGAAAAATATGAAAAAAAGATCGCGGAGATGAAAAACCGCGGGGTGGCAAAGACCAGCAGCAACTACCAGGCCAAGCTGGAGAGATTGGAAAAGGAGCTCATCGGCAAGAATGATCTGGCTGGGGCTCTGGTGGTGCAAAACGAGCGCAAGAAGCTGAGCGGCGCTCCGGTCGGCTCCGCTGTTGCTCCGGCTCCGCCAGCTCCTGCCCCTGTCGCCGCTACCGGAAAGAGCAGCCAGGGGTATGTGAGTTCTGTGCGCGGGCTTGCAGGAGCCGAAGGCAACATCTCCAACAATATCTACACCTTTACCCTGGCCCGGATCGGCGCGCAGTCCAAACTGATTTTCCACGGCTATGGCAACCGTTCCGGCAATTCATACGGCAGGGTGTATGTGATTGGCCCGGATGGGAATCGCGCCGAGGTGGCGAGGTGGCGGCCCGATCTCATCAAGGGGCCAAGGTTTTCGGATTTCAAGTCCTACACCGATGTGCGGCCGATCACGGCGGATATCTCAAACCAGGTCAAGCAACCCGGCCAATACCGGGTGGAGTTTCAGTACACCGACGGCGACGAGGCCTTCAATATCTACCGGGTGGAGATCCAGACCTTCTAATCCGGTTTTTTGATGCATCTAAAAAGCCCTGCTGAATGCAATTGTGTTCAGCAGGGCTTTTTTATGGAAAAAATGGAACCAACCTGCGCCATGAGTGTCTCTATTAATTATATACTGTATGGTATATAATTAATATTGAAATGGCGTAGTTGGGGGTGGTCCTACAGGGAGTGCCCCATTCATCAAGCTCCCACAGGAGGGAAAAATGAAAAAGAGAATTCTTTTGGCATCCGTATTGGCATCTTTTTTGGCGGCAGGCGCGGCCTCCGCGCAGACGGGACATGAGGGAATGCAGGGAATGCAGGCAGAACCGGGGACAGCTCCGCCTCCGGCCGCCGCTCCCATGGCCCCGGGCATGATGGGTGGCAAGATGGGCCAGGGCGGGATGATGGGTGGCGGCATGGGTGGCATGATGGGCGGCAAGGGCATGTGCGGAATGATGGGGGGCATGGGCGGCGGCATGATGGGCCCCGGCATGGGCACCCTGAGCCCGGAGGCGCAGCAGAAGTTTCTGGATGCGACCAAGGACCTGCGGAAGAAGCTTCACGACAAACAATTCGAGTATGGCGAGGCGGCTCGCAATCCCAAGGCGGACAAAAAAGAGATTTTGAAAAAACGCAAGGAGCTTTGGGATATCCAGCAAAAGATCCACGCCAAGGCGTGGGATTTCATGACCGAGTGAGTACGGTTCAGGGTAAGGCGGGTTGTTTGCCCGCCTTACCTGTTTTCGAACTCCGGCAGCAGCCGGGCGAAGGTGTTCTCGATATGTTCCGGAATGGTGCGGACCTCCGCCAGCACGGTCATATAGTTGTGATCCCCATGCCAGCGGGGAACGATGTGCCAATGCAGATGGCTGGCCAGTCCGGCGCCTGCCACCTCGCCCAGGTTCAGGCCGAGATTGAACCCGTCGGGCTTGAGCGTCTTGCGCAGGATGGCGGTGCAGCGGCTGAGCATGGCTCCGATGGCCGTATGCTCCTCATTGCTGAGATCGCAAAGATCGGCGAGATGCCGGGCCGGGGCCACCAGCAGATGGCCGTTGGCGTAAGGGAAACGGTTCATCAGCACCACAAGGGTTCCGTCGCGGTACACGATGAGATCCTTGGCCGAATGGGGCTGTCCCTTGGCCGCACAGAAGATGCAGCCAGCCTCCCTGCCTGTCTTGCCCTCGATGTATTCCATGCGCCAGGGCGTCCAGAGCGTTTTCATAATTTTGCCTGAATCTGATAAATTTGCGCCTGCAGTGTTTCCCCCACCTCAAGGATGGCGAAGGTTCCGCCTGCTCCATACGAACCGGTGGTGGTAAAACTGCCGGGATTGAGGTAAAGAACCCCGCCCAGCCGGTGGCAGACCGGTTTATGGGTGTGGCCGTAAACAATGCAGTCCGCCTCGGGGAAGATCTCGACGAGGCGTTCTTCAAAATCATAGGTGTTGCCTGCCCGATGGATCAGGCCGATGGTGAAGCCTCCCACCTGTATCGCCTTGCGGGTTGGCAGGAGCTGGCAGGCCGCGGCCGAACACATATTGCCGTGCACCGCGTGCACCTCCTTGCCGGCAAAGGCCGTCAGGATTGCCGGATCGGTGAGGTCTCCGGCATGGAGGATCATGTCCGCGTCGTGGAAGCAGGCGTCCGCGATTTTCTTGAACGTCTCGGTGGGCAGGGAAAGATGCGTGTCGGAAAGTATGCCAATCTTAACAGGGGTCATCGTTTGCGCACGGCACAAGCTCGGGGTCAGGTCTGTCGGAATCGCCAGGTACTTCGGATATTCCAGTGTAGCCGAGAAGGGCTGTAAATCTCAAGCAGAGAAAAAAAAGGTGCAAGCAAGCGGCAGGCAGTCCGGGAAAATGGCTAGGGCGCAAGGAAGGGCTGCAGCACCACCTCGGCCTGGGCCGCCGAGACCCCGGCCAGAATAATCCGTTTGTCCCGGCTGGCTTCGCCGCTGGCCAGGGTTACGGCGGTCTTGGGAATCTTGAAGAGCTTGGCCAGGAACTCGATCACCGCGGCGTTTGCCTTGCCATCCACCGGCGGGGTGGTGATGCAGAGCTTGAGCGCATCGCCGTGAAGTCCGGCGATGCGGGTGCGGGATGCCCTGGGCTGCACATGGACGGACAGGCTGATTGAGGAGCCGTCAGCCTGTTCGCGCAGGTAGGTCATAGGGGTGATTCGTCGGGGTTGAAAAAATCTGTTTTTTTCTTCTTGGCCTCATCCAGGCTTCCGGCAAAAGAAACCGCCGGTTCGTTGTCTTCCAGTGGATCTTCAAGGCTGAAGGCCATGTCGCCGTCAAGATCGGGGAGAACAGGCTCTGTCTCCTCGTCCTCATCCATGACCAGCATGTCTTTTCCGGCGGAGAGCGCCGAGGGGAGGGCAATGTCCTGCGGGGCAAAGTCGTTGTCAGCTCCTGCGATCATCCTTCCCATGCCGCTGTCCGGAATATCGATTTTGACATAGAGATCTGCAAGGTCTGCCTCATCGGAGGAGGCCAGGCTGCCGCTCTGCCGGAGCCCGGATTCCGGCCCGGCCGCGCGGCTTCTGGGGGTAGCGCCATAGATACTGCGGCGCGGGGCTTCCGGCTGCCGGGCCGGGGAACTGAAATGTTCCGTTGCCCGGCCGCTGTCGGCGGCTTCCGTGTCCAGCATGTGCAGGTAGGATTTCAGCTGCTGGCGCAACTCGTCCCTGGCCTGTTCCCTGAGGGATTGCAGGTCGCCAATCTTTCTTTTCAGCTCGGCGATCTCGTGATCCGCCTCTTCCCTGCGCAACCGCGCCTCTTCCTGGGCCTCGGCCACGATGGCGTCCGCCTCTTCCCGGCTTTTTTCCTTCATCCCGTCGGCGACATTCTGGGCTGCGATGATGGCGGACTGGAAGGATTTCTGCTGATTCTGGTAGGTGGCCAGATCCTTTTCCATGGTTTCCAGCCGCCCCTTGAGCTTCTGGTTTTCTTCGGACACGGCCTGGAAAGCCGCGGCGATTTTTTCCAGAAAATCATCCACCTCTTCAACATCAAAACCGCGAAAACGGACATGGAATTGCTGGGACTGGATGTCTTGCGCTGTGAGTATCATGCCTCGGCTCCTTGTGTGTGCCTCAAAAACTGATGGACTCGTAAAAATGAAAAAAGCCGGTCCGCAACATAAAATCAAAGAGTTACGGCAGTCAAGCGGCGAAGCGATAGCAGCGCTTACCCCACGCTGTTCGCCAGGTGCTGCAAGGTGGGAACCAGAAAGCTCCGCAAAAAAATCAGGGCCAGAATAAGGATCAAGGGGGAAAGGTCGAGCCCGCCGCCAAATACCGGCACCACCCTCCGGATGCGGGAGAGCACCGGTTCGGTGATCTCATAGAGAAAACGGACAATGG
>JBAZSA010000040.1:0-17292 GCA_041662645.1 Desulfurivibrionaceae bacterium
CGGATCCCGGCGGCCTGGCAGATCTTGACCGCGGCCACCGCTTCCGGCCGCGGCGGGTCGATCATCCCCTGCAAGCCAAGAAAGATCAGGCCATTGGCTAGATCGGCATGGTATATCCCCTGTGTTTCAGGAACCACCTTCTTAGCGGCCATGGCCAGCACCCGCATTCCCTTGGCGGCCATAGCCTCCACCGCCCCCTGAATCTCAGCCCCACGCAAGGGAACCGCATTGCCCGGTCCATCAAGCTGATTCTCGCATCTGGCCAGAACCGCCTCCACCGCACCCTTGAGGTAGACCAAACGGTGTGCGCCGGGCCCAGCGTCGTGCAGAGTGGCCATGTACTGGTGCTCCGACTCAAAGGGCACCGTGTCCAAGCGGGGGCTTGCAGCCACGGTTTCCGGACCGAGGCCGCCTTTGCGAGCCGAGGTCAACAGCGCTCCCTCGGTGGGATCGCCATGCACCAGCCACACCCCGTCTTCTTCGACCAGCTGGCTGTCGTTGCAGAAAAGTCCGGCGCGCAAACATTCCAGCAAGGCAGGAGAAGTGCTGCCGGAAGCCGCTTCCGGCCCTTCGATCCTGCCCTGCAAGGGGTTATAACCGGTGCCGGTCACCGCATACGACACACCGCCAGCCATGATCTCCTGCACGGTCATCTGATTTTCGGTAAGGGTGCCGGTTTTATCGGTGCAGATCACCGTGGTGGAGCCCAGGGTCTCCACGGCGGGCAGTTTGCGGATAATGGCCCGTTTCTTGGCCATGCGCGAAACGCCGATGGCCAGGGTGATGGTGACCGCCGCGGGCAGACCTTCGGGGATGGCGCCCACGGCCAAGGCCACCGCGGCCATGAACATATCGACAAAGGTCTGACCCCGGAGAAGCCCGACCACGATGGTCAGCGCGGCCAGCCCCAGGATCACGTAGAGCAACACGTTGCTGAACTCGCTGATCTTGCGGGTCAGCGGCGTATCCAGCGCCTCGGCCGTTGAGATCAGCTGGGAGATGCGCCCCACCTCGGTTTCATCCCCTGTGGCGGTGACCATGCCGGTGCCTTGGCCGTAGGTGACCAGGGTCGAGGCATAGGCCATGTTCCGCCGGTCGGCCAGGGCTGTCTCACGGCCATGCTGCGCGTGGTCCTTGGCAACGGGCGCCGACTCGCCGGTAAGCGCCGCCTCGGCGATCTGCAGGTCGCGCACCTGAAAAAGCCGCATGTCCGCGGGAACCTTGTCGCCGCTTTGCAGGAAAACAATGTCGCCGACCACCAGTTCCGTGGCCGGGATGCGCCGCTTCTCCCCCTGCCGCAAGACCGTGGCCTCGGTGGTCATGGTCCGGGCCAGGGCTGCCAGGGCGTTGACCGCCTTGGCCTCCTGGAGGTAGCCGATAACGGCGTTGACCAGCACCACCCCGAAGATGACCCCGGAATCCACCCACTCCTGTAAAAAAGCGGTGATCACCCCGGAAGCGATGAGGATATAGATCAGGGGCTGATGGAACTGGAGCAGGAAACGGATCAACGGCCCCTGCCCTTTCTTGGCGGTGATGGCATTGGGCCCGAAGGCTTCCAGGCGGTGTTCGACCGCGAACCGGTCAAGCCCGTGCTCCCGGTCCGATTCCAACAGCTCCGCCACCTCGTCGATGGGCAGGTGGTGCCAATGCCTGGCGATCAAATTCACATCTTCCATGGGTGCCTCCTTTCTATGCAGCGGTTCGGGCCGAGATCTCGGCCCACCGGGGTTGATGCAATGTTCCTGTCCAAAACGATACCGCAGGAATATAGTTTGAACAATTAGAAAATATGCTTACAATAGTTCGAAATAAACGAAACGGAGACTCTCCATGGAATGGCTCAACTACCACCATCTTTTCTACTTCTGGACCGTGATGCGCGAAGGCAGCCTGACCGCGGCCAGCGCCCGGCTCAGCCTGGCCCCGTCCACGGTCAGCGCCCAATTGGGGAGGCTGGAAGAGACCCTGGGCGGCAAGCTCTTCCGGCGGACGGGCCGCAACCTGGAGCCCACCGACCTGGGACGGATGGTGTTCCGCTATGCCGATGAGATCTTTTCCCTGGGCCGCGAGATGATGGACACCATCCGGGGCAGGCCGGTGGCAGGCCCCTTGTCCCTCAAGGCCGGGGTGGTGGATGTGCTGCCCAAGCTCATTGTCCGCAGGCTGCTGGAACCGGCCCTGCAACTGCCGGAGCGGGTGAAGCTGGTGTGCCTGGAAGACAAGGAGGACGCCCTGCTGGCGGAACTGGCCATGCACTCCCTGGATGTGGTGCTGAGCGATGCGCCGTTGCGGGCGGGCTTGAGCGTCAAGGCTTACAGCCATCTGCTCGGTGAGTGCGGCATCACCTTTTTTGCGGTGGAGAAGCTGGCTGCGGGGCTGCGGGAGAAATTTCCCCTTTCGCTCCACGAGGCGCCCATGCTCCTGCCCATGGAGATGACCGCGCTCCGGGGCGGGTTGGAGCGGTGGTTTGCCTCCCTCGGGATCAGGCCCGCCATTGCCGGGGAATTCGACGACAACGCCCTGCTCAATGTTTTCGGTCAGGAAGGCGACGGCGTCTTTGCGGCGCCCACGGTTGTTGAACCCGAGGTCCTGCGCCAGCACAAGGTTGAGGTCGTCGGCCGGACCCAGGCGGTGAAGGAACGCTACTACGCCATCTCGGTGGAACGGATCATCAAGCATCCGGCCGTGGCCGCTATTTTAGAGGCGGCCCGGCATAACCTGTTTATGATGAAATAAGCAGCTCCCTGAACTGGGCCAGGCTCTTGCTGCGCTTGAGCTGCCGTGCCAGGGGCGCCACCTCGGGATCGTGGACATGGCAAAGCACCTCCTTCATCTTGCAGAGGATCTGGTGCTCGCCGCAAAACAGTGCCTGGTAGCGGGTCAATAGCGCCTGCAGATACTCCCGCAGCTCATCAATCTTGCCCGCCGGGGTCGATTCGTCTGGATACTTGCCCCGCAACCGCTCAAACAGCAGGGGATCGGCAATGGCGCCCCTGCCCAGCATCAGCCCGGCAGCGCCGGTCTCGGCCAGAACCCGCTGGCCGGTGGCAGCAGTGAAGATATCCCCGTTGGCAATGACCGGCAAAGGGGTTTGCCGGACAACCCCGGCGGTGACCCCGTGGTCCGCCGAACCGGTGTACATCTGCTTCACGGTGCGCGGGTGAACCACGAGAAAATCGATGCCGCTGTCGGCAAACAGAGGCAGCAGGGAAAATATCTGGGCAGGATCGTCAAAGCCCGAACGCACCTTGACGGAAAAACTGCCCCGGATCTCTTGGCGCAACGCCGCAAGCATCTGGCCTAAGGCCACCGGCTCGCGCAACAGGGCACCGCCCGCGGTCTGGCTGGTCATCCGGCCATAGGGGCAGCCGAGATTGATATTGAGATGTTCGGCCCCAAGCTCCTGCACGGTATTGGCCGCAGCCAGCAACGCCTCGGTATCGGTGCCGATCAACTGCACCACCAGCGGCACCCCGCCGACCGTGCTGACCACCTCCTGCCGGTCATTCTCGGTGATGTTCTTCTTGGCGCTGGCCTTGACGCGGACAAACTCGGTGAAAACCACATCGGGGCGGACCCGCTCGATAAAAAGGGCGCGCAAACCCCGGTTGGTAAGGCCCTGCATCGGCGCCAGCATCAGGGGAACGCTCCCCTCTGCCCAGGGCAGTTTGGCGTTATGGCGTTTTTCTTGCGTCAATGGTAAACTCCACAGTGTAAAAATCCACGAATGAATGTCGTGCATACCCTGCCGGGGGGCTGGCCGTCAAGCCCTGCCTTGCGCTTTGCGTTCCGGGCTGACCAACGCAGATCATTGCCCATTGTCCGCTTTTCCCGTTTTAAAAAACACCTCGCGCACGGAGACGCATTCCAGCATTTTTTCAAATATTGACAATCTGTTAGGCGTGTGAGATGTTTTGGGGAACAAAGATGCGGTCCCGATTTTTTTTGAAAAAATAACCACGTTACCAGGCGATGCTCTGCCTGAAATCAAGGAAAACATGTACATCAACATTACCCAAGACCCACCGGCCGATGCCTTAGAGATCAAAAGAAAATATCTGCGGATCATCCCGTATCTCCTGGGCTTGGTATTATGCGGTTTCCTGCTCGCTGTTTTCCAGATCGTTGTCGGTTCACCCCATGGCGACCTCGTTGAGAACATCGCCCTTGTTCTCTTCGTGGCCCCTGGCTTGGCATTTTTTTATTTCGCCGAAAAACTCCATGACCATAAAGCGCTTTCACCGAAGCAGGAAAAAGAGATCGAGGACTTCTGCCGGAAAGATGCCGCGATTGCCGCCTATTGCGCCAAGGTTTCACTGCTGGACAGAAAACTGATCAAAGCGGAATATGATGCCTGCAAAGCAAGGATTGAAGATTTATAGCTGGATACAACCTGGCCAAAAAGGAGGTATGCAATGATGCCCTGGTTCTCAAATGGTTATTTTTTCCACGGTTTCGGGGGAATGTTCATGATCCTTTTCTGGGTCATGCTCCTGCTGCTCTGTGTCGCCCTTGTACGAAAAGGCGGTTCAAGCGAGAAAGAAACGGCGGAGGAGATTTTGAAGAAACGCTATGCGCGGGGCGAAATCTCCCAGGAGGAATTTGCTCGCATGAAGAAAGAGCTCAACATCCGCTGATACGATTGCTGGCCCTTCGGGGAGGGAGCGCAAATCCAGCGCTTCCGGAACAAAACACCAGGGAGAGCTTATGGATATCTATTGCAAAAACTGTCAGAAAACAGTGGGCAAGATCGCCGAAGAAAAGATTCCGGCCGGACGGCAGGCATCCGTTATCTGTCCCCTTTGCAAGGAAAAAATCCTCGTAAAAAGACCTTCCTCACCCGAACCTGCGGACCAAAACCGTGATGCGGTTCTTGCCACCTCAACCGCACCAGACCACGCCCCGAATCTCCACTTCTCCATCACGGCGGTGTTCCGTGAGGCATGGCAAAAAACCAGGGGGTTCAAAGGGCCGGTCTGGGCCTCCTTGTTGTTGGTAATGGCGGCGATGTTAGGAATCGGTCTAGTTACCGCGTTCCTCCAGAGAATAATGGGCAACACCCCATCCTCCATCGCCTTAGGCATGGCCATCCAAATTACCGCCAACATCGCCATGGCGCCAGTCACTGCCGGCTATCTGATGATCGCGCTCAAGCATATTCAGGGCAGGCCCGTAAATTACCGCATGACCTTTGCGTACTTCTCCAGTTTCTTCCCCCTTATCGGCGCCGCTCTGCTGATGACGCTGATGATCACGATTGGCCTGTTCCTGCTGATAATTCCTGGTATATACTTGATTTTTTCTTATTTGCTTGTCCTGCCACTTATCGTTGAAAAAAGGATGGGCCCATGGCAGGCCATGGAAGCATCCCGGAAAGCTATCCACCGGTGTTGGTTCAAAGTGTTCGGACTTGAACTGATCCTGGGGATTACCCTTATTGGCAGCGGGCTTCTCTTTGGAATTGGCTTGATATGGACCCTTCCGATGTGCACCCTGGCGACAGGGATTCTGTATAGGGAAATCTTTGGTATCGCGAATGGGCGTGAATCCATCGCGGTTTAAAAATCCCTCCCCTGCAACAGGAAAACAGCCATGACCCCACCAACCAAACCCGATATGCTCTCCGACGCCCAGCGCGAAAGGGAGAAACGGGCGCAAACCTACCGGGAAAAAGCACTCAAGATATACCCCTGGGTCTGCGGCAGGTGCGGGCGGGAATTCAGCGGCAAAGCGTTGCGCGACCTCACGGTGCATCATAAGGACCACAACCACGAAAACAATCCGCCCGACGGCAGCAACTGGGAGCTGTTGTGCATCTACTGCCACGACAACGAGCACGACCGCCAGAGCGTTGCCGACTCCTATGCGGCCCTGAAACCTGGGGAGAAACCGGAAGCGATTGCCACCTCGAACCCCTTTGCCGCCCTCGGTGCCCTGCTGAAGGACAAAAAGTAACCGGCCTCCCTACCCTTCGGCCAGCAACCGCCCCAGGTTGCCGGAGTCAGCAGTGACCCCCTTGTGGATGACCAACTGTTTTCCCTCCTGCTGCCCGGCCTGATAGGGGTCTCCAAACACCTGGGGACCGCTGTGCTGCACGGTGCGGAGCCGGGGATAGCGGGCCCGGTAGTAACGGATCAACCCAGGATCGGAGGCGCAGATCAGGCTGCTTTCCGTATCGTTGCCAGTGGTGCGCATGGCCTCCCTGTCCTGCAAGGCGAGCTTTTCCCGAAAGCCGTTCAGCACCCCCAGCCAGTAGGAATTCTTCTCCCGGCCCAACGCCCCCGTGCTTTTCCGGTATTCCTGCCAAAGATACTCCAGCCGGCGGATGAGAAAATGATAGACATGATCGGCCACGGCCAAGTTTTCCTTGGCGCCGGTCAACTCGATCACCCGCAGGGTTTCACCGCTGGCCGCCTCGAACTGCCGGGCGATGACCACGTTGACGTAAAAAAAATCCTTGAGCAGCGCGGCGATAAGCCGCTGGTGGGCAGCGATCCGCTTCCCGCCCGACTTGAGGATCAAGTAATCGTAATCCGTGGCCGTGCGGCAATCGAGCCGTTCGAGATTGTAGCGGCGGAGGATGGCGTTGGCCTTGGCCATGGCCAGGGCGGCCTCGTGCTCGTTGGCGCTCTGGGCCAGGGCAAAAAGCTTCTCCACCTTGCCGAGCATACCCCCGGACCTCTGGCCCTCTCTGGAAAGCAACCGTGGAATCGCCCCCTGGGCAACGCGGAACTCCGGGTGCACCCCCAACCGGTCGCAAGCCTCCTGAAAGGCTGGGCCATGGGGCAGCTCATCCCCACGGCCCAGGTGCTCGACGTACTGGTGGCTCATCTCGTGCTTGAGCACCTCCAGCACCACGTCCCAGGAATGGTCCCGGATCAGCCAGGAAGCCAGGCTGAGGGTGTCCAGCCCCGGCGACCACGATCCGGCCCGGCCCTGGCCCTCGCTGATCTCAAAGAGCGGCAGCTTGAGCTGCACCCGGTACAGCCAGCAGAGATGGCGGTACTCCTGGGCCAACTGCCTGCGCCAGGCTTCCATGAGCCGATTCTCTTTTTCGCTCACGGCTTTCACCCCTTGTATCCAATATCCACCGGCAGATCCGGCTGCCGGGCCGAGGCCACGGCCAGCTCGTCGCAGCGCTCGTTAAAGGGATTGCCGTTGTGCCCCTTGACCCAGTTGAAGGTGATGTTCAGCCCCTCGACGAGGTCCAGCAGCTGGCCTCAAAGATCGGGATTGATGGCCGGCTGCCGGTCCGATTTGACCCAGCCCCGCTTCCGCCAGCTCTTGGCCCACCCCTTACTGATTCCGTTCACCACATAGCTGGAATCGGAATAGAGCGCCACCGGCTTGTCCCGGTGCTCCAGCTCACGCAGGGCCACGATGCAGCCCATCAGCTCCATCCGGTTATTGGTGGTCATGCGATAGCCGCCGGACAGCTCCTTGCGCTGGCCGTTGTAAATCTGCACGATACCGTAGCCGCCCGGCCCAGGATTGTAGCGGGCGCCGCCATCGGTGTAGATGCAGACCACACCCTCCTTGGGAGAGGTGTCGCCTACCTGCGGAGCGGCTTTCGCTGCACCTTTTGTGCTGCCCGGTACGCCCTGGCCCGAGGTGGGGTTTTTCATCCACGCCTCAGCCTCTCCCCGGGTGGCGAACCCCTTGAATCTGGCGCCCTGAAAGCCGATGACCTGGGCCTGGGCCTTGGGCCAGTTATCGTAGATGCCAGGCACCCGCCCGGCCAGGATTGCGTAGAATTTCTTTGCTGCCATGTTTGGATTATTCCTTTTTTGCTGATTATCAAGCAATCCCAACAGGTTTTTTGTCCTTAACTCCCATTGTCACGCAGCCGAGCACCGGAGAGGCTGCCGAAAAAGGGCTTTGCACTGTTTGAGGCGAAGCCGAGTTTGCAAAGCCCCGGCAGCATCGAGGAGCACAGGGCATCCCGCCCTCGGCGGGACAAGTGGCGGGGTGCCCTTTTCTTGTTTCTTCTTTTGGGCAAGCAAAAGAAGAAAGAGAGAACTAAAAAAAGGACATCACCACCTTCGTCAAAAGGCCAATAATTCAACTAGTTCATCGCAAGGCAGCATCCAAATCCCACGCCCCCTCTTGCCGCATTCCCCAATTTAAACTATGTTGCCCAAGCAAGAATACACCATCGCCACGAAGCCGCAAATGGCGATGCGCCCATTACCTTCGCAACCAGGTGAAAAGAATGAAACTCTTTGTTACGCCCAAGGGCGACCGTTGGCTTTGCTCCGAATGTGAAAAGGAGTTCGCCGAAACCATCGCCAAGGAGGAATGGCGGGTGGCCTTTTCGAAAATCGACCCCATGCTCCGCTGCTCCGAATGCAAACATGGCGACATCGAAATATTTGATTGATCCCGCAGTCATTGAAAAAATTCAAGAAAATATATATCGAGATCACCAACCGCTGCAATCTTGCCTGCAGCTTCTGCCACAAAAGCGGCCGGGACAAAGCCTTCATGCGTGCGGAGGAATTCCGCGCCATCCTCGATAAGATAGAGGCCCACACCGATCATCTCGCCCTGCATGTGCTGGGCGAGCCCTTGCTGCACCCGGAGCTTGGCGATCTCCTCACCCTCTGCCAGGCCCACTCCCTCAAGGTCAACCTGACCACCAACGGCACCCTGCTCCCCCAGCGCCAAAGTCTTTTGCTGGCCAGCCCGGCCCTGCGCCAAGTCAATATCTCCCTGCACGGTCTTGCCGAGCTGCCCCATGGCTCTCAGGAATCTTCGCTGACCGGGATTTTTGCCTTTGTTCAAGAGGCGATGCACACCCCAATCTTCATCAGTCTGCGCCTCTGGAATCTTTCTGCGGAAGCAGGAAACAGCCACAACCAACGCATCCTCGACCGGATCACGGATTTTTTCGGGCTGCCCGAGCCGCTGGATACCAAACTCACCCCTGGCCACGGCATCACCCTGGCCCCCAGAGTATTCCTGAGCCAAAGCAGCCGCTTCACCTGGCCCCATGCCCCAGCCCCTGATCTGGGCAACACAGGCACCTGCCGGGGACTCAAGGATCATGTCGCCATCCTGGTGGACGGCACCGTGGTGCCCTGCTGTCTCGATGGTGAGGCGGACATCCCCCTGGGCAACATCCACGCGCAATCCCTGGCCGAAATCCTTGCCAGCCCGCGCGCCGAGTCCATGCGCACCGGCCTTTCCCAACGGCGGCTTACCGAGCCCCTCTGCCGCCGCTGCACCTTCCGGCAATCGTTCTAGCCCTTGCCTGCCAATTGGCCGCAGGCCGCGGAGATATCCGCGCCCCGGCTCTGCCGGATAAAGGTGTTGAAGCCCGCGTCCCGCAGCACCTTCTGAAAGGCCAGGGTCTGCGCCCCGTCCGGGCAGGCGTACTCCGTATCGCCGGAGCCGTTGTAGGGCAGCAGGTTGATCCGGCTGGGGATGGACTGCAGTTTTTCCGCCAGCAATCGCGCATCGTCAAGGGAATCGTTGATCCCCTTGAGCATGATGTACTCAAACAAAATCACCTTTTTTTTGCCCAGCGGATACCTGCGGCAGGCCGCGAGCAGCGCTTCCAGCCCGTAAGTTCTGTTCACCGGCATCAGGCGGCTGCGCACCGCGTCATCGGCGCTGTGCAGGGACACGGCGAGATTGACCCGGATGTCCCGGCCCAGATCATCCATGCGCGGGACAAGGCCGCAGGTGGAGACGGTGATCCGCCGTTCGGAAAAGCCGAGGCCCTGGTCGTCCATGAGAATCGTCAGCGCGGCCAAAAGATTATCGTAATTGGCCAGGGGTTCGCCCATGCCCATGAAGACCAGGTTGTTGAGCAGCTCCCGAGGTGTGGCCCGCTCGATGCCGCCCGTAACCATGTGGGTCATCACCGCCAGCACCTGGCCCACGATCTCGGCGGGGCGCAGGTTGCGGCGAAAGCCTTGCCCCCCGGTGAGGCAGAAGCGGCAGCCCATGGCGCAGCCCGCCTGGGAGGAGATACACAGGGTGTGACGCTCGTCCTCGGGGATGAGCACGCTCTCGATCATGGCGTTGTCTTCGAGCCGGAAGGCGAATTTCTCGGTCCCGTCCGCGGATTTTTCCACCGTGGCAGGGGTAAGGCTGCTCATCAAGGCGTGGCTGGCCAGGATTGCCGTCACCTCTTGGCTGATGCCAAGCTGGGAAAAATCGAAGACCCCGGGCCGGTACAACCGGGAAAAGATCTGCGTGGCCCGCTTGGCAGGCAGCCCCAAATCCACCACAAACTCGCTCAGCCGGTCGAGGGTGAGATCGCGCAGATCGATTTTCCCGCCCCTGGGCAAACCAGGCCCGGAGTTGTCGAGCTCCTGTTGTTTTTGGTCCATATCCATGCCTCCTCTGTAACACATTCCCCTCCCTGTTTCAAAAGATAGCAACAGCCCCCCAAGAGAAAAACCCCTTGACGGAGCCTGGCAAATAAATCAAATATACATTTAACTTATCAATCAAAGGAACCCCGTGCGAAAACAACGAAGCGACGGCCAGGAAACCCGCCAGAATCTGCTGACGGCTGCGGGCGAAATCTTTGCCCGCAAGGGCTTCCGGGATACAACCATCGCCGAGATCTGCAAGCAGGCCGGAGCCAACACCGCCTCGGTCAGCTACCATTTCGGCAGCAAGGAAGCCTTGTATGTGGAGAGCTGGCGTTACGCCTTCACCCGATCGTTAAGCATCTACCCCCCGGATGGCGGCATTCCGCACGGAGCCCCACCGGAAGAGCGTCTGCACGGGAGAATCCTCGCGATCATGCGCAGGATCATCGACCCGCAAAGCCATGATTTCGACATCTTCCACAAGGAGATGGCAAACCCCACCGGCCTCCTGGCCAAGCCCATGCAGGAATCGGTGGAGCCGATCTTTAAGGGGTTGACCCTCCTGGTCTCCGAATTGCTGGGCAAGGAACCCCAGGAGCCCGAGGTGCGGCTCTGCGCCATGTCCATCCGGGCTCAATGTTTCGGCCCCTTGCTCCACGCCCGCCGCCGCAAGAGGACGCAGGAGCCGCCAACCACCTGCATTGAATCCCTGCCTGATGACGTGGAGGAGCTGGCGGACCATGTCACCCGCTTCAGCCTTGCCGGTATCCGGGCCCTGCGCCCCAAACATCCGCAACAATCCAACAATGAGGTTGGCTCATGAAACACCCAGCCAAGAAATCCCTTGCCGCGCTGATCGCCCTGCTGCTGCTCGGCAGCCTGGCAGCCTGGCAGCTCACCCGCAACACGGAAAAGGATGCGGCCTACCGGACCGCCGAGCTCAAACGCGGCGATCTGCGGGTTACCATCAGCGCCACCGGCACCGTGGAGCCGGAAGAGGTCATCGACGTCGGCGCCCAGGTGGCCGGGCGCATCGTCTCCTTTGGCAAGGACGCCAAGGGCAAAACCGTGGACTACGGCTCCGTGGTGGAGGCGGGCACGATGCTGGCCCGGATCGACGATTCGCTCTACGCGGCCGACGTGGCCCAGGCCGAGGCCCAGCTCCTCTCGAATAAGGCAGGATTGCAGAAGGCCAAGGCAGACCTGTTCAAAACAGAGCAGGAGTGGAAGCGGGCCCAACAGCTTGGCCCCTCCGAGGCCCTGTCGCAATCGAGTTACGAAGCCTACGAATCGGCGCATAAAACCGCGCGGGCCCAAGTGGCGGTAAGCGAGGCCTCAATCCGCCAGGCCGAGGCATCCCTCAAGCGCGCCCAGCGCAATCTCGGCTACTGCACCATCACCTCGCCGGTCAAGGGCATCATCATCGACCGGCGGGTCAACACCGGCCAGACCGTGGTGGCGAGCCTCAACGCCCCCAGCCTCTTCCTGCTGGCCAAGGATCTCACACGCATCCAGGTCTGGGTGGCGGTGAACGAGGCGGATATCGGCAAAATCCACCCCGGCCAGCCGGTGACCTTCACCGTTGACGCCTTTCCCGGCGAAACCTTCCGGGGCGAGGTGGGCAAGATCCGGCTCAACGCCGCCATGACCCAGAACGTGGTGACCTACACCGTGGAGATCACCACCGACAACAGCGACGGCCGCCTCCTGCCGTACCTCACCGCCAATGTCCAGTTTCAGCTGCTGCAGCTCACCAATGTTCTGCAGGCGCCCAACGCGGCCCTGCGCTGGAGCCCGCCCGCCAAAGAAGGCGAGAGCGAACAGGACGCGAAAAAATCCGGGATGGAACAGGGCAAGGGGCCAGCCTCGACCAAGGCCAGCTCCACCCTCTGGGTGCTGGACGAGAAACAGAAACCCCGCAAAATCGAGGTCCAGACCGGGGCCAGCGACGGAATCAACACCGCGGTGGAGAGCGCGGAGCTGCGCGAGGGCATGCAGGTTATCACCGGGATGCTCCTTCCGGATTCCGGCAAGGGCAAGAATGGCGGAGGCAACCCCTTCACCCCGCAGTTCGGGGCCGGCAACAAGAAAAACAGCGGAGCCAGGTAGAGGTCCATGGAACTCATCACCCTGCGCGGGATCGAAAAAACCTACCAGATGGGCGACATCGCCGTGCCCGTGCTGAAAGGCATCTCCCTGTCCATCCGGCAGGGGGAGCTGGTCGCGCTCACCGGCTCGTCCGGCTCCGGCAAATCCACCCTGATGAACATCCTGGGCTGCCTGGACCGCCCGACCGGAGGGGAATACTGGCTGGACGGCCAGGAGATCTCCACGCTCGCCGCCGACGAGCGGGCCCTGCTCCGCAACCGCAAGCTGGGCTTTGTTTTCCAGAGCTTCAACCTCCTGGCCAGAACCAGCGCCATCGAGAACGTGGCCATGCCGCTCTCCTACGGAGCCGTGCATTTGAGCGAACGCGAGGCCAGGGAGCGGGCCGAGGAGATGCTTACCAGGGTGGGGCTGGCCGACCGGCTGGACCACCACCCCGCCCAGCTTTCCGGCGGCCAGCAGCAACGGGTGGCCATCGCCCGGGCCCTGATCAACCACCCGCCAGTGCTCTTTGCCGACGAGCCCACCGGCAATCTCGATTCCAAGACCAGCGAAGAGGTGTTGCAGATGTTCGAGCGGCTCAACACCGAGGACCATATCACCATCATCATGGTGACCCACGATCCCAAGGTGGCAGGGCACGCCAACCGGGTGATCCGCATGCAGGACGGGGTGATCCTCGACGATGCGCCGCCCGTTGCCGATGCAAACCCGAAAACCCCGGAAGGCGCGCCATGATGCTCTATACCACCGCCCGCACCGCCTTTCGGACTTTGCGCCGCAACCCCATGCGGGCCATGCTCACCACGTTGGGCATCGTCATCGGCGTGGGCGCGGTCATCGCCATGATGGAGATCGGCGCGGGCGCCTCGGCGGCCCTCAAGAAAACCATCGCCAGCATGGGCGCCAATGTCCTGGTGGTCCGGCCCGGCACCGCCTCCAGCGGCGGAGTCTCCTTCGGGGCGGGCTCCACCACCACCCTGACCCCGGAAGATTGCCAGGCCATCCTGCGGGAATGCCCAGCCGTGCGCAACGCCGCGCCCATGGTCCGGGCCCGGACCCAGGTGGTGTACGGCAACCGCAACTGGGTGCCCAACGCCATCTACGGCACCACCCCGGCCTATCTCGATGTGCAGGACTGGTCCATCCTGGCCGAGGGCGAGCCCTTCAGCGACCGGGACGTGCTCAACGGCAACCGGGTCTGCATCCTGGGCCAGAGCCTGGTCCGGGAACTGTTCGATAACGAATCCCCGGTGGGCAAGGATATCCGGATCAAGAACATCGCCTTCCGGGTGATCGGGGTGCTCACCCCCAAGGGCGCCAACATGATGGGCTTCGACCAGGACGACGTCATCCTCGCGCCCTGGACCACCATCAAATACCGGGTCACCGGCGCCACCCTCTCCACCGCCAACCAGAGCACCGCCACAGCCAGCGATTCGGTCAACACCCTGTCCAACCTCTACCCCACGGCCCAGCGCAGCCTCTACCCGGAGCAATCCAGCGTGCAGCAGGCCGACAACCCCATGCCGGTGCGCTTCGCCAATATCGACCAGATCATGCTCGCGGCCAACAGCTCGGCGGAGATCCCCCTGGCCGTCGAGCAGATCACCGGGGTGCTCCGGGAGCGGCACCGCATCCGCGCCGGAGACCCGGACGATTTCAATGTCCGCGACATGGCCGAGCTGACCAAAACCCTTTCCACCACCACCACCCTGATGACCAACCTGCTGCTGGCCGTGGCCATGATCTCCCTGGTCGTGGGCGGGGTGGGGATCATGAACATCATGCTCGTTTCCGTTACCGAGCGGACGCGGGAAATCGGGCTTCGCATGGCCGTGGGCGCCAGGGGCAAGGATATCCTCCGGCAATTTCTCGTGGAAGCGGTGGTGCTGTGCCTCACCGGCGGGGCCATGGGCATCGTCCTCGGCCACGGCGGCTCCCTGCTGGTGCAGATTCTGCTCAAATGGCCGGTGGAGACCTCGCCCGCGGCCATCGCCACTGCAGTACTGGTCTCGGCCGGGGTGGGGATCATCTTCGGATTCTACCCGGCCTGGAAGGCCTCACGGCTTGATCCCATCGAGGCTCTTCGCTATGAATAAGGTAATTGCAAAATTCTGCCAAATTGAATCCCCCTCCCTTGACGGGAGGGGGCCAGGGGGTGGGTGAACTCGCAACCTGCCGAGTTCGTAGTTGTTTCCCCCTCTCCCTAGCCCTCCCCCGCCAAGGGGGAGGGAACTTTTTTTGCAAGAGGCTCGAATGAAAATAAACAGGCCAACCTCCCGGCCCCTCTTTTTATAAGGAGTATCCCATGATCCCCACACCGTACCGGACCAGCCTTGCCCTCTGCCTCTGCCTGCCCCTCCTGGCCAGCTGCATGGTTGGCCCTGATTTTCAGCGCCCGGAGTCCAAGGTTTCTTCCCAGTGGCTGGGGCAGCCCCCCACCGCTCCCGCCGACGCAGAGGGTGCGCCCTCCGCGGAACAGAACCTGGCCCAGTGGTGGACGGTGTTCAACGATCCCCAGCTCACCTCCCTGATCGAACGGGGGATGCAGGCCAATCTGGATCTGCGTATGGCCCAAAGCCGCATCCGCCAGGCCCGCGCCTCCATGGGCATCGCCGGGGCGGATCTTGGCCCCACGGTCAATACCGATGCCTCGCTTACCCGCAGCCGGACCCCAGCCTCTTCGACCAGAAGCGAGGTAACGACCGGCAATCTCTACCAGGCGGGCTTTGATGCTGGCTGGGAGATCGACCTTTTCGGCGGCTTGCGGCGCGGGGTCGAGGCGGCGGGCGCGGATCTCGACGCGGCCATGGAAAGCCGGAGCGATCTGCTGGTGAGTCTGAGCGCCGAGGTGGCCAGCAACTATCTCAATCTGCGCTCCCTGCAACAGCGGCTCGCCATTGCCCGCGAGAACCTCAAAGCCCAGGCCCACACCGCCGATTTGACCCGCCAGCGTTTCAGCGTGGGCTTTGCCAGCAAACTCGATGTGGTGCGGGCGGAAGCCCTGGCCGCCACCACAGCCGGGCAGATTCCGCTGCTTGAGGCGCAGGTACGGCAAACCATCTACAGCCTCAGCCTGCTGCTGGGCGGCGAACCTGCGGCCCTGCTGGAAGAACTCACCCCGGACGGTCCGCTGCCCACGGCCCAGGCCACGGTTCCGGTGGGGTTGCCTTCCGACCTGCTTCTACGGAGACCGGATATCCGCGTGGCGATCGCGAAGCTCCATGCAGCCACCGCCCGCATCGGGGTGGCCAAGGCTGATCTCTTTCCCAAATTCACCATCTCAGGCGCCTTGGGCTACCAGAACACCAATTCCAATGCGCTCTTCAACCCTGCCAGCAACTTCTGGTCCATCGGCCCGGCCCTGAACTGGCCGCTCTTTGACATGGGCCGCACCCGCGCCAATCTGGAACTGCGGAAGGCCGTCCAGGAAGAGGAACTCCTGGCCTATGAACAGACAGTACTCAACGCCCTGCGCGAGGTGGAAAGCGCCCTGATCGCCTCAACCAAGGAAGAGGAGCATCGCCGATCAATGGCCCAGGCCGTGGCAGCCAACCGCACCGCCGTGGAATTGGCCACTCTCCTCTACACCGCAGGGCAAAACGATTTCCTTGCCGTGCTCGACGCCCAGCGCTCCCTCTACACCGCAGAGGACGCCCTGGCCCAGTCCAGCCGCACCGTTTCCACCAATCTCGTTGCCCTGTACAAGGCCCTGGGCGGCGGCTGGCAGACGGAAGAAGGTGCGCCCCGCGACGATTCCGGTTCGTAGATGCGTTAAACCGCAAGCCGCCCAAGGCGGCTGCACTTTTCTTCCCCCTTTAACAAAGGGGGACCGAGGGGGATTTCAAAACGCCGGAATCGTGCGCCCCGTCCGCAAATCCCCCCTCACCCCCCTTTTGCACAGGGGGGATAAAAAATCAAGGAACGGTTGCAATCAAACCACGAGATTCCCGCACATGACCGGTCAATGATGCAAAGAAAAACCTCGGTGCGCATCCAGCCCCACCAGGCAGGACAGCCGCTCCTCGATTTCGTCAGCCAGCGCTTCACCTACCGGAGCCGCGAGGAGTGGCAGGTGGAGCTGGATGCCCACCGCTTTCTGCTCAACGATACCGAGGCCAGGGAAGATGCCATCCTGGCCCCCGGCGATCTGCTCGTCTACCTGATGCCCGCCCTGGTGGAACCCCCGGTTGACCCCAACTACACCGTGCTCCACGAGGATGACGACCTGCTGGTGCTCGACAAGCCAGCCCCCCTGCCCTGCCATCCCGGCGGGCGCTTCTTCGCCCACACCCTCTGGGCTCTGCTCAAAGAAAACCACGGACTTGCCGAGCCACGGCTCATCAACCGGCTGGACCGGGAAACCTCGGGCCTGGTGCTGGTGGCCAAGAACAAGGCTGCAGCCCGTCTGTGCCAGGAGCAGTTTGCCCAGCACCGGGTGGAGAAGGTTTATCTCGTGGTGGTGGAAGGGGATTTCCCGGACACGCCTGTGCCGGTGGAAGCCACGGGATGGATGGGGGTGGACCCGAACAGCGCGATCCGCAAAAAGATGCGGTTCTATCCCAAGCAACACGATGCGCCGCCCGGAGCTGTGGCATCCAGCACCCAGTTCCGGCGCATCTCCACCGCAAGCAACGCCTGCCTATCCCTGCTGGAGGCAAGGCCCCACACCGGCCGCTGCCATCAGATCCGCGCCACCCTATTACACCTGGGCTTTCCGGTGGCGGGCGATAAACTCTACGGCGTGGACGAGCAGCTCTTCCTCCGTTTCCAGGAAGACCGGTTGAGCGAGGCCGACCACGCCCAACTCCGCCTCCCCCGCCAGGCCCTGCACGCCGCCAGCCTGCGCCTC
>JBAZSA010000041.1:0-17152 GCA_041662645.1 Desulfurivibrionaceae bacterium
GACCAGGGCGAGGATATCGTCAGCGGCCTGGTCGCCACCCAGCCCATCTCGGTGGAGCAGGCGGAGCTGGACGGCCGGCCCGAGGAAAACAGTCTGGAAAGGCGGTTCCCCAAGGTGTACGAGCGGCTGCTCGCCATCTCCCGGGAGCTGGTCTATGAAAAGCGCTGGAACCCCCAGGAGATCGAGTTCACCTTTGAAGGTCCGGAGGAAGAGAACCTGTTTCTCCTCCAGACCAGGGACATGATCACCATCAAAAAACGGGAGAAATTCTCGGTATTCGCGGAGGGCAAGGCGCTGGACAAGGCGTTGCTCGGTTTCGGCATCGGCGTTTCCGGCAGCGCCCTTTCGGGCCGCGCCGTGTTCACTGCGGCCAATATCCGGCAGCTCAAGGAGGAAGACCCCGCTACCCCGCTGATCCTCATCCGCCAGGACACCGTGCCCGAGGATATCAAGGAGATCGCCATGGCCGATGGTCTGCTCACCGCGCGGGGCGGTCAGACCTCCCACGCGGCGGTGGTCACCATCCGGCTGGAAAAAACCTGTGTCGTGGGCTGTAACGCCCTGAAGGTGTACGAGGCGGAAGAGCGCTGCGAGATCAATGGCCGTGAGATCCGTTTCGGCGATGCGATCAGCATCGATGGGCGCAAGGGGGTGTTTTTACAGGGCGCCCATCCCGTCCGGGAGGAGGTGCAGATCCTGCCGCTGTGATGGCTTTCCCGGCTGTCTGTCTTGGCTTCGTATCCATTGCTTGGGGATTGTCCGTGCCCTCCTCTTTTCTTTCCACCGCTCAGTGCTTATTATTTCTACATGTTCTTTACGAATCAATAGCGGGAGGAGACCATCATGAATATCAGCGAGATCGGCACAGCAAGAGCACAGACACTCACCGCGCCACCGGAAAAACCGGGCAAGAGCGCGGCTGCCAAGGAAAAAGCTCCTGAAGCTGCGGACCGCCAGGGCGCAGTGGAAGTCACTCTCTCCATGAAGGCAAAGCTTGTGGAGACGCTCCTCAGCGTAAAAAAAGAGACGAAAGCCGGGATTGCCACCCAGAGCGGGATGAGTCAGCGAGCTGCGGGTCAAGACCAAGGCTTTGACCTTGCCACGCTCACGTACAACGGCAAACCCCTCAGCGAAGTAAGCCAAGAAGAGGCGCAGGCCCTGATCGGTGAGGACGGGTACTTCGGCGTCCCCAAAACGGCCCAGCGCCTCGCCGATTTTGTCATCACCGGTGGAGGAGAGGATCTTGCCCGCCTGCAGACGGGGCGGGAAGGAGTGCTCAGCGGCTTTAAAGAGGCGGAGAAGCTCTGGGGCGGCAAGCTGCCGGAAATCAGCTACCAGACCCTGAACAAAACGCTGGAGCTGATCGATGCCCGTATCACGGAACTCAACGGTGGGGCCGAGGTCACTGCCTGACGGGAATGAAGAGGTGCAGATCCTGCCGCCCTAGGAGACCTTTTTGACTTTTTTGTGCTGGTGGTGATACCCGACCACGGTTTCGGCCAGGGTTTTCACCTGAAAGGGCTTGAGCACATAGCCCTGGATACCGAGTTTGGCGCAGGCCACGATGTCCTGCTTGTCGGTGACTGCGCTGACCATGATCACCGTGGTGGTTGTGTCCTGCAGGGTCTGCCGGATGGTCTGGAGGGTTTCAAAGCCGTTCATCTGCGGCATCATGATGTCAATCAGGATGATGTCCGGATGCCAGGCCTTGTAGGCAACCAGGGCCTCCTCGCCGTTGGTGGCCTGCCGGGATTCAAACTGTTCCCCGTCCCGGAAGGCGATCTGAAAAAGATGACGGGTTACTTCTTCGTCTTCGGCAATCAAAATTTTTAGTTTTTCAGCCATGCTTCTGCAACTCCAATGCTCGATATCCTGTGGTAAAGAGCTGATGTGTTACCCTCTTTTGGCAGGATCAACAAGAAAAAATTCATTGGAGCAGGGCATGCGGGTTTGGGACATTCACCCCGGATTTCTCAACAGACAAAGCCTGTTGGGCGAGCACCGGGAAATCCATGCCATCCACACCGTTCTCAGTCAACAGAAAAAGGGGTATTCCCGCCATCCGGAAACCCTCCGCTGGCGGGATCACCTTCCCGCCCTGTGGCTTCGCCACGAACAGGTGGTTGCCGAGATGCATCTGCGCGGCTTCAATCATTTCAGTCCGCTTCCTGCCCCAAAAACGGAGATTATCTGGCCCAGCGCGTTCATCGATGCCCCGGCCCGCCAATTTGAGCTGCTCGCCGAGAAATACGCCCAAAAAGAGCAAGGCAGGATTCCCTTGCCAGCCAACGCGGAGGAACTCCTTCGCTGCCAAGCCCTTTCCCTGGCCAGCCGCGAAGCCTTGCTTGCCGAAGCCAAGCCCCCGTATTGAGCGAATTGTCATTGCGCGCAAAAAGCCTCGCGCACCGCGCCATCCCCGGCGAGCTTGCAGGCCAGGATTTTCGGGTCATGATAGAAAAGCAACCAGGCATCCTTACCGAGCGCCTGGCCCAGGAACTGTTCCTTGGCGCCAACGGAATCGAGCGGAAAATTATCGTAGGCCGTGATCCAGAGCGGATTGCTGTAGGCGGGCATGGGCAGGAGATCGCCCAGATGCAGGGCAATCCCGCCCCCTGACTCAAGCCAGACCGCCTGGTGCCCCCTGGTGTGACCGCCGGTTCGCTCCAACCGTATGCCCTCCACCACCTCGCCCGTGCCGTCGATCAAGCACAGGTTTTTCCCCTCGCTCAGGCCGGTAAAGTTCTCCGGCCAGTAAGCGCTGGCCGAGCGTCTGTTGGGGGCCAGCACATCCTCCCACTCCTGTTGTTGCAGGTAGTGCATGGCCGCAGGAAAGGTCAGCTCCAGCCCGCCCGTTTTCCCCAACATGGTCACTCCTCCGGCATGGTCGAAATCGCCGTGGGTGAGGATAACATGGCTGATCGATTCGCGGGAGAGCCCAAGCCGGGCCAGGCCGGCCAGGAGATCCCACTGCCGCCGCACCCGGAAGATTTTCCTCTGCTTTTCCGTCAGCTTGTTGCCAAAGCCCGTATCGATGAGCACGTTGCCATGGCCCGTTTGCACCAGCAGGGGGGAATCTGCCAGCAGCACATGGTTGTCCGGGGTGGAGGCGCATTTCTTTTCCCAGAGCACCCTGGGCACCACGCCGAACATGGAGCCGCCGTCGATCTCGAACTCCCCGCCCTGCAGCCAGTGGATCGTGAATTCGCCAAGCCTGAATCCGAGAGACATCTTGTATCCTCCGCAATTTTTTTCATGCTACAATACTTCCATGGACACCCACATCACAATCGGAATCAGCGCCTGCCTTTACGGGCACAATACCCGCTACGACGGCGGCAACAGGCACGAGCCCTTGCTCGTGGAGACCTTACGCCAATCCGCCACCCTGATCCCGCTCTGCCCCGAGGCGGAGTGCGGCCTGACCATCCCCCGCGAACCCATGCAGCTTGAGGGGGATCCGGAAAATCCGCGGCTGATGACCATCACCACCCGGCGCGACCAGACCGGAGCCATGCGGGCCTGGTGCATGCAACGGCTGAGCACCTTTCCCTACGAGGGCCTCGCCGGGCTGATCCTCAAGGCCCGCTCTCCCTCCTGCGGCAAGCGGGTGGTGGTGCATGGGGCAGGGGAGGGAGAACCCGCATACAGCCCCGGTCTTTTTGCCCGGCTGGTCATGGAGCGCTTTCCTTCCCTGCCCATCGCCGACGAGGAAGAGCTGCGCGATCCGGCCCGGCTGGCGGACTTTCTCGCCCGTTTGCCTCAAAGAGCGCCCCATTTCCGCTGATCCGGGCAAAGCGGAGCTGCCGCGGAAAAAAATTGCCTTTTCCCCCCTGTTCGATGCTACCATAAAGACAGGAGGATCACGTTGATGGCACACCCCGCCGCCCCTCTGCAAGAATCCGCGATCCGCGAACTCATCGCCAGGCATGCCGGTCCGCAACGGGTTCCCCCGCGCTTCAAGATCATCACCGACACCAGCGATTTCTTCCGGGTGGAGTACAACGACGTGGTGGTGCTCGGCGGGGTTCCCTATTGGGTCAAGCGCTATGAAAAGGAAGGCCGCTTCGGCATCGACGACGAACCGAAATATTGGGTCCGCCGGGCCATCGACCTGAACACCGGCGCCACCACAATCCTCAAACTGGTTTTCCACGAGCAGTTCGAGGCCACGGTGGGCGAGGTGAAGATCACCTGCTTCCGCAGCCCGAAAAAAGAAGCGCGGGTTCTCGATCTGGTGGCGGACCACAAAAATTTCATGCACGGCCACTGGGTTCTGGACACGGCGGGCAACATCGTGCGGATTTTGGAGTTCATCCGCGGCCCGCGTTTCGACGAGGTTGTGGCGGGCTACGGCGCCGATCATCGCGACTATTTCCACAACTACTTTCCCAAAGTGCTGGACCAATACATCAACCTGGTCCTGGCCATCAAGTTCCTGCACGACCACGGCGAAAAGCACGGCGACATCCGGCGCGACCACATCATCTGGGACCAAGAAACCCAGACAAACCGCTGGATCGATTTCGACTACAACTACCAGCAGAGCGAATCCGTGTTCGGCTTCGACCTGCAGGGGCTGGGCAACATCCTCATCTTTCTGGCCGGCCGCGGCGATGTGCTGGTGGGCGATCTCTACCACGACCAGCGGCAGCTCTTCGACACCCTCTGGGGCGAGGATCTGAGCATCGCCTACAAAAACCGGGTGGCCAACCTCCAGAAGATCTATCCCTACATCCCGGATTCCTTAAACCGGGTTCTGCTGCACTTTTCCTTCGGCGCAAACATCTTTTACGAAACCACCGGCCAGATGCTGGACGACTTGGCCAAGGCACGGGCGGACATGGTGAAGCTTTCAGGGAGGCAGGTATGAGCGAAAACGATTTCGGCGATCTGAGCCGCAGGGACACGGAACGCCACCTGCTGGCGGCGGTGGACGAATCCGAAAATTCCAAACGGGCGGTGATGTTTCTGGCTGATTTTTTCAGTGATTCCCCGAATGTCTTTATCACCCTGCTCTCCATCATCCCCGAGCCTTCCGAGGATTTCTTTTCCACCGATGCCGAACGCCAGGCGT
Organism: Desulfurivibrionaceae bacterium; assembly: GCA_041662645.1. Lineage (GTDB taxonomy): Bacteria > Desulfobacterota > Desulfobulbia > Desulfobulbales > Desulfurivibrionaceae > Thiovibrio. The sequence goes on from JBAZSA010000041.1 coordinate 5,075, forward strand.
GGCTGAAGGAAAAAGAAGCCGGGATGCAAAAACACCTGGCCGGCTACAAGGAAATCCTCCTGGGCGCGGGCTTTCCGGAGGCCCGGATCGCGACCCGCCTCTCCACCCGGCCCGGCGCCATCTCCGTGGGCGACGCCATTCTGGAGGAGCAGGAAAAACTGCGCTGCTGCATTGTGGTGGTGGGCCGCCGGGGCATCTCCCATAGCGAGGAGTTTGTTTTCGGTTCCACCTCCAGCAAGATTCTGCACCATGCCAAACACTGCGCCGTAATGGTGGTGGAATAAGGAGAACCAAAGATGATCGTCGGCGTGCCCAAAGAAATCAAGGAAAAGGAGTTCCGGGTGGGGATCGTGCCTTCCGGGGTCAAGGGGCTGGTGCAGGCAGGGCATACGGTTTTGATCGAGCAAGGGGCGGGGGAGGGCAGCGGCATTGACGATGGTGGATACAAGGCCGCCGGGGCCGTAATCGCCGCCTCTGCCGCCGAGGTCTGGGCGCGGGCCGACCTGGTCATGAAGGTCAAGGAACCGCTACCGCCGGAATATCCGCTGCTGCGACCGGGGTTGATCCTCTACACCTACCTCCACCTGGCGCCGCTGCCGGAGCTGACCCAGGCGCTGCTCGACGCCCAGGTGACCGGGGTGGCCTATGAGACGGTGCAGCTCGATAACGGTTTTCTGCCGCTCCTTGCCCCCATGAGCCAGGTGGCGGGAAGGATGGCCATTCAGGTAGGGGCCCATTTTCTGGAAAAGGAGGTGGGCGGGCGCGGGGTGCTGCTGGCCGGGGTGCCCGGCGTGGCGCCGGGGCATGTGATCATTTTGGGGAGCGGCACCGTGGCGGTCAATGCGGCGCAAATGGCCATGGGGCTGGGCGCGGAGGTCACCATGCTGGGCCGCAACCTGCCCAGGCTCACGGAACTCGACACCCTTTTCCGGGGCAGGATGCGAACCCTGGCCATCAGCCAACATACCATCGAGGAGGAGCTTGCCAAGGCCGATCTGGTGGTGGGCGCGGTGCTGGTGGTGGGAGGCCGGGCGCCGAGATTGATTACCCGGGAGATGCTTTCCCTGATGCCCAAGGGCGCGGTCATTGTGGATGTGGCCATCGACCAGGGAGGGTGCGCCGAAACCTCGCGCCCGACCTTTCACTCCGATCCGGTCTACGAGGTGGACGGGATCATCCACTACTGCGTGGCCAACATGCCCGGCGCGGTGCCGCGCACCTCCACCTTTGCCCTGACCAACGCCACGCTGCCCTATGCCCTGGCCATGGCCAACAAGGGGTTTGCCGCGGCAGCCAAGGAAGACCCTCCTCTTTTCCGGGGCATAACCGTGCACCAGGGGAGCATCACCAACCAGCTGGTGGCCCAGTCGCAAGGGCAAAACTGGCACCCCCCCCAATTATAGGGGATCAGGCGCCATCAAGGCCTATGGAAAACATGCTTTCAAGGGCATGGCGGGAGTAGGTCTGGAGGGCGAGCATGGTTTCTGTTTTTTGAATGGCCTCCAGTTTCTGCATCTGCTGGGTCACCAGGGCCGAGAGCTTTTCGTTGCTCGCCACCCTGGCAATGGCCACCAGGTCATGGCTGCCGCTGACGGAATACACTTCGGAAATACCCTCCATGTCGGCGAGTTTTTCCGCCACCTCGTTGACCTTCCCCCGTTCGACATTCATCGCAATAATCGCTGTAACCATTCCCGTTCCTTTTTTTGCGTTCATTGACCAGCGCTTACCAGAGAAGAAAAATCTTTTTCCCTTCCTGCAATGCGCCGCGCACCTTTTCCATGTGACGCAGGGCGGCCATTTCCCGCTGGATATCCGCGGGCGCGGCCCCCAGCCGTTGAGACAAAAGCGCGATGTCAGCCCCGCCCGTTTCCTTGAGGATCCCGAGGATCTTGGCCTGCACCGCGCTTACGGCGGCGTTGCCTTCGCTGTCCTTGCAATGCTGGGCGCTGCGCACCGCCCACGGGTCGCAGGTCCGGGTTGGAGAAAAGGTATCCATGTAGCAATCCTCGCAGAGCGTCTGCCCGTGCAACATCGCTTCTTCCCCAGGCGCCATCGCGTGATGGCAACGATCGCAGTTCATCCCAACCTCCCCAGCTTCACCAACTGCCGGTCATGCACTTTTCCCAGCAGGAGCAGGGCCGCGATGGCGCCCAACAGGGCAAACCCCATGTCCGACTGGGTATCCCAGATATAGCCCTGGGTGGCGAGAAAGGCGTCGGCCGATGTGCCGGAAAGCACCGCCACCCACCACTCAAGCAACTCGTAAAAAGCGCTGAGGGCCAAACAGACGCAGACCACCAGGAAAAAAAGCCAGCCCCGGCCGTTGACCACAGCCTTGCGGAGCATGATCTCCCTGGCCGCCATGGCCGGGATAAAGCCCTGGGCGAGATGGCCCACCTTGTCGTAGTTGTTGCGCGGCCAGCCGAACACCTCCTTGAGCCAGTTGAAAAAAGGCTCCTCGGCGTAGGTGTAGTGGCCGCCCTGCATCAGAATCAGGCAGTGGATCAGGATAAGGGCATAGAGCAGAGGGGTCAATGGAAAACGGCGGCGGGTGAAGGCGAGCACTCCGGCACCGATCAGGGCGGGCAGCACTTCCAGAAACCAGGTGTAGGAATCCTTGGGTTCAATGGCGGACCAGACCAGCGCCGCCAGGTAGATTGCTGTCCAACTCACCGCACCCATGCTATTTTTCGTCCTCCAGGTCTCTGAAATTGCGGCGGATTTCCTCCAGTCGGCTCCGGTAGCCCTCGGCGTCGCCGTACTCCAAGAATTTTCCATAACGGCTGTGGATGGAGGCCTGCCGCCGGGCGTGCTTGATCGGACACCAATATTGCTCGGTGCGGCCGGCGATCTCCCGGACATAGGCGATCAACCCGTTGAAATATCCGCAATACATGCAGTTGAGCTTCTCGAGAGCGTTGAGATAGGCCAAGGATTGACGGTCGATGACGATGTAGCGGCGCCGCTTCACCCTGGGAATGCCGTAGACCCGGAAACAAACAGCCTGAAAGACCGTGACCGACAGATCCAAAAACAGAGCCGGGATCAGGATGAACCAGATGACCGGCGCGGTGAGAATGTTGAGCAGGTCGGCCTCGGACAGATAGCGGGACAACCGCTGCATCAGGGCCCGGTGCTGTTTTTTCACCTCCGCCTCGAACCGGACCTTGCGGCCGACCACGCGGTAGTAAAACTCAGCCTCCTTCTTTTCAAACTCATCAAGAAGCTCCTGTTCGAGCTTCTTCATCGCCTCAAGCAGGGCTTCTATTCTGGTATCCATCGTTCTCCCGTGCGCCTGCCCTAAAGGCCATCTGCCAGATTACAAAAAAAAAGCAGGTTGGCCAATTGGACCAACCTGCTCACACAATACCTCGTCTTGCCGAGTTTTCGTAGCCAAATCAATAGCTGGGACGGCGGCGTTTCTTGTCTTTTTTCTTCACCTCGGCCTGGTTCACCTTGAGGTCGCGGCCCTTGAGCGGCATCTTGTTCAGGGCCTTGATCGCCTTGTCCGCCTCGGAGTTGCTGGGCATCTCGATAAAGCCAAAACCCTTGGACTGCCCGGAAAACCGGTCCTTGACCAGACTGATGCTGGCGACTTCGCCGTATTGAGAAAAAAGCTCTTTCAGCTCTTCTTCGGTGACCCCAAAAGCAAGATTGCCGATATACATATTCATTGATACATCCTCCCTCATGTGCATGCATAACAACCGCTATCAAAAAACCCAACGCACAGAATTGGCGGATAGCGCAACGGCCAACAATTGGCCCATCCGGAGATGCGCAAAAAAATTAAGGGACCGGTGCGCGGTCCCTCATCACACATCTTCAGGTAATGTCACACGGTGCCAGCGCCTCGCAAAACGAGCAAACAACCGGTTCCGTCCCCTGTCTATAGCACGGATTGGGGTAAATATTCAAGCTTTTTCACGATTTTACACATAATGACAACAAGTTACGCGGAAGCGACAGGAAGCCACTGCCCCAAGAGCTTGCGCAAAAGCTCTTTTTTCACCGGCTTGGCAAGGTAGTCGTCCATGCCCGCCTCCAGACATTTCCGCCGGTCTCCCTCCATGGCATGGGCGGTCATGGCGATGATCGGCAGCCGCTTTTCCCCTTGGGACTCCTGGCTCCGGAAGGCTTTCGTCGCCTGGTACCCATCGAGCACCGGCATCTGGCAATCCATGAGCACCAAGTCGTAGCGCTTCCCGGCCAGGGCGGCCAGCGCCTTTTCCCCGTTCTCGGCAAGATCGACGGTCAACCCCATCCCGGTGAGCATCTTGCTGGCCACCATCTGATTGACCTTGTTGTCCTCCACCAACAGAACATGGCCCTGTAAAGCGCCCGCCTCCGCTTGGCTCGGATTCTCTTTCGGATCTTGGGCGGCCACCACGGGAAACTCCAGATCGCACCAAAAAGCGGAACCCCGTCCCGGCACGCTCTCCAACCCGACCTTTCCGCCCATCAGCAGAACAAGCTGACGGACAATGGCCAGCCCCAAACCTGTGCCGCCGTACTTCCTGGTGGTGGAGCCGTCGGCCTGGGTAAAGCTCTGGAACAGGTCTTTCTGTTTTTCCCCGGAGATGCCGATGCCCGTGTCACGGACCTCAAGCCGCAGCATCACCCGGGAAGCAACGGCGGACAAGCACTGCACCCGAACCCGAACCTCGCCCTCATGGGTGAACTTGATGGCGTTGGTGATAAAATTGATTAGTACCTGCCGCATCCGGGTCGGGTCGCCAACAAGCATCTCCGGCAGCAGGGGGTCGATCTCCGCGATCAGGGCAAGATTGTTGGCCTGGGCCTGGCTGGAGAGCAGGGTCACCAGGTCTCCCACCATTGCGCGCAGGTTGAAGGGAATATCCTCCAGAACCAGTTTCCCGGCGGCGATCTTGGAAAAATCAAGAATATCGTTCAGGATGGACAGCAATGCCTCGGCCGAGGAATAGGCGGTTTTCACATAAGCAAACTGCGCGCCATCCATCTTCGTATCCTGCAAAAGCTGGAGGGTGCCGAGGATGCCGTTCATGGGCGTCCGGATCTCATGGCTCATGTTGGCGAGAAACTCGTCCTTGGCCCGGCTCGCTGCCTCTGCTTCTTCATTGGCTTGGCGGAGATCCCGCACCAGAATATCCTTGGCAAACCGCATCTCCAGAGTGGAAACAAGGGCGTCCTGCATACGGGTTGCCGATTTGATCAACATCAGGATGTACAAGATCATAACGCTGGCCATAATGTCATAATACTGGCCGCCATGCTTGAGGAACAGATAGGTAAAGGGCACCAGGGGGCCGCCCATGTAAACAACATACAGATTGCGTAAAGGAGAGAGAATGGGGATGGCCCCGGCGGTAAGCCCGGAAATAATGAAAAACACCGCCATCTGCTCCATGATGGCAGTCGGCGTGAAAAAGAAAATCACCGCCAATCCCCACATGATGCCGGTGAAAAACACCATATAGATGTAGGCATGCGCACAGCGCAGCGCTATGGGTTCACGGCCCCCCTTCTCTTGCCGGTGAAAACAAAAAACGGCCCACAGCTTGGCGAGAAAAAGCACGGTCATGCCTGCCAGCCAGCCTTGCCAAACGGGAGCGGCAACCACCGTCCGCACCATCATGCACAAGGCAACACCCAGGATAAATACCGTGATGTTGCTGGAGTAGCCGGACTCAAGCACCAGCTTGATCAATTCGTTGGTCACCAGCCTGCGGCTGTCTTTTTCCTTACCGCTGTGATCCAGAAAAAATGTGAGCATGACTGATGCTATACCCTGTCCAGCGGATGATTTCAATGGCTCCGGCCAACGATACGATGTTGCTCAAAAGACAAGCGGTTAAGAAGAAACAGGGGGCAGCCATTGCCCCAAGAGCTTGCGCAGCAGCTCCCTTTTCACCGGTTTGGCAATATAGTCATCCATGCCCGCCTCCAGGCACTTCTGCCGGTCGCCCTCCATGGCGTGGGCGGTCATGGCGATAATCGGCAACCGCTTTCCCCCTGGTGGCTCCTGGCTCCGGATGGCTCTCGTTGCCTGGTAGCCATCCAGCACCGGCATCTGGCAATCCATGAGCACCAGGTCGTAGTCCTTCCCGGCCAGGGCGGCCAGCGCCTTTTCTCCGTCATCGGCAAGATCAACGGTCAACCCCATGGCGGCGAGCATCTTGCTGGCCACCATCTGATTGACCTTGTTGTCCTCCACCAGCAGCAAACGGCCCTGCAGGGGACCCTCCTCCGCCTGGGGTGGTGCTTCGGCCGGCGCACCCATGGCCGCCACCGGGAAATCCAGCTCGCACCAAAAGGTGGAACCCCGACCCGGCTCGCTCTCCACCCCGATCTTGCCGCCCATCAGCAAAACAAGCTGACGGACAATGGCCAGACCCAGGCCTGTGCCGCCGTACTTTCGGGTGGTGGAGCCATCACCCTGGGTGAAGCTCTGGAACAGGTCGTGGTGTTTTTCCTCGGAGATGCCGATGCCCGTATCACAGACCTCAAGCCGCAACATCACCCGGGAAGCGAAGGCGGACAAACACCGCACCCGGACCCGCACCTCGCCCTGCTCGGTGAACTTGATGGCATTGGTCATGAAATTGGTCAGCACCTGCCGCACCCGGGTCGGATCGCCAATAAGCATCTCCGGCAACTTCGGGTCTATCTCCGCCACCAGAGCCACATTCTTGGCCTGGGCCTGGCTGGCAAGCAGGGTCACCAGCTCTCCCACCATCGTCTGGAGGCTGAAGGGAATTTTCTCAAGCAACATCTTGTGGGCGGCGATCTTGGAAAAATCGAGGATATCGTTCAGAATGCTCAGCAGCGCCTCCCCAGAGGAATAGGCCGTCTTCACGTAGTCGTTCTGGGCGCCATCCATCTTGGTGTCCTGCAAAAGCTGCAGGGTGCCGAGGATGCCGTTCATGGGCGTTCGAATCTCATGGCTCATGTTGGCGAGAAATTCATCCTTGGCCCGGCTCGCGGCCTCGGCGGCGTCACGGGCCTGAACCAGCTCGTCTTCCGTGGCCTTGCGCCGTTCGTTCTCGGCGATAAGCTCCAGGTTGAGGGATTCGCTTTCCTCGCTGGCCTGCCTCAGATGCGCCACCAGGGCCTCGTTGACGAATCGCGCCTCCAGGGAGGAAAACAGGGATTCCTGCATGCGGGTGGCGGAATTGACCAGCACCACGACGTAAAAAAGCATGATGATCCCCATGATCAGGTACTGATTGCCTCCCTGCTCAAAGAGCCTGTAGGCCAAGGGAAAGAGCGGCAGACAGATGTACCAGTAGTAGAGCTTTCGCAGGGGGGAAAGCAGGGGAATGGCTCCGGCGGTAAGACCTGCGGCAATGAAAACAATCCCCATCTGCTCCAGCATTTTCCCAGGGGGGAAAAAGAAAAACATCGCCACCCCCCAGAAAATTCCGGTGAGAAAAACCAGGGCGACATAGGCGTTCGCGCAAAAGAAGATGGTCTGGCCATTAGCGGCCTCATGCCGGTAACAGCGGGTCGCGGCCAGTCTTAAGCCAAAGATGAGTGTCATGCCGAGCTGCCAACCGGTCAGCAAACTTGACGGCACAACCTTCTCCACCATGAGAAAAAGCGCCCAGGCCAGGATATACGCTGCCGTGCTGCTGGAAAAACCGGAATCAACCACCAGCCGGACCAGCTCGTCCTTCACCGGCCCACGGCTCTCTTTTGTCTTGCGGCTGAAATCCAGAAAAAAATTAAGCATGATTGATGCGATATACCTTGCCTGTCAGACTATTTCAATAGTTCCGGGTTTGCCGGCCACCACCTCGCCGATGATGCCGAAATCCAGGGGGTAATCGCGTTTGCCCAGCCGCTCGGCAATGGAGTTGATCCCCTCGGCGGAGGCGGCAATGAGCAACCCGCCCGAGGTTTGCGGGTCGCAAAGGACCATCTCCATGGGGTCCAGCTCCTCCAGGGAACTTTTCATGTGCGGGGCGTAGAACGCCTTGTTCTTGTGGGCGCCTTCCGGGATGATGCCCATGGAGGCATGGTGCAGGGTCTCGGGCAGGATAGGCACGGCCCGCGAATCGATGCGGATGGCCACGCCCGAGGCAAGGGCCATTTCATGGAGATGCCCCACCAGCCCGAAGCCGGTGATGTCGGTGCAGGCGTGCGGACCCACGGTCTGCATGAGCTGGGCCGCCTCCCGGTTCAGGGTGGCCATGACCTGGGTGATCATGGCCTCGGTGCCCCGTGCGGCCACGCCGCCCTTGAGGGCGGTGGAAAGGATGCCGGTGCCCAGAGGCTTGGTGAGGAGCAGCAGGTCGCCCGCTTTTGCCCCGGCATTAAGGATCACCCGGTTGGGATGCACCACCCCGGTTACGGAGAGCCCGTATTTCAGCTCAGGGTCTTCGATGGAGTGCCCGCCCACCAGCAAGGCCCCGGCCTCCTTGATCTTATCCAGCCCGCCGCGCAAAATCTCCTGCAGGACAGACCTGCCCAGCTCCTTGATGGGAAAGGCCACCAGGTTCATGGCCAAGAGCGGTTTGCCGCCCATGGCATAGACGTCGGAAAGCGCATTGGCCGCGGCCACCTGCCCGAAACTGTAGGGGTCGTCGACAATGGGGGTGAAAAAATCCACCGTCTGGATGAGGGCGGTATCGTCGTTGAGACGGTACACCCCGGCATCCTCGCCCGTTGCCGCGCCCGCGATCAGGTTCGCATCGGTGGGCAGGTCAAGGCCGCACAATATCTGGTCCAGGTCCCCCGGACTCAGTTTGGCGGCTCAACCAGCGGCTTTAACGGTGCTGGTCAGTTTCAGTTTGGTCATTATTCCTTCCGTAAATTGGGGCGGCGCAAGCCGCTCCTGTCTTTTCCCCATTGTCACGCAGCCGAGCACCGGAGAGGCTGCCGAAAAAGGAGTTTGCACTGTTTGAGGCGTAGCCGAGTTTGCAAACTCCCGGCAGCATCGAGGAGCACAGGGCATCCCGCCTTAGGCGGGACAAGTGGCGGGGTGCCCTTTCTTTGGTTCGTTTCTTTGGGCAAGCAAAGAAATGAACAAAGACCGCGTTGCTACGAATCCGTCTTCCACGGTATCTCGCGAAAAACCCCTTCCGCTTCCTTACAAAAAATCCGGGCAATATCGATCCCGGCTGCATTCAAAATACCCAGCACCGCTGCCAGTTGCGACGGGGCAAAGGTTATGGCCATGCCGCAATCCCCGCTTATTTCCCGGGGCACCGGCACAACATCCAAGGCGATGTTGCCGGCTTTGAGCAGCTGTTCCGCCTTGAGCACGTAGTGGATGGAAAAAAAAATGGCCACATACGATCCGGTCGGGTGGCACTCCTGGCTTGCTGTTTTCATGGGCAAACATCCAGACGCAGATACATCACACCTCTGCCATTTCCTCTTTCGAATCCCGGCCAAGCAGGGCCTGAACCGCCTCGACGCAGGGCTTGTCCTCATAGATCATGGCGTACACCTGCTCCAAGATGGGCATCTCCACCCCGATCTTTTTGGCCAGGGCCATGGCGGAACGGGTGGTTTTTATACCTTCGGCAACCATCTTCATCTCGGCAAGAATCTGCTGCAAGGTCTTGCCCTGACCGAGCTTGAGGCCCACCTGCCGGTTGCGGCTTAAGTCCCCTGTGCAGGTGAGGACCAGATCGCCCATCCCCGCCAGGCCGGAAAAGGTGAGGGGCTTGGCGCCCATGGCAACCCCCAGCCGGGTGATCTCGGCCAGCCCCCGGGTGATGAGGGCGGCGCGGGTGTTGGTGCCGTAGCCCAACCCGTCGCAGATACCGGCGGCAATGGCGACGATATTCTTGAGCGCCCCGCCCAGCTCCATGCCAATCACATCGGTGCCTGCGTAGACCCGGAACCGTTCGGTGTGAAAGATATCCTGAAAAAACCTGGCCCCCTCGATGGTGGGAGCAGCAACCGTCACCGCCGTGGGAATGCCGGCAGCAACCTCCTTGGCAAAACTCGGCCCGGCCAACACTCCCAACTGCCCACGGAAGCCGGGGTTTTCCTTGGCCAGCACCTCACCCATCACCTGATTCATGGTAAGCAGGGTCTCGTTTTCAACGCCCTTGGTGGCGGAGATGATCGCGGCGTTTGGGGCCAAATGGGGAGCAAGGAGGGTGAATACCTCCCGGTAGACATGGGAGGGGACCACCATGACCACCACCGGCTTTTTGGAAACAGCCTGGGCCAGATCAGCGGTGGGTCGCACCGTATCCGGCAAGGGAAAGCCGGGGAGGTAGGTGGTGTTTTCCCGATCCCGCAGGAGTCCGGCAACATGGTCCGGCCGATGGGCCCAGAGATCCACCACAAACCCCTTGTCGCCAAGGAGCTTGGCCAGAGCGGTTCCCCAGCTGCCAGCGCCGATCACCGCTATATTTTCAGGAGGGGTCATGGGATTCCTAGAGTTATTTGCCATATATCTGTCAGTCGTCGATATTGCAACTTCCAGGATGGTAACCGGCGCGTTTAACCACACTGAACAAGAACGTGAGCTTGAAATTTTTTATCAACCCGAGAACCACTGCGTCTTAATCCACATAGATGCAACACCTAGAAGAAAACCAATACCGGTTGTTATAGTTCTCTCTAGAATCCTAGTTCTGCGTTCTGTTAAGAATGAATCGCCTTTCGCTGTAGCGTGAACCTTGATCGTTTTTTCTTCACCACCTCGGTTCATTGCTGTGTAGTTATTAACCTTGTGCTTGCCTACTCCAAGGGTATGAACATAGAAAAATGTGGCTAGGAATTTTTCTCCTAACTCTTCTTGTTTATTTGGTGATCGTAGTTCAGTCCGGGCTAGACCTTCAGCACAAAGACCAGCCAAAGGATAATAGTCTCGATAATCTCCAAATTTCTTCTGCAATAGGTGGCTTAATTCGGCCAGACACATTTCTCTTTCGCGGACCAACCTTTGCAGTATTTTCAGACTCGCTCTGTTCATGTTGATATCTAACAAATTATTCCACAGTTCTTAGCTCTCATCCCTAACATCATGAGAGCTAAGAACCATAGGTGCCATCAGACCGATTCTATTCCTCAGCCCCGCCTTCCACGTCCTCGCCTTCCTCATCCTCGGAAATAATCTCGGCCATCCGGTCAACCGCCACAACCTTTTCCCCTTCGTCCAGCTTGAAGAGGCGCACACCCTGGGTGTTGCGGCCAATAACCCGCAGGTCGCGCATGGGCATGCGGATGATCTTGCCGCCGTTGGTGATCATCATCAGCTCGTCTTCATCGGTGACCTGCATGGCCCCAACCACCTGGCCGTTGCGCTCGCTGGCCTTGATGGCGAAGACTCCCTTGCCGCCGCGCTTGATCAACCGGTACTCATCCACCTCGCTCCGCTTGCCGTAGCCGTTTTCCGTGACCACCAGCACCGAGGAGCCCTCATGCACCACATCCACCGAGACCACCTCGTCGCCCTCGGCAAGATTAATGCCCTTGACCCCGGTTGCCGTGCGGCCCATGGTGCGGACGTCCTGCTCGTTGAAGCGCACCGACATGCCGCCCCGGGTGACGACCAGGATATGGTTGCTGCCGTTGGTCAGCACCGCGCCAAGGATCTCGTCGTCCTCGCGGATGGTCAGCGCGATCTTGCCGCGCCGGATGGGACGGCGGAACTCATCGAGCACCGTCTTCTTGACCACGCCCTTCTTGGTGATCATCATAATATGACATTCCTCGCCCTCGGGGATATCGAAGGTGGAAACCGGCAGGATGGCCGCAACCTTTTCACCCTCGGTGAGCTCCAACAGGTTGACGATCGCCTTGCCTCTGGCGATGCGGCCAGCCTGCGGGATCTCGTACACCTTGCGCCAGAAGACCTTGCCGTGGTTGGTGAAGAAGAGGAAGGTGTCGTGGGTGGAGGCCGTGTACATGTTGCTGACGAAATCATCCTCGATGGTGTTGGCGCCCTTGACCCCCTTGCCGCCGCGCCGCTGCGAGCGGTACAGGTCAACCGGGTTGCGCTTGATGTAGCCCTCGTGGGTTACCGTTACCACCATCTCTTCCTGCATGATCATGTCTTCCGGCAGAATCTCGTCCGGGGCCTCGATGATCTCGGTGCGCCGCTCATCGCCGTACTGCTCGATGATC
>JBAZSA010000042.1:0-14214 GCA_041662645.1 Desulfurivibrionaceae bacterium
ATGCGTCTCGGTATTCTTGAACGGACCCTTGGCGATGCAGGCATCGGCTCCGAGGCTGAGAATGTTGGTTTCATCCTCCAGCACCGTGGCCGAGTAGATGATGATATGGAGGTGTTTGAGCCCGGCCCGGCTGCGAATAACCTGGCAGAGTTTTTCCCCGTTGATGTTGGGCATGATAAGGTCGGTGAAAATGATGTCCGGCTTTACCTTCTTGAGAATCTCCAGGGCCGCAAGCCCGTTTTCCGCGGAGATCACCTCGTGGCCCTGTTTTTTCAGGAATTCCACCAATAGTTTTAGGACAACAGGGTGGTTATCCACCACCAGAATTGTTTTCATGGGTGTTCGGTATCCATTGAAAGGTTTCTCTGCAGCAAGGCCTTTTTATAATGGAAAAACCGCAAAATACAAGGGGGGTGACCCTTTCTGGATACAGAATACAGAGTACTCTGTATTCCGTCAATGACCCTGGAGGGCGAGGAGGATATCCACGCCAACCGCGGCAATGGAGAGGACAAAGATAAACAGGTAATTGAGGTTTTCCTTGGATTTCATGATGGAGGAGAGCACATAGGCGATGAGCGCCCGGTCTTCGCCGGAGATCTCGCCCTGGCCCTGAATCTTTTCCAGCAGCCGGTTGGCGCGGATGGCATTTTTCCGTTTTTCGGAGATACGGTAGCGGTAGGCGAAAAAGAAGATGTAGCCGATGACCCCGAAATACCAGACCGGCCGCATCAGGGCGGGGGAAAAGGTGTTGATGATGGTCAGTAGCCGGAAGGCCACGGCGGAGAGCAGGCCGATCACCAGAAACAGATAAATGACAAGGGGCGGGACGGTTTTTGGTATTTCGGTCATGGCGGCATCTTACTCCGCTCTGACGGCGGTGCCGCTGACGCTGACCATGAGCATCCCGTTTCTTTCGCCCAAGACCTCGTAGTCGATATCCACCCCGACCACGGCGTTGGCCCCGAGCTGGGTTGCCGTGGTGGTGAGTTCTTCAAAGGCGATTTCCCGGGCGCGGCGCAGCTCTTTTTCGTAGGCGCCGGAACGGCCGCCCACGATGTCGGTGATGCTGGCAAAGAGATCGCGGAACAGGTTGGCGCCGACAATGGCCTCGCCGGTGACCACGCCCAGGTAGGCGGAGATCCTTTTTCCGTCAATGGACGGAGTGGTGGTGATGATCATGGCTATTCTCCGGGTATGGGGGCAGGCAACTGTCGTAAAAGGCACAAGAAAGAATACCCCTGCCGGATAATCCGGGCAAGGGTATTTGATCCTAAAGTGCCTCCAGCGGAATTATTACTGGCTCACCTTGGGCTGCGGTTTGCCGGTGCTGACCGGCGTCGTCTGGGCGCTGGCATGGAAGTCATTGACCACTTGGAGCAGGGTTTGGGCGCTGTCCACGGTCTGCTGGGTGACGGTGCTGATGTTGCCGATGGCTCCGTGGATCTGTTCTATGCCGTTGGCCTGTTCCTTTGAGGCCAGACTGATTTCACTCATAATCGTGCTGACCTTTTCGATGTCATTGTTCACCTTGCTGAAGGCAACACCGGTTTTTGTTGCCAGGGCATCGCCAGCCTCGATTTTGAGTACCGTGGTCTCGATCATGGCTGCGGTTTCCCGGGCTGCCACGGCGGCGCGTTGGGCCAGATTTCTGACCTCGTCGGCGACCACGGCAAACCCTGCGCCGGCCTCCCCGGCCCGCGCGGCCTCGACGGCGGCATTCAGGGCCAGCAGATTGGTTTGAAAGGCGATTTCGTCGATGGTGTGGACGATCTTTTGGGTATCGCGGCTGGCGGCGGAGATCTCCTGCATGGAGGCGGTAAGGTTCTGCATGTCGGTGTTTGCGTCGGCCACGGTTGCCCTGGTCTGGAGGATAAGCTGGTTGCCCGACTCGGCGTTGTCGGCGTTTTGCTTGGTCATGGACGCCATTTCTTCCAAGGAGGCGGCGGTTTCTTCCAGGGCGGCGGCCTGCTGGGAGGCGCCTTCGGAGAGATGGCTGGCGGTGTCGGCGGTGGCCTGCATGGTGGTGACGATGCGCGTGCCCATGTCTTGCAGGGAGGAGGCCAACATCCCCACCTCATCGTTGCTTTCGACCGTCAGTTGCGCATCAAAATTTCCCTCGCCCAGCTCATCGGCAAACTCGGCGCACTGCTCGATGGGAGCACAGAACTTCTTGGCCATCAGGTAGAGGCCGAACATGGCCGCGGCGAGGATTACCAAGGTGGTGACGATGATTCTGATCAGCAGCGATTTGATTTGCGCGTTCATCGCCTCGGTTTTGCGGGCCACCGTCTCGTCGATGTTGTCAACATAGGCGCCGGTGCCGATGATCCAGCCCAAGGGTTTGTAACTCCGGACATAGGAAATTTTAGGCTGCTCCTTGGTGAGCCCATCCTTGGTCGGCTTGGGCCAGAGGTAGTCGACGAAACCGTCTCCACCGTTGGTATCGCACACCTCGACAAAGGCCTTGAAGAGGTTTTCCTTTTTCCCCAGGGCGCAGTTGAACTTGGCATCGTCCATCACCTTGCCGTCAAGGGACGGGACAGTGGGGTGCATGACCATCCTGGGAAAGGGCTTGCCGTTGTCGTTGATCCAGAAATAGCCCGCCCCCCCGGCGTAGCGCATCTTGGCGAGATCCAGCTTTGTTTTTTCAATGGCGTCCGGGATCGCATCGTCCACATAGATGCCGGTGCCGATGATCCAGTTCCACTCGGGAATCAGCCGCACGTAAGAGAGCTTGGGTTGCTCCTTGGTGAGCCCATCCTTGGTTGGCTTGGGCCAGAGATAGTCGACAAAGCCAGCACCGCCGTTGGTCTCGCACTCCTCGACAAAGGCCTTGAAGAGGTTTTCCCCCTTTCCCAAGGCGCAGTTGAACTTGGGATCGTCGAGCACCTTGCCGTCAAGCGCCGGGATGGTGGGGTGCATGACCATCTTGGGGAAGGGCTTGGCGGTGTCGTTGATCCAGAGGTATCCTGTCCCCTGATCGTAGCGGAGCTTCTTGATTTTTTCGGCGGCCAGGGCTTTGGCGCGCTCGGTGTTCATATCGCCTCGCTTGGCATCCTCCACGATCTTTACCGCCATGTCGACAATGTTTTTCAGTTGATGGCCGTAGCGTTTTTCAAGATAGGGCTTGTTCACGGCGTTTTTATAGTTGGAGTCCACGGTGGCGTAGGCCACATCCACATAATCCTTCAGCACCCCCTTGGTCTGCTCCATTTCCGCCTGGCGCAAGGACTCGATTTCCTTGGCTGCGTTGTATCGTATCGTGGTGATGGTGCCGATGGTGGTGAGCACGGTCACCGCGAGGATCGCGGTAAAGCTGCAGATAATGATTTTCCAGCGGATCTTGACGATTCGTGCCATGTGGTGCTTCTCCTGCGCAAAGGGGTATGGGGGCTGACGGAGTGAAGAAAGGCGGTTTCTTCCGTCTTCGCCAATGAGATTGTATGAAAAAGCGCAAAGGGGTGTACAGCAAATTTTTGTCATGCACGATAAAAAAAGGCGGGGGGCTCTTCCCCGGTTCGATATTGATCAAGCTGGGGAAGAGCTTTTGGGGGCGGGTGGTCGAGTGTTGCCTTAGAGCCGGGAGATGGGCAGGCAGAGACGGAACACGGTGC
The DNA here is from genome assembly GCA_041662645.1 of Desulfurivibrionaceae bacterium. Lineage (GTDB taxonomy): Bacteria > Desulfobacterota > Desulfobulbia > Desulfobulbales > Desulfurivibrionaceae > Thiovibrio. The sequence continues at coordinate 3,618 of JBAZSA010000042.1, forward strand.
CGTCCGTTGCCGAAGAGGAGAAATCCACCTTGCCGTTCAAAAAGGTTTCGCCGAAGAGCTTCATGGTATAGGTGCCCGTGCCGCGGCCCACGCCCTCCTTGGTGCTGATGTAGCGCTGGAAGATGCGGCGCCGCACGGCATCGTCTATTTCATTGCGGTTCCAGACGCAGAAGCAGAGCCTGCCGCCCTCTTTTTCCAGCCAGAGGCGGACGGTGTCACCCGGACCGGAGGCCTCGAAGGCGTTGGTCAGCATGTTGGAGAGGATGCGCAGCAGCAGGGAGCCATCGGTGTGGATCGACATGTCCGCGTTCAGGGGCTCGATACACAGGATTTTTCCGGCGGCCGAGGAGTGGGTGGAAAAAAGTGTCTGCACTTCGGAGAGCAGCTCCGGCACATCCACCGCGTGCATGGCAGGCCGCAGCTCCGCCAGCTCGGAGTGCAGCAGGGAGCGCTGGATTGCAACCTCGTTGGCCAGCCGGGTGGTCAGTTGTTTTATCATCTTGACCAGCGGAAACCCTTCCTCTGTCCCGGTATGCTTGAGCAGGAGCAGCTCGCTGGCCCCCACGAGCCCCGAGAGGACATTGTTGATGTCGTGGAAAAAGGCGCGTTCCAGCGCGGCCCTCTTTTCCTGGATGGTGGTGTCCTGCATAAAAAGAAGCAGGTAGCGTTGGCCGTCGGCGGTCACCGGGCAAGCGCGGACCAGAAAACAGAGGTCGGTCTCCCCCCCGTTTTTTTTGGTCCGGAGGATGCATTTTTTCTCCACCGGCACATTGCCTTCAAGGCTGCCGACAATGGCGATGGCTGCGCCGCAGGAGGCACAATGCCGGGTGGTGCCGCAACCACGCGGCGTCTCATGGGCGTGCACGCATTGGAGCACCTCGCCGGGCCGCAGGCCGAAGGCGGCGCGCGCATCGGCAACGCCCAACTCATTGAGGAGGGAGTCATTGACCGCCAGGATCTGCCGGGAGCTATTGAGCACCGCAAGGACGCCGCCCACGGAATGCATCAGCCCGTCAATCACCGGATTGTTGCTGACCCGGGCAAGGTCCAGCTCCAGCTCTTCGGTCGTGGCCCGGTCTGCCGGGGCGAAGTAGGTTTCCATGTGTGCTTTCTCCCGAAAGGAACTTTTCAGGATAGTCTACGGTGTTTGGGCGGTAAAAAGCAACAGGGAAAGGGAAGAGGAAAAGAGTGCGCCGGATTGCCGAGCGTGCTGGACAGACGGGATTGCAATCCCGGACGGTATGTGCTAATGCTGTGTGCTTTGATTATGGATTGTAAAACGGCTCTATCGCCCCGATTGTACATAAAAATGAAGGAACCCATATGACCACCCAGAAGATTATCTACACCGAAGTTGATGAAGCGCCCGCCCTGGCCACCTACTCCCTGCTCCCGATCCTCCAGGCCTACACCAAGGGCTCGGGCATTTCCGTTACAACTATGGATATCTCCCTGGCCGGGAGAATCATCGCCAATTTCCCGGAAAATCTCACCGAGGGCCAGAAAATCCCCGATTATCTGGGCGAGTTGGGCAAGCTCGTCAAGCTGCCCGCGACCAATATCATCAAGCAGCCCAATATCAGCGCCTCCATCCCCCAATTGAAGGGAGCGATCAAGGAGCTGCAGGAAAAGGGGTATGCCATCCCGGATTATCCCGAAACGCCGAAAACCGAGGCCGACAAAGAGCTGCAGGCCCGTTTTGCCAAGGTCTTGGGCAGCGCGGTGAACCCGGTGCTGCGGGAAGGAAACTCCGACCGGCGGGCAGCGGCTTCGGTAAAACGGTTTGGCCAAAAAAATCCGCACCGGATGATGAAACCGTGGCCCGCTGATTCCAAAACCAGGGTCGCGCATATGACCGGTGGCGATTTCTACGGCAGCGAACGCTCGCTGACCCTGGCCAAACCGTGTGAGGCGCGGATCGAGTTTGTTGGCGAGGATGGCGCCACCACGGTGCTCAAGCCGAAAATGCCCTTGCTTGCCGGAGAGATCCTCGATGCCTCGGCCATGCAGGTGGCCAGCCTGCGCAAATTCTATGGCGAACAGATCGCGGCGGCGAAAAAGGACGGGGTGCTCCTCTCCCTCCACCTCAAGGCGACCATGATGAAGGTCTCGGACCCGGTGATGTTCGGCCACTGCGTTGCCGTTTTTTATCAGGAGGTTTTTGCCAAGCACGCTGCAATCATCAAGGAGCTGGGGGTCAACGTCAACAACGGCCTGGGTGACCTCTACGCCAAGATCCAGTCCCTGCCGGAACCGCAGCGGCTGGAGATCGAGGCGGATATCCAGGCGACCTACAAGAAAAACTGCGCACTGGCCATGGTGGATTCTTCCAAGGGGATTACCAACCTCCATGTGCCCAACAATGTGATTGTCGACGCCTCCATGCCGGTGGTGATCCGCGACGGCGGCAGGATGTGGGGGGCTGACGATCAGCTGCACGACACCATCGCCATGGTGCCGGACCGCTGCTATGCCACGATCTACCAGGAGGTGGTGGCCGATTGCAAGGTCAATGGCGCCTTTGATCCGGCCACCATGGGCTCGGTGGCCAATGTCGGGCTGATGGCGCAAAAGGCCGAGGAGTACGGCTCCCACGACAAGACCTTCATGGCGCCGGGCAAGGGGATGATCCGCATGGTGGACACCGCCACCGGCGAGACCCTGCTGGCCCAGCAGGTGGAGGAGGGCGACATCTTCCGGGGCTGCCAGACCAAGGATGCGCCGATCCAGGACTGGGTCAAGCTGGCGGTGACCCGCGCCAGGGCCACGGGCACCCCGGCCATCTTCTGGCTGGACGCCAACCGTGCCCACGATGGTCAGCTCATCGCCAAGGTGAAGCAATATCTTCCCAACCACGACACCAGCGGGCTCGATATCCGGATCATGCAGCCGGAGGAGGCGATGCGCTTTTCGCTGGCGCGCATCCGCAAGGGCGAGGACACCATCTCCGTTACCGGCAACGTGTTGCGCGACTATCTCACCGATCTTTTTCCCATCCTGGAGCTGGGCACCAGCGCCAAGATGCTCTCCATCGTGCCGTTGATGAACGGGGGCGGCATGTTCGAGACCGGGGCGGGCGGCTCGGCGCCCAAGCATGTGGAGCAGTTCTTAAAAGAGGGCCATCTGCGCTGGGATTCGTTGGGTGAGTTCTGCGCCCTGGTGCCCTCGTTTGAGCATATTTACGCGACCTTCAAGAACGAAAAGGCGCAGCTGTTTGCGGAAACCCTGGATGCCGCCATCGGCAAGTTTCTGGAGAACGAAAAGTCTCCCTCCCGCAAGGTGGGGGAGTTGGATACCCGGGGCAGCCATTTTTACCTGGCCTTGTACTGGGCGCAGGCGCTGGCCGGGCAGAGCAAGGATACCGAGGTGCAGGGACGGTTTGCCAAGGTGGCGCAGGCGCTTGCCGGCAGCGAGGCAGCGATTGTCGCCGAACTGAACGGCGCCCAGGGGCACCCGATGGATATCGGCGGGTATTACCGCCCGGATCGGGTAAAGGCCACCCAGGCCATGCGGCCCAGTAAAATCTTTAATGCAATAGTGGATGCCATCTGACTATAATACGACAACGGCAAGGGATTTTTTCAACGAGGCATACAGGAGGAGGCACCATGAAAAAGATTGTGCTGCTGATGGTAAGCGTCTTGTTCTTTCTGGGCGCGGGTTCGGCCCTGGCCAACAAGTCGGCTGTCCGCATGGAAGCCCCGGCGCATGCGGCGCAAGGGGAAAAGATCACCATCACCCTTTTTGTCACGCACAGCGGCAACAATTTTTTTCATCACACAAAAACGGTGAATCTCATGATCAATGGCCAGGAGGCGGCCCGCTGGGATTTCAGCGCGTTCAATCTTCCTGAGGCGGCTGATTTCAGCCGGACCTTTGATTATGTGGTGACCGGGCCGACCACCCTTGAGTCGGCGGCATTCTGCAATGTGCACGGCAGCGCCAATACGGCAACGGCGACCGTGGATCTGCAATAATTCCTGCGGATCTTTTCAGCCTTCTGAGGGGAGCGTGATTATGCGGATCGGCGGAATGTCCCTGGTGCAGATCCTCGGGCTCATCAATTTCATGCTGCTTCTGTTCCAGCTGTGTTCCGGCCAGCATTGGATCCAGGTGAAAATCGGCCTCCACCGCAAGGTGGGCCTGGCGCTTGTTGTCATGGCAAGCCTGCACGGATTTTTGGCGATTGTGACTGGCAGTTGAAGGAGCAGCCGTTCCTATGCCCGGATCAGAGCAAGCAGTTCTTTTGTTTTGGCAGCCAGCAGGGCCGGATCACCCTTGCTTTCCACATTGAGGCGCAGGACCGGTTCGGTGTTTGAGCTGCGGATGTTGAAGCGGAAGCTCTCTGCGGTAAAGCTCAGCCCATCGGTGTAATCCTTTTCTCCCGCCGTGTTGGCATAAAAGGCCTCAACCCTGGCAATCACCGCCGCAGGGTCGCTGACCCGGTTGTTGATCTCGCCGCTCACCGGAAAGGCGGCCTGACGCTCCCGCACCAGTTGCGAAAGGGGTTGGCCGTTTTGCGAGAGAATCCCGGCCACCAGCAGCCAGGGGATCATCCCGGAGTCGCAGTAGGCAAAATCGCGGAAGTAGTGGTGGGCGCTCATCTCGCCGCCGTACACGGCACCCTCGGCCCGCATCCGCTCCTTGATAAAGGCGTGGCCGGTCTTGCTCAACACGGCAATGCCGCCCGCCTGTTGGACAATCTCCTGGGTGTTCCACACCAACCGCGGGTCGTGGATGATCTTTGCCCCGGGATGCTTGGCCAGCATGGCCTGGGCCAAGAGGCCAACCAGGTAGTAGCCCTCGATAAAGCCCCCCTGTTCGTCAAAGAAAAAGCAGCGGTCAAAATCGCCGTCCCAGGCGAGGCCGAAATCCGCCCCGTGTTCCCGCACCGCCTTAGCCGTGATCTCCCGGTTTTCCGGCAAGAGCGGGTTGGGGACGCCATTGGGGAAGGTGCCGTCCGGCTCCCACTGTAATTTGATAAATTCAAAGGGCAGCTGCGCTGCCAGCCGGTCGATGGCCGCTCCGGCGCAGCCGTTGCCTGCATTGGCCACGATCTTGAGCGGCCTCAAGGCCGGCCGGTCAACATAGCCCAGCAGGTGGTCGATGTAGGCGGGTTTGTTGTCCAGACGGGTCAGGATGCCGGACGTGCCTGCCGTCAGCCGATGCCCTTGCGCGGCCAGTTGCTCGATTTCCCGCAGGCCGGTGTCCCCGGAGATGGGCCGGGCCCCCTGGCGGACCAGCTTCATGCCGTTGTAATCCGCCGGGTTATGGCTGGCGGTGACGATGATCCCGCCGTCCACCGCGAGATGGAAGGCCGCGAAGTAGATCTCCTCGGTGCCGACTTGGCCCAGATCCACCACATCCACCCCGGCCGCGAGAAAGCCGTCGGCCAGGGATTTTGCCAGCGCGGGGCTGGAGATCCGGATGTCGTGGCCGATGGCCACCTTTTTCGGGGCAAACTGGGCGCTGTACGCCTGGCCGATGTGAAAGGCCAGGGGTTCGTTGAGTTCATCGGGCACCCGGCCCCGGATGTCGTAGGCCTTGAAACAGGGGAGCAGAGAGGGCATGGGCATATCTCTTTGAAGGAATGCTTATTTTCGGGTAGATTGGTCCTTTTCAACAAAACCAGGACACCTAATCATGGAAGCCTCTATTCTGCAACCGGAACTTGCCGCGAAAATCGCCGATCTCTACGACCGTATGGAAAAGGCCTACGACATCGTGGCGAAACAGCTGGATTTCACCTGCGATGGCTGCCCGGACAACTGTTGTGATTCCTATTTTCAGCACCATACCTATGTGGAATGGGCCTATCTCTGGCAGGGGCTCATGGCCCTTGAGCCGGCGCACCGCAAGGGGATCGAAAACCGGGCCGGAGAGTATGCCGCAGCCTGCGAAAGGGCGCTGGCCAGGGACGAACGGCCCCAGGTCATGTTCCCGCTCAACGAAGCAGGGCGTTGCGGCCTGTATCTGCACAGGCTGATGATCTGCCGGATGCACGGGGTGCCGTCCAGCCTCACCTTTCCCAATGGCAAGGTGCAGAGATTCCCCGGCTGTTTCCGCTGCCAGGAGATCGTGGGGGAGAGGCAGGTGGTGCCCACGGTGGAGCGGGCCCCCCTGTTTCGGGGCCTGGCCGCGCTGGAGCAGGAATTCCTGGGTCCGCTCCAGCGCGAGTTGCCCAAGGTGAAGAAAACCATCGCCGACATGATCCTGCTGGGGCCGCCCAGGCTGTAAGAGAATACTCGGAAGCCCTTCTTCTTGTGCCCTTGAGGGCGCACAAGAAGAAGGGAGAAAAAAATCAGACCGCAATCACCCCTGGCAGCCGCACTTATCCCCGCGGATGTCGTCCTTAAACAGCGAAATCCCCCGCTCCATGGCGCAGAAATCCCCGCACATCGTGCAGGTCCGGCTGTTTTCCGGGGTGCGGCTGTCCCGGATCGAGCGTGCCGCCTCCGGGAACATCATCAGCTCCATCTGCCTGTCCCAATTGGTGTCGCGGCGGGCGATAGCCATCTGCTTTTCCCGCTCGCGCCGGTCCGGGTAGCGGGCCAGGTCGCCGATCCGGGCCGCCAGCCGGGTGGCCCGCACCCCTTCCCGCACATCCGCCTCATTGGGCAGGGCGAGGTGCTCGGCCGGGGTGATGTAGCAGATCAGGTCCGCGCCGTAGCGCACCGAGTGGGCCGCGCCGATGGCGGCGGTGATGTGGTCGTAGCCCGCGCCGGTGTCGGCGGGCAGCGGCCCCAGCACATAATAGGGCGCCTTGCCGCTCATCCTCTTTTCCAGCATGATGTTGCCCTCGATTTCATCCAGCGGCACATGGCCCGGCCCCTCCACCATGACCTGGCAGCCCAGGTCGCGGGCGATCTCGGCCAGTTCGCAGTTGATGATCATCTCCGCCATCTGGGCGCGGTCGTGGCTGTCGTGGATGGCCCCGGCCCGGATGCCGTTACCGAGCGACAAGACCGAGTCGTACTTTTTCATCAGTGCGCAGACCCGGTCGAACTGCTCGTAGAGCGGATTTTCCCGCTGGTTATGCTCCATCCACGAGACCATGAAGGTGCCACCCTTGGAAACCAATCCGCCGTAGCGGTAGCCCTGCTTGCGCAGCCGCTCGATGCTGAAGCGGTTGATGCCGCAGTGGATGGCCATGAAGGAGATGCCGTCGGCAAGCTGGCGCTCGATGAGCTCAAAGAGGTATTCCGGGTCGAGCTTGTTGGGGTTGTGGTATTTCTTGCTCGCCTCGGAAAAGGCCTGGTACAGGGGGACATTGCCCACCGGCAACGCGGTGGCGGCCAGGACCTCGCGCCGGATGCGGTTGAGGTCGCCGCCGGTGGAAAGCTCCATCAGGGTGTCGGCCTGTTCCTCTTCCGCAGCACGGGCCTTGCGGGTTTCCAGATCAAGGTCCGCGATGTCCGAGGAGGTGCCGATGGAGGCGTTGACCTTGGCCCGCAGGCCGGTGCCGATGCCCACCGGTTTTTGCGCGGGGCGGTTGGGGTTGCAGGGGATGACGATCTCGCCCTTGGCCACCAGAGCGCGGATGGTCTCAGGGCTAAAGCCTTCGTTTGCTGCCACCTGCTGCATGGGTTCGGTGATCATACCGTCACGGGCCAGTTCCAGTTGGGTTTTCATGGTGTTGCTCCTTATTTGTGTTCTCCGTCCGCGGGCAAAAAAAATTCCGCACCACCGGTGACGGCGATGCGGAATTATCTGGACAGATGGTTCCTTTTTTACCAGGCTGGCAGGTCTTCTGACTCGCGAATCAACCCTTCGCCGCGCCTTCCCGCCTTGCGGCAGTGGCTTTCTTACGGCGTCGGTCCCCGCTCACAGCGTCGGCCCAACGTGACGGATTTTCACCGTCTTCCCTATTCTCCCGCCGCTTCCAAGGAAGGGCAGGCACCAGTCTGGTTATGTTTTCCCTTCGCGGTTTTTTTCAGGTTCGCGAAAGAGAGGGTTTAGCAAATTCCGCGCGGGCGGGCAATCTCTTTTTACTTCTCCCGCATCAGCTCGGCGATCTGGAAGGCAAGTTCCAGGCTCTGCTCCGCATTGAGGCGCGGATCGCAGTTGGTCAGATAGTTCTCGGCCAGATGGCGGTCGAGGATTTTTCTGCCGCCGCCGGTGCATTCGGTGACGTTTTCCCCGGTCATTTCAAAATGGATGCCGCCGGGCACCGTGCCCTCGGCCCAGTGGATCTCGAAAAACGAGCGGATCTCGCTCATGATCTCGTCAAAATTCCGGGTCTTGTGGCCGGTTTCCGCAGTGTAGGTGTTGCCGTGCATGGGGTCGCAGCTCCAGACGAGCTTGAATCCCTCCTGCTTCATGGCCCTGGCCAAACCGGGCAGGCTGTCGCCGATCTTTTTCGCGCCGAAGCGGGTAATGAGGGTCAACCTCCCCGGTTCGTTGTCCGGATTGAGGATGTTGACCAGCTTTTTCACATCATCCAGATCGTGGTTGGGACCGATCTTGACCCCGATGGGGTTGTGCACCCCACGGAAGAATTCCACATGCGCCCCGTCGATCTGCCGCGTGCGCTCGCCGATCCAGAGCATGTGGGCCGAGCAGTCGTACCAGCCGCCGGTGGTGGAGTCCTGGCGGGTCAGGGCCTGCTCGTAGCCCAGAAGCAGCGCCTCGTGGGAGGTGTAGAAGCTGGCCTGGTTGAGCTGGGGGATATCGGTGTCAATGCCCACGATGCGCATGAAGTTGATGGCCTGGTCGATCTGGCGGGCCAGCTTATCGTAGAGCTGGCCTTGGGGGGAGCGGCCAACGAACTCGTTGTTCCAGGAATGCACCCGCTCAAGCGACGCATAGCCGCCCATGGTGAAGGCGCGCAGGATGTTCATGGTGGCGCAGGCCAGGTGATAGCCCTTGAGCATCCGCTGCGGGTCGGGACGCCGTGCCTCGGGGGTGGGTTCGATAGCGTTGACCATGTCGCCCCGGTAGCTGGGCAGCTCGATGCCGTTAACCATCTCGGTGTCGGCGGAGCGCGGTTTGGCGTATTGGCCAGCCATGCGGCCCACCTTGATCACCGGTTTGCCGCCCGCGTAGCTCATGATCACCGCCATCTGGAGAATGACTTTCAAGAGCTCCCGGATGGAGGGGGCGGTGCACATGGAAAATTCCTCGGCGCAGTCGCCGCCCTGAAGCAGAAAGGCGTTGCCCTCGGCGGCCATGGCCAGCTGCTTCTTCAGGGTGCGGATTTCCCCGGCAAAGACCAGGGGGGGCAGCTTGGAGATGGTCTGCACCGTCTCGGCAAACTCCTGTTTGTCCGGCCAGTTGGGCTGCTGCAGGGCCGTGAATTGCTGCCAGCTTGTCTTGCTCCAGTGTGTCATGGTGCTGTCTCCAAGGATAACTTTTGCCACGTGTCAATTATCGGCAGCAGTGCCGATCAACCCACGAAAAACACGAAAGTTTTAAGGGGTGCAGATCGGGGCTGGCTTTTTTTATTTCGCGCCTTTCGTGGCAAAAAAAATTCAGCCTTCTTTCGCCCCAGGCAAGGCGCAGGGGCCGCCCGCGCAGCAGACCTCGATATCAAAGGCGTTCAAAATACGCAACTCCGGTTCCCGCCGTTCCGGGAGAACTGGGCTGAAATCAAGAGTAGGCAGCATGGCCACAACGGCCTCCCGGGTGGGGATGGCCTCAAGCCCGGTGGCCAGCACCTTGCCGGATCTCGCATCCAGCAGCTCACCGTCTTCGCCGTTGGTCACCACCACCAAGGGGATCAGCTGGTTTTCTTCCAGCACCCTGGCTGCGGCAATGGCCGGACGTTCCCTGGTTACCAACGAGCCGGGGCCGTAGCGGAGCACCATCACCCGCTGGTCTGCAATGCTCACCACAATATCGATTTTTGAGGCCACGAACTGATGATTAAAAAGGGTTTCAATCCTGCGCCGCATCTCCAATTCGTTTTTGGCAAAGCCCCTTTCCTCAACGAGCAACCGGGCCAGTTTCTGACGGTAGCGCTCGTCATCGGTGTCCACCAGCGGTTCGCCGGTGACGTAATCAACGAGGTTGCCGTAGATCATGTGGTGCGTGGGAATGTCCGCCATAACTTCCATACCCCAAATAAAAAAAGAGGAGGCCGCAGCCCCCTCTTTTTAGAAAAGGCCGTCCCGGATTCGAGAAAGCGGCCTCTATATGATACCGCTTTTTTACAGAGTCAGCCAGGACTCGCTGAACACGTTCTGGCCGGAGAGAACCTTATAGGTTTTATAGTGCTCCAGCGCGGTGCCGGTCAACCCTGCGGGATCGGGATCGTTGCCGTCCATCATGCCGTGGACCATGTCCACCAGGTTCTGGCGCTCGCCCTTGCAGATTGCCATGAGCTCGCTGTCGTAGGAGTTGACGATGGCGGTGGTGATCCCGTACTTCATCAGCATGATGAGGTAGGTGCGGTCCAGGTACTTGCGCAGGTGCTCGGCCACGCCGTTACTGACGTTGGACAGGCCCACGGTGGAGCCGGCGCCAGGGGCGATCTCCTGCAGCATGGACATGAACTCAAGACCCGAGGCGATCTGGTCGGCGCCCAGGGTGATGGGGGTGCCGATCGGGTCGAAGAGCATTTTTTCGTTGGGGATGCCGGCCTCGGCCAGGGCCATCA
>JBAZSA010000042.1:14224-17094 GCA_041662645.1 Desulfurivibrionaceae bacterium
CGTTGGAGTCGCGGGGCATGCCGTCCGGGCCCCAGAGCAGGGCGATAACGTTGCAGCCTGCCTCGGCGGCAACGGGGATGAGCTTTTCCATCCGCTCGGGCTGGGCGGAGATGGAGTTCATGATGGCGGCTTCGCGGTTTTTAACCACCTTGAACCCGGCGGCCATGGCGTCGGTGTTGGTGGTGTCTAGGCAGAGGGGCACGGAGCTGGCCGCTTCCACGGTCTGCACAATCCAAGGCATCAGCTCGATTCCGTCCTTGCGGGCCGGTCCGATGTTGAGATCAAGATACGAGGCGCCGGCGGCGGACTCTTCCTTGGCCATCTCCTGAACCGGGCCGGGGTTCCGTTCCTTCATGGCGGTGCCGCTTCTTTTACCCATGATGTTGATGCTTTCCGCGATGGCTGCTACCTTCATTGTTTTCTCCCGTGCTGTGGTTTCAATATATTTTTACCGCTCCCGATGGAAACGGCGGTTTTCCCGCGTGTAAGGGGGCATGGTAACGTGGGAAAATAGCGTTTTACAAAACGGATGTCAACAGACAACAGGGAAAAGCGGTGTAAAAAAGTGTCGGAGTGGCGCGGAAATCGGTGAATATACCTAGGATTGTCCCCTGTTCACCCCTCGTTTGCAACCTGCCTGAGCGCCTCGAAAATATCCATGGGCGAGGTGTTGTTGGCTGCGGCGATCTCCTTGATGGTCATGGTGCCGTTGGCCGAGATTTTGCGGGCGGCAAGGCCTTGCAGGACAGTGGCGATATCCAACTGGTATTCGCGGCAGATATCAGCCAGGGGTTTCTGCCCAAAACCGCCGGGCGGGTTGGCGGGCAGACTCTTGCTCTGGCCGGGTTGTTGCGGGGGCAGCATGGCCTCGTAGACCGCCTTTGGGGTCAGGTGGTTCATTTTGGCGATATCGGCCACGGACTGGCTCGGATCGGTGACGCGGATCTTGGCTGCGGCCAGGCGGTTCAGGCTGGCGTCCAGATCCAGCTCCACCTTTTTGCTGAAGGTGGCAAGCGAGGAAAGTTCGGCATGGCCGTAGGGCGGTTCTCCATATTTTTTGGCTCCGGCCTCCTTGATCTGGTCGCCGATGGCGATGATGGTGGAAAACGGCACCAGCTCCCAGTAGGTCCCCAGGGCGAAAACCAGACAGAGGACAAGGGCAACGATGAAGTCCGTCGTGAGGATGCGCACCTCCGTTGCCCGGTTTTTCAGATAGGCGACAATGGCACTCCAGTTGTAGTAGGTATGCAGGCAGATGGCGAGCAGGAATAGCACGCCCAGGTTCACGTGCAGGCTGCCCCACTGGGTTTTAGTCAGCCCCCACAGCCGCCATTCCGACCAGTAGGCCACCCGGCCCTGGGGCACGATGTAGAGGATGACGCTGGTCAGCATCTCCAGGGCAAAAGAGACCAGGGCGGTGAGGGTGGTGATTTTGCGCAGGTTCAAGGGAAGTCTCCGGGTGTTGCAGGGAAAGAAGCATGGCCAGGCCGCGCCTAATACACGGCGCCTGGCCATGGGAAGTTAACAAGGGTTTGGGAAAGGGATTAACGCCGTCCGCCGCCGCCCATACCACCACGGCCTCCCATACTTCCTCCGCCCATGCCGGAACCACCAGAACCCATGCCTCCACCCGTGCCGCTTCCGGACCCGGAGCCTTGTCTTTGGCCATTTTTTTGACCTGATCCGTCACGCGGCGCATTATCCGGTTGGCCCATGGCTTTCTGTTTTTCCTCCGGGCTCATCTTCTGCACCCGATTCTGCCATTCGTTTTGGAAGGCGTTTCGCTCTTCCACCGTGGCCTGTTTCATGCTGCCGCGCTGGGCTGCAAGCTCCTCGTTGCTCATGGCGCTGTAGTTGGCCGCTGCCCAGGCCATGGTGGCGCTGAGCAGGGAGCCTGCCAGGACGGTGCTGATCCGGAACATCGTGATTTTCTTCATCTGGATAATCCTCCTCTGATTAAAATAATAAACAACCGAATATGGGAAAAACCGCACGGCAAAACTCTGTGCGCCAGGATATATCACGAATCGTGCCATCGCCTTGGGCCAGAGGGGGCATTTCCCTGAGTTGCCGCGCATAATTTGGGGCCGGGCTGCTCGGGGCTCTGTGCGGCCATGGAGTACTCCTGGGTAATTTGTATCCATACGGACAGTAGCACACGGATAGTTTTTCCACAGCGTGGCACTTTGTCGCGCAGCGCAGCCAAGGTTTCACGTGAAACGTGCGGGAAATCAACAGTTGGCAGGCGGAACCACCGCAGGGGGGGCGGGGAGCTGGAAACCCATTTTAGCAAAGGGCTTGCGGGGAGAAACAAGAAAGAATCAACAGGTTTTCAACAGCCAATCAACAAAAAACCAACAGCCTTTCAACAACCTTTTTTGACTGTGAATCACGCAGGCATTTGTGCCGGGCGCAGCCATTTTTTTAAGAGCAGCCGGGTGCAGTCGCCCACCAGGCGCGCGGAGGGGCTGATCGGCGCGGGGAAGGAATCCGCTCTGGTTTGGAGCACCACACCCTCGGCCAGGTAGTGGAGATGCCATCCGGCCTGGCGCGCCCGCAGGCAATAATCGGCATCGGCGTAGTGGGCGGCAAAGCCCTCGTCCAGAAAGCCGATCTCCTCCATCACCTCCCTGCGGATCACCAGGCAGGTGTCCATCAGCCATTGGGGTTCGAAGGAGCGCAGATGGTCGTGTTCCAAGAGGAGATGCTGCTTGAGGATCAGCGGGGCGGCCGGGAGCAACCGGCCCAGGGGGGTATGCAGGCAGAGAAGCGTGGCCAGGGTCGGGGCGGAGCGCACCGAGGGCTGCACCATGCCTTTGGAGTCAACGATCCGGGGCGCGGCCAGGCCAGCTTCCGGGGTTTCATCGAGA
>JBAZSA010000043.1:0-17024 GCA_041662645.1 Desulfurivibrionaceae bacterium
AGTTGTGCGTGCTGTTGTCCCAGCAACAAAGTGTTCGATCAGGCGGTCTTGTTTCGTTTTACTCAGTCTACTTTTTCTCATCCGGCCATCCTAAATAATTTTCATTATCTAGGACAGCCCCAAAAAATAAGCATGGGGCTGTAGCTCAGCTGGGAGAGCGACGCGTTCGCAATGCGTAGGCCAGGGGTTCGATCCCCCTCAGCTCCACCACGACATCACCCGGAAAATCCGGTACCCATAAAGCCCGCACCCGTAAGGTCGCGGGCTTTTCTTTCGTAGTTCTATCGCAAAATCAAAGCGAGCTGGTCTTGGCCGATCGCCGCCGCCGGGATTCCGTTTCCAGCTGCGGCAGGAAGATGGCCAGCAGACCGATGGCGGGGAGAAACGAACAGAGGTGGTACACATAGGCAAGGCTGGTCTGGTCCGCAAGATGGCCGAGCACTGCGGCGCCGATGCCGCCCATGCCAAAGGCAAAGCCAAAGGACATTCCGGCCACTGTGCCAACCCTGGCGGGAAGGAGTTCCTGGGCATAGACCACAATGGCCGGGAAAGCCGAGGCCAGAATCACCCCAATGGGCACGCTGAGCACCCCGGTCCAGAACAGATTGGCATAGGGCAGGGCCAGGGTAAAGGGGAGCACCCCCAGAATCGAGGCCCAGATCACCACCTTGCGGCCAAAACGGTCGCCAATCGGCCCGCCCGCAACGGTGCCAAAAGCCACCGCGCCGAAAAAGACAAAAAGGTGGATCTGCGCGCTCCGCACCGGAATCTGAAACTTATCCACCAGATAGAAGATGTAGTAGCTGGACATGCTGGCCATGTAAAAAAACTTTGAGAACATCAAGGCCAGCAGCACCGCCAGGGTCAGCGCCACCTTGCCGCGGGGCAGCGTTTCCGGCACTGGAGCGCTTGCCCGTGATTGCAACCGCATCAGCCCGTGTTTTTTGTACCAGTGCCCAACCTTGATCAGCAGATACATGCCCAGCAGGGCTGCGAAGGAAAACCAGGCAAGGCTTGTCTGTCCATGGCGCAAGACGATGAGCGCGGCAAGCAACGGGCCAATGGCCGAGCCAGCATTGCCCCCCACCTGAAACAGCGACTGCGCCAAGCCATGCCGCCCCCCCGAAGCCATCCGCGCCACCCGGGACGATTCCGGATGGAACACCGACGAGCCCGACCCCACCAGCGCCGCCGCCAACAACAGCACCGGATAACTGCCCGCCTGGGAAAAGAGCACCAGCCCGGACAGGGTAAGCCCCATGCCCATGGCCAGGGAATAGGGCCGCGGATTGCGGTCGATATAAAAACCGGCCACGGGCTGGAGGATCGAGGCCGTGCCCTGGAAGGTGAGGGTGATGGCGCCGATCTGGGCAAAGCTCAGGCCATAATTGGTTTGGAGCAGCGGGTAGATCGCGGACAACAGGGTCTGCATCATGTCATTGAGCAGATGACACACGCTGATCATAATCAGAATGGTGAAGGCTGTTTTTTCCTCGGGCGTTTGCGCGCTTACTGGGATGGCATTCATTTGGCTTTCCATTGTTACGGTTCCCTGCCGGAAAATTCCGGGGAGAGCAGAGCACGAGAACCAGGTGATACTCCAGCGGTGGAACTTGCCCCATCCTTTTTCCCATGAGGCAGGTCTGGCTATTTCCCCTCAGGCGCTCTTAACTGATCAACACCCATTACATCCCGCCAAACCGTGACGAGAACCGCAAAGAGAACAGGCCCCAGGATAAGACCAAGAATCCCCAGGGCAAAGACGCCGCTGATTGCGCCGAGCACAATCGCCGGGGCAGGGATATTGCTCTTTGCCCCAATGGCAAGGGGCCGGATCGCGTTATCGGCAAAGCCCACGAAAAAAATACACCAGAGCGCCAGGAATAGCGCGGTGAGGTAACTGCCGTTAAAGGCGACCAGGGCGACAAGGGGCGCCCAGATAATGCCCGTGCCTACAACCGGCACGAGCGCAGCCACAGCCGTCAGCGCCCCGTAGAGAACCGGGGCAGGGGCTCCGGCGACAAAATACCCGAGTCCGGCGATTACGCCCTGCACCAGACAGGTAAAGATTGTCCCGACTGTCACTGCGGTGGTTGTGGCGCTAATCTCGGCAAAATAATGGCGGGCTTTGTCCTGGTTGGTGGCGAACCGTTCGATCGCCGCAGCCACAATCCTTGCCCCGTCACGGTAGACGAAAAAGAGGATGAACAGCGCCACCGCCAGGGTGAAGAGGAGCTCTCCAAGGTTTTTTGCGGTATTGGTCGCCACATGCAGAAGATATCCCGAAGCGGTGGCAGCCAGCTTTGCGCCGAAACCGGAAAGATCAATGCCGAACCGCGCTCCTTGGGCAATGATCTCGCCGGCAAAGGGAAACTGGCTGAGAGCGCCTGGCCCGGCGGTGGTGAAGGCCTGAACGAGCTGCTCACCTTCCTTGTACCAGCCCACGGCATTTTGAGCGATTGTAATGATCAGGGCTGCAACCGGGAGCATGAAGCAAATGGTTATGGCGAGAACCATCACTCCGGCGGAGCGGTTAGGATGACGAGGAAACTTCCTTGCCAACCGGTTGTGGTGGGGAAGGGTGGCAAGGCCGATGATCAGAGCCCAGGCCAGCGGCTTGGCAAGTGGGGCCGCCAGCAGGGCAAAGAGCCAGATCGCCGCAGCCGTGGCAAGGGCCGCCATGATGCTCAGATATGTTTTCTTGTCCATTATTACTGCCTCCTTTCTGAAGAAAAACAGGGGCGCTGGCCTCAGCCGCATCTGCCAACGCCAAGACAAAAAAACGAAACTCCCGCCGGAAAAGAACCGCCTCCGCCTTTTTCCCTACCAGCCTTTCTCCGCGTACCCCTCGATGCGGTGGAAGTTGAGGTAGCGGTACACCTCATCCGCCTTGGGGGTGACCCGCTCGGCAAGGATGGAATTGTATTCCGCCATGGTGGGGATGCGTCCCAGCACGGCGCAGACCGCAGCCAGCTCGGCGGAGCCCAGGAACACCTTAGTGGAGGTGCCAATGCGATTGTCGAAGTTGCGGGTGGAGGTGGAGAAGACCACGGCATTGTCGCGGGTTCTCGCCTGGTTGCCCATGCAGAGCGAACAGCCGGGAATCTCCGTCCTCGCCCCGGCCCGGCCCAGAATGCTGTACACCCCCTCCGCCTTGAGCTGCTCCTCGTCCATGCGGGTGGGCGGCGCCACCCAGAGACGGCCCGGGACCTGGGGCTTGCCGTCGAGAATCCTGGCCAGGGCCCGGAAATGGCCGATATTGGTCATGCAGGAGCCAACAAAGACCTCGTCGATGGCAGTGCCCGCCACCTCGGAGAGGAGCTTCACGTCATCCGGGTCGTTGGGGCAGGCCAGCACCGGCTCGGTGATGGTATTGAGATCGATCTCCAGCACTGCCTTGTATTCGGCGTCCGCATCCGGGGTAAGCAGTTCGGGCGCAGCCAGCCACGCCTCCATGGCAGCGATCCGGTTGCGGATGGCCCCGGCGTCCTGGTAGCCCTTGGTCAACAGATTTTTCAGCAACTCTACATTGGAGCGGAGGAACTCGGCCACCGGCTCCTGGTTGAGCCGCACCGTGCAGGCCGCGGCGGAGCGTTCGGCCGAGGCGTCGGCCAGCTCAAAGGCCTGTTCCACGGCCAGGTCCGGCAATCCCTCGATCTCCAGCACCGTGCCGGCAAAGATGTTCTTCTTACCCTTTTTCTCCACGGTCAAGAGCCCCTTCTGGATGGCCACCCAGGGGATGGCGTTGACCAGATCCCGCAGGGTGATGCCGGGCTGCATGGTGCCGGTGAAGCGGATCAGCACCGACTCCGGCATGACCAGGGGCATGGAACCGGTGGCCGCGGCAAAGGCCACCAAGCCGGAACCCGCCGGAAAGGAGATGCCGATGGGAAAGCGGGTGTGGGAGTCGCCGCCGGTGCCCACGGTATCGGGGAGAACCATGCGGTTGAGCCAGGAATGGACCACTCCGTCGCCGGGCCGCAAGGAGATGCCGCCCCGCTCGCTGATAAAGCCGGGCAGGGTCTGGTGGGTCTGCACGTCCACCGGCTTGGGGTAGGCGGCCGTATGACAGAAGGACTGCATCACCAAGGGGGCGGAGAACTTCAGGCAGGCCAGCTCCTTGATCTCGTCGCGGGTCATGGGGCCGGTGGTGTCCTGGGAGCCAACGGAGGCCATCTGCGGCTCGCAGTACATGCCGGGCCGCACCCCAGGAAGATTGCAAGCCTTGCCCACCATCTTCTGGGCCAGGGTGTAGCCCTTGCCACTGTCCTTGGGCACCTCCGGCTCCCGGAACAGGGTGGAGGGCGGCAGCTCCAGGGCCTCGCGGGCCTTGGCCGTAAGGCCCCGACCGATGATGAGGTTCACCCTCCCGCCTGCCTGCACCTCGTCGGGCAGGGTGGCCGGGGAAAGGCTGAATTTGGTAACCACCTGCCCCTCCCGGCTGATGGTGCCGGTGCGGGTGTTGATGGTGATGATATCGCCGGTTTCAAGGGAGGTCACATCGCACTGGATGGGCAGCATGCCCGAATCTTCGGCGGTGTTGAAGTAGATCGGTGCGATGGTGGAACCCATGACCACCCCGCCGGTGCGCTTGGCCGGGACATACGGGATGTCGCACCCCATGTGCCAGAGCATGGAGTTGACCCCGGACTTGCGGGAGGAGCCGGTGCCCACCACGTCGCCCACATAGGCGATGGGATGCCCCTTTTTCTTCAGCTCTTCGATTACGGCCAGCGAGCCGGGCAGCCGATTGATCAGCATGGACTGGGCATGCAGGGGGATATCCGGACGGCTCCACGCCTCGGAGGCCGGGGAAAGATCATCGGTGTTGGTCTCGCCCGCAACCTTGAACACGGTGACCGTGAGTTCCTCGGGCATGGGGGCGCGGGAGGTGAACCAGGTGGCCTCTGCCCAATTGGCCACGACCTGCCGGGCATGGGGATTGGACTTTGCCTTGGCTGCCACTTCGTTAAAGGAATCATAGACCAGGAGGGTGTTGGAAAGCGCCGCCACCGCAGCCGGGGCCAGGGCTGCATCATCCAACAAATCGATGAGCGGCTGCACATTGTACCCGCCCAGCATGGTGCCCAGGAGATGCACCGCCGCCTTCTTGTCGATGAGTGGCGAGACGATCCTGCCCTGGGCTATTCCGGCGAGAAATTCGGCCTTGACCTTGGAGGCCTCATCCACGCCTGGCGGAACCTGATTGCTGATCAAATCGAGCAGGGTTGCTTCCGTTCCGGCAGCCGGTTTTTGCAGCAACGCCACCACAGCGGTGGTCTGCGCGGCGGACAGGGGAAGGGGGGGCAGGCCAAGAGCAGCCCGCTCGGCAACATGTTTTTGATACGCCTCTAGCATGGGTACGACCTCCTTGCATAATAGGAAACCGGGGCAGCCCGGTGATTTTTTTCAAACCCGATTCCTACCCTTGCCGGGCGCGACCTGTCAAGGAGAACCTGAGGGTCGAACAACTGGGGTGGGAAAGATTCCCCTTGGCACGCAGCCGAGCACCGGCGAGGCTGCCGAAAAAGGGAACAAAAAAAAGGGCGGCAGGAGTTTCCCCCCGCCGCCCCAAATATTCACAGCTTCTCAATAATTATCAGCCAACCGCCATCAACCGATCGATATCCTCGCTGCCAATGGTTTCCTTCTCCAGCAACGCCTTGGCCATGGCCTCCAAAATCGCCCGGTTCTCGTTGAGCAATCGGGTCGCCGTATCCCTGGCCTCGGTCACCAACCCGGTAACGGCCTGGTCGATGCGCACCGCCGTCTCCCCGCTGTAGGGTTGCCGGCTGCGCCCCATTTCATCGGGTCCGGCCACGTTCAACAGACCGATCTCCTTGCTCATCCCCCATTCGCAGACCATTTTCCGGGCAATGTTCGAGGCACGTTCGATGTCGTTGCCCGCCCCGGTGGTGACATCGCCGAAAACGATCTCCTCGGCCACCCGGCCGCCCAGGAGGATGCAGAGGTTATTCATCAGCCAGGAACGGGATTGGGAATGCTTCTCGTCGGTGGGCAGCTGCATGGTCAGCCCCAGGGCGCGGCCACGGGGGATGATGGTCACCTTGTGCACCGGATCAGTGCCGGGCAGCAGCCGGGCCACCAGGGCATGGCCCGCCTCGTGAAAGGCGGTGAGTTCCTTATCCTTGGCGGTGAGGATCATGCTGGTGCGTTCCGCCCCCATCATCACCTTGTCCTTGGCCTTTTCCATGAGGGCCATGGAGATCTTGCCCACCTCGAAACGGGCCGCCATCAAGGCTGCCTCGTTGACCATGTTGGCCAGCTCGGCCCCGGAAAAACCAGGGGTGCCCTTGGCAATGATCGCCATATCCACATCGCTGTCCAGCTGGACCTTGGCGGCATGGACCTTGAGGATCTTCTCCCGGCCCCGCACATCGGGAAGAGGCACGATGATCTGCCGGTCGAAGCGGCCCGGCCGCTTGAGGGCCGGGTCCAGGATGTCGGGACGGTTGGTGGCCGCGATGATGATAACCCCGGCATTGGCCTCGAAACCGTCCATCTCCACCAGCAGCTGGTTCAGGGTCTGCTCGCGCTCGTCGTTGCCGCCGCCGGCCCCGGCCCCGCGCTGGCGGCCCACCGCGTCGATCTCATCGATAAAGATGATGCAGGGCGCCTTTTTCTTGGCCTCCTTGAACAGATCCCGCACCCGGCTGGCGCCGACACCCACATACATCTCGACAAAATCCGAGCCGCTGATGGAGAAAAACGGCACCTTGGCCTCCCCGGCAATGGCGCGGGCCAGCAAGGTCTTACCCGTGCCCGGCTCGCCGGAGAGCAGCACGCCCTTGGGAATCTTGGCCCCCACCCGGGTAAAGATGCCTGGATCGCGGAGAAAATCAACGATCTCGCCCAGCTCCTCGCGCGCCTCTTCGATGCCGGCCACATCGGCAAAGGTGATCTTGGATTCCTCGCCCTCGATGAGGCGGGCGCGGCTCTTGCCGAAGGTCATCAACCCCTTGCCGCCCCCGGCCTGGGACTGACGCATGAAATACAGGCCGATGCCAAGGAAGATAATCATGGGTAGCCAGGAGCCCAGGATACCCACCAGCCAATGGGGCTCTTTTTTCTTTTCCACCTGGAGGGTGATGCCCTCCTTCATGAAGGGCTTCACCTGCTCCAGATTGTCCGGCAGCACGGTCTTGAAGCGGTTGCCCACCAGATCCTGGGCCTCGGCCACATTTTCCGTGATGGTGACCCGGCTCACCTTGCCCGAGTTGACGCTTTCCAGAAAATCGTTGTAGCTGATCTGGTTGACTGGCTCTGCCGCGGGATTAAAAATATTGATCAACACCAGGCCCACCAGGGCGATGACCAGCCAGATGGACAGATTCTTGTAAAATTGGTTCAAGGCGGACCTCATGAAAGGCTGAATGTTTAACGGCTGAAGGCTGAAGGAAAAAATCGTGCCAGAAAACTGATTTTTTTCACTCTTCAGCCTTTAGCCGGAATCCCTATTTTTTACTTTGTACACGATGCGGCGCGAAAGACGCAAGCAATCAGGCCGAAATGGACTGATCGCCTGGCAAGCCGGTGAGCCGGGCGATCTTTTTCGGCACCAGACCGCTGGACATGAAGGCCGTGCAGAGCTTGCGTTTTTCAAAGGGACAGCCGGCAATGTTCCAGCAGGGGGTGTATTGCAGCAGTTTATGGATGGCGGCCAGGCTGATCCCGTGCTCGTGGATCATGGAGCGCAGACAGGAAACCCATTTCAGGTTGTCCAGGCTGTAATAGCGCCACTTGCCGTGCCGGACCGGGATCAACAGCCCGTCGCTCTCATACATCCGCAGGGTGCGCGGGGTTATGGCCAGCATCTCGGCGGCGGCGCTGATGGTGAACACGGCCTGGTTATCGGCCAGCAAAGGATGGACAAAGCTGGGTGCGGAGGTTTCAGGGGTCTGGGAAGGTGCGTTCATGGTGATGCCTCGTGATCAAGAGAGTTCCATGGGCATGGGCCCATCGATCTTCAGGGAAAAAATCGCGATGATGGCAGGCACCGCCGCGAAAGGGCCCAGAAGCAGGGACATGACAAAGGAGCTGACAAACCAGACGGTTTCGGCTAGCTTGCCAGTGGTATCGGCAAGGACCGGGAGCACAATTTTTTTTCCGCTGCCGAGTATCTTCTTCATGGCCGGTCTCCTGTCTCGTGTGTCCTGGGCGGCGCAGAATCATTTCATGCACCGCTTTGCTTGTATACATACGCAAGGGGCATGCCAGGGAAGAGACGAGAGGATCGCCGGAAACGGCTATGAATACTTTTTTTGCGTAAAAACAAGAGGCTACAGCAATATAAAAAATTAGTTACATGGATACTTGTACTACGACAGCACAACTAGTCGTCACCATATGGACTCATAATACTCCGTAATTCTCCCCACACAGGATCATATTGCGCCCATAATACCCTGCACCCTGAAACCATGACAGACACCAAAGAATGCAGACAATGCGGAACCTGCTGCCGGAAAGGCGGGCCAGCCCTGAGCCGGGAGGACCTCGACCTTGTTCGCCAGGGGTACATCCGCCACGGTCAGCTGGTTACCATCCGGCAAGGGGAGATGGGGTACAACCCGGCCACCGGCATGCTTGAGCCGGTGCCGGTGGAGTTGCTCAAGATTCGGGGACAGGGGAGTGGCTGGACCTGCCTCTTCCTGGCCGAGGCAAACAACGGCTGCACCATCTATGCGCACCGCCCCGCAACCTGCAGGATTCTCCAGTGCTGGCAGCCGGAAGCGCTTTTGGCCACCATCTACCAAAACACCCTGCGCCGCACCGACCTAATCAATCCCAACGACCCGATCCTTGCCGAAATCGACCGCCACGAAAGGGCATGCCCTGGCAGGCTCTTCACCGATCTGCTTGCGGACACGGGGCAGGATTCCCTCGCCCGGCTCACCGAAATGGTCCGCACCGATCTGGCCATCAGGGAAGAGGTTGCCCACAAGGCGGGAATTTCGCTGGAGATGGAGTTTTTTCTCTTTGGCAGGCCGCTGTTCAAGCAGCTGGCTGGGTCTGGGATAGAGTGTGTTGCAGAAAACGGGGGGATTCGTTTGCAGAAACTCCCCTCGCCCACTTGTGGGCGAGGGGAGTAGGACCGGGGTCCGAACAACCAGGCTCTACTTCACTTCCCGCACCATGATCTCTTCGGACCAGTCGTTGTGCTCGAACTGCTCGTGATCCGGCTTGGGCGGTTTTTCCTCGGCAAGCCTTTGCTTCACCCACTTGAGCACCTGCTCGAACTCCCCGGCCATCTCGGCCATGGCCCGGCCGCGATGGCTCACCGTATTCTTCTCCGCCATGGTCAGTTCGGCAAAGGTCTTGTCCAGCTCGGGATAGTAAAAAATCGGGTCATAGCCAAAGCCATCCTCGCCCCGGGGCGCGGTGAGCAGCTCGCCTTCGCAGGTTCCCTCGTAGGTCAGCGCCGGGCCGGAAGGCACGGCGATGGAGATGACACAATGAAACGCCGCCCTGCGGTTGGCCACCCCTTCCATCTCCTTGAGCAGCTTGGCGGTGTTCTCCGCATCGCTGGCTTTTTCTCCGGCATAGCGGGCCGAATACACCCCGGGCGCGCCATGCAACGCCTCCACGGCCAGCCCGGAATCGTCGGCAATACACGGCAGCCCCAAAACCTTGGCGGTGAAATGCGCCTTTTTATAGGCGTTATCGTCAAAGGTTTCCCCGTCCTCAACCACTTCGGGAATGGGACCGAAATCGGCCAGACTTCGCACCTCCACCGGAAAATCCTTGAGCAGCTCCTGAAACTCCTTCAGCTTTCCCTTATTCTTGGTGGCCAACACCAATATATTGAACATGATTTTTCTCCTTTTAATCGCCGCTGACACTGCCCGGACACGATTGATCATTTACCCGCATCACCGCCGGAAGTCAATATGGTCCGTGGAAGGCCAAGCGCGACCGGCCACTTCGGGATATTCTTTCTTCGCCCTTGTTTCCCGCGCCTGTCTCTGGATAAGATAATTACAGCACTTGACCTAGGTCAATGCCGGGAGCCGTTTTTTGCAATACGGTTCCATCCTGCAACCGTCCCATGCGTCTCTTTCAATTCAGCACAAGGGGGAACCGCTGATGTCGCAACGAACCACTCCCGGGCCAAACCCGGCAGAGCTCCTTTCCGATGAAGACGTCTACGAGGCGATGAAAAAAATCCCCGGCTATCTCGACATCTCGGCCGGGGATTTCAAGGAACTCTACCTCCTCGCCTATCAGCATGCGGAAACACGGTTGTACAACAGCGTGCGTGTCGCCGAGCTCATGACCCGCGAGGTCGTAACGGTCCTGCCGGCGACTCCCCTGGCCGAGGCGGCGGCGCGCATGGCCAAACACCACATCACCGGCCTTCCCGTGGTACACGAGGATGGCACCGTGGCCGGCGTCCTCTCGGAGCAGGATTTTTTCCGGAACATGGGCGACGGCCACCAAACCTCCTGCATGGCGCTTATCGCCGAGAGCCTTGCCAGCGGCGGCTGCCCCGCGCTCTCCATGCGAGGCAAAACCGCAGGCGAAATCATGACCACCCCCGTGATCACGGTTTTAGAAAACGCCCTGCTGCACGAGGCGGGCAAACTGATGCGGGAAAAAGGCATCAACCGGGTACCGGTGACGGACAACTCGAACCGGCTGCTCGGCATTCTCACCCGCAGCGATCTCATGCACGCCTTTCCGGAAAGGGGTACCCTATGAACTATTTCGACAAGATGCGCGGCACCACCACCAGCCCGCCAAGGGTCAGCCTGTCCGAGGTTTTCTGGTCCTGGACCGGCGCTTTTTTGGGTATTGCCGCGGTGGCCTTCATCAACTACAATCTCTTGCCTCAATCGGACCTGCTCATGCTGATCGGCTCCTTCGGCGCTTCGGCGGTCTTGATCTACGGCGCCATAAAAAGCCCCTTGGCCCAGCCGCGCAATCTGCTCGGCGGCCATGTGCTTTCGGCGCTGATCGGGGTGGCCAGCTACAAGATGCTGGCCCCGCACATGTGGCTGGCGGCGGCGGTGGCTGTGGCCACGGCCATCGCCGTGATGCACCTCACCAAAACCCTGCACCCGCCCGGCGGCGCCACCGCCCTCATCGCCGTGATCGGCAGCGAAAAGATTTACGCCCTGGGCTATCTCTATGCGATTTTCCCTGCCGGGGCGGGGGCCTGCATCATGCTGGTGATCGCGCTTCTCGTGAACAACATCCCAAAAACGAGGCGATATCCCGAATTCTGGTGGTGAAGCCAAACCGTAACTATCCGGTAAACTAGCCGGCAGTGCCTGCGGATGCCTCAGCCACGGTCAGCCAGGGCGGCACCGGGCAATCGAGCGCCTCGGCCATGGCGCGGAACAGTTCCGCCTCGCGGATGGTGATCTTGTCGTCGTAGGTAATACAATCAAGGGCTGCGGCGAGAACCTGTTGCCTGTTTGCAACACTGGCCCGGCTCAAACTTTTCAGGGCTCCGTCAAACCCCTTGAGCGGACACTCCGAGGCCGGCCGGTAGGCAAACAGCTTCATCTCCTTGCCAAAAACGCGGACCGCCTGCATCAGCGACCTTTGCGCCAGCTCCTCGTCCCCATGCCCAAGCCGGGAGAGCAGGGAGAGCACGCAGGAGATCTCGTCGCTCATCTGGGCAAGGGAGCGGGACGGGGCCAGGGAAGAACCTGGAGACCGGAACCTGGCCTCCAGATGTCTGGACAGCACATGGTGCAGGGCATACTCGAACAGGTCGATCCTGCCATCAGCCTGCATGAGCCGGTCAACGGCTCTTTTAAACGCCCCATACTGGTCTGGGGAAAGGCTTTTCAAGGCTGGCATGGCCAGATCCACCAAAGGCAACCGCATTTCCTGAAGAATCCCGTCGAGGGCAGGGAGAAGCCGGGCAAGCTCCTGCCGCGCCTCCGGATCCCCTTCCTTTTCCAGCGCGGCAAGCTGCTTCGCCCGGATCGCCTCGCCAGGGTCAAGGAGAAGGCCGTACACCAACGCCCTGGCCCCGAAAGCGTTCCTGGCCGCATCCCGGATGGCGGGAGGGAGGCTGTCGAGCATCTCCCTGGCCATGCGCAGATGCTCGCCGTGCGGGTTGCCGACCACTTCTTTCAGGGGGCGGCCCGCGGCCAGGGAGTGGATGAAGACATGGCGGCCATCCCCGGCTCCTGGCACAGCAACTTCCCCAGCCCCGACGGCAGCAGCCTTGTTGGCAGGGGAAGCATACATCATCACCTCTTCCTCGCTGATCGGCGCCAACTCCACCCGCTCGGGAAAATCCCCCTTAAACTCCGGATCAAGCCGCTGGATCCGGGCCAGCAGGGGCGGGTGGGTGGAAAAGACGTTGAACCAGCTTTCGCTCAGGCCATTGCCGAAAAACATGTGGCTGACCTCGGAGGCGTGCGCATCCCGGATTTTCGAGCCGGCAGTCAAGCCGCCGATCTTTTTGAGCGCCCCGGCAAGGCCCAGGGGATTTCTGGTGAACTGCACCGCCGCCGCATCCGCCAAAAATTCCCGCTGCCGGGCCACCGCGCTTTTGATTAACCTGGCGACAAACACCCCGGTGTAGCCCAGGATAAGCAGGACAACCCCGATCACTATCGCATAAAAACCGCCGCCACCCTGACCCTTTCCCGAGCTGCGCAACCCCACGCGGTCCGTGGAAAATGCGCTTTTCAGCATAATCTCGCCCAACAACCCGATGACCAGAATGCCGTGCAGGAACCCCTGGAGCCGGAGATTGATCACCATATCGCCGTAGAGGATGTGGCTGAACTCATGGGCGATCACCCCCTGCAATTCTTCCCGGCTGAGATACTGCACCGCCCCCCGGGTGACGCCGATCACCGTGTCCTCCTGGGAAAACCCGGCGGCAAAGGCGTTGATCCCGGATTCCCGGTCGAGCAGATAGACCGAGGGCACCGTGACTCCCGAGGCAATGGCCATCTCCTCGATGATGTTCAGCAACCGCCGTTCGTAAAAGTCGTTGGTATCCGGATAGATGGCCCGGCCGCCCAGGAGCTGGGCGATGAGGCTGCCGCCGCCGCTGCGCAAGCGCAGGTACTTGTAGCAGGTGCCGGCAAGGATCAGAGCCAGAACCACCATGGCGATCCTGCCCATCAAGGCGAGATTCCACTGGCTGGGGGAGAGGTTGAAGGGGGTCACCGAGACATAGAGGCGCCCAGGGTTGAAGGTGGTGAGCAGATAGAGGAAGAGTGTAACCAGCCCCACGACCAGGGACACCGCCACGCTAAAATACACAACCAGCCAGAAGGTATTCCTCCGGGCAAGGTGCTGCTGTTCAAAAAAATCCCGCATCGTTGCTCACCGGAATACTCAGAAGGCGACCTTGGGGGCTTCGCGCTCTTTTTTATCCTCAATTTCCAGAAACTGCGCGGGCTGAAACCCGAAGATTCCGGCAAAGAGCACGGCGGGGAACAGCTCGCGCCCGGTATTGTAGGTCATGACCGCGTCGTTGAAGGCCTGGCGGGCAAAGGCGATCCGGTTTTCCGTGGAACTCAGCTCCTCACTCAACTGCATCATGTTCTGGTTGGCCTTGAGATCGGGATAGGACTCCACCAGGGCGAAAAGACGGCCCAAGGTTCCGGACAAAACGCCTTCCGCCGCGATCACCCCCTGGATGGCCGCGGCGTTGGCCGGATCGGCGGCCGCCTGCTTCACCGCGCCAGAGGCCTGATTTCGGGCGGCAATGACCGCCTCCAGGGTTTCCCGTTCGTGCTTGATGTACTCCTTGGCCACGGACACCAAGTTGGGGATAAGATCGTAGCGCCGCTTCAGCTGCACATCAATCTGGGCAAAGCTGTTTTTGAAGCGGTTCCGCAACCCAACCAACCGGTTGTAGATTCCGACCAGCCCTAAAATCATCACCACCAGCACCGCCAGAAAGACTATTCCCCCCATTTGCTCCCTCCTTTTCCTTGCGTGATGGCATCCGCCGAAAACAGCGGACACGAAAAACTAAAACCAAAGATTACAGACCGTCACCGCGGCAATGAGCCCGGCGGTTTCGCCGCAGAGCGCGGCGGGCAGGGCGTGGCGCGTCCGGTGGACCCCGACGGCGCCGAAGTAGACGGCCAGCACATAGAGCGTGGTTTCGCTGGAGCCCTGGATCACCGAAACCATGGCGGAGAGCAGGCTGTCCGGCGACTGGGCAATGATCTCGCTCATGAAGGCGAAGGAGCCGCTGCCGGAAAGGGGCCGCAAGAGCCCCATGGCCATGGCCTCGGGCGGCATACCCACCGCCGAGGTCAAGGGCGAGAGGACCGAAACCAGAATATCCATGGCCCCGCTGGCCCTAAACATGCCGATGGCAACAAAGATCGCCACCATGAAGGGGATGATCCTAATGGCGGTGGTAAACCCCTCCTTGGCCCCGTCGGTGAGGGTTTCATAGATCCGCACCCCCCGCAGATAGCCGAAGATGAGCAAGCCTGAAATCAGGGCCGGGATCAGCCAGCTGGAGAGGCTGTTGAGGCTGGCTGCGGAAAAGGCCAGCGGCTCGGTGGCGCTCGCCAGCTGATACGCCGCGCCTCCGGCAAAAAGCGCGACCAGCAGCCAGACGAACCATTTCCCGGTGGTGCTCGGCGGATACAGCTCCGGCTCACCACTGACCTCTGCCTCGATTGGTGCTGTCTCTTGGGCGGCCTGTACAGGGGCCAACTCCATCGCGCTGTTTTTGCGGGCCAGCATCTTGGCCGCCGCGATGGCCACAATGGTGGAACAGGTGGTGGCGATAAGCGAAGGGATGAAGATGGCGGCCGGGCTCGCTGCGCCCGCGGCGGCCCGGATGGTGATCACCCCCAGGGGCAGCAAGGTGACGCTGGAGGTGTTGATCGCCAGGAAGAGACACATGGCATTGGTGGCCGTGCCCTTTTCCGGGGCGAGCTTGTCCAGCTCCTGCATGGCCTTGATCCCCATGGGTGTGGCCGCGTTGCCCAAACCCAGGGCGTTGGCCGCCATGTTCATGATCATGGCGCTCATGGCCGGATGGTCGTGGGGCACGTCGGGAAACAACCGGACCATCAACGGCCGCACCCGGCGGGCCACGATGCGCATCAGCCCTCCGGCCTCGGCCACCTTCATGATCCCCAGCCAGAGGGCCATGGGCCCGATCAGGCCGATGGCCAGGACAACCGCATCCTTGGCCGATTCAAACGAGGCCTTGGTCAAGGCGTCCATCCGGTTGGTATAAGCAGCGGTCACCGTGGCCAGGACGACCAGGGACAGCCAGATGATATTGATAACCGACGCTTTCTGTTGCATGTCTTCCCCTGTCTGCTCTGCGCAAAAAACAGGGTACTCAAAACTCCGGCCAAAAAGCCAGGCTTTATTTTCCCTTTTTCAAACAGCCTCTGAGGCCATTGCCGGATACAATGCAGAGCAATGCTGGCCGCCTTTCCCGCTTGCCATGGTTGCGGGGAAAAGATACAACTAAATATACCGTCGTTCATTGGTGTTGCCCCCAATCCAACATCGTCGAGGCACGTTGATGACTCTGAGATTCAACTTTCCCCTAACACTCGGCTTAATCGCGGCGCTTGCAGGGCCTGCCCAGGCTGAAACAGAACTGACCGAGTTAAGCCTGGAACATTTACTAAAAACCACGGTGACCAGCGCTTCCAAGTACGAACAGAAACAAAGCGAAATAGCCGCCACAGTCAGCATCATCACCCGCGAGGAGATCAAAACCTTCGGCTGGCGCACCCTGGATCAGGCCTTGGCCAGCCTGCCCGGCATTCATACCACCTATGACCGGCAATACTCCTATTTGGGCACCCGGGGCTTCGGCCTGCCCGGCGATTTCAACACCCGGGTGCTGCTCGCCATCAACGGCAATCGCGTTAATGAAGTTGTATATGACGGCGCCACCTTCGGACGCGATTTTCCCCTGGACCTTGACCTGATTGAGCGCATCGAATTCGTCGCTGGCCCGGGCGGCGCTGTCTATGGCCAGAACGCCATGTTCGGGGTGGTCAACGTAATCACCCGGAGCGGGGCCCAGGTCGACGGCGGCGAGTTGTCCGCCGGTTGGCAAAGCCCCCAGTCGCTGGGGGAAGGACGCATCAGTTGGGGCAAGGTGCTGAACAACGGTGTCGATGTGCTGGTTTCCGCCTCCGGCATGCACGCACAGGGCGAGGATCTGCTCATGGACTACCCGGGCGCGGGCCCCGGGGAAAGCGATCTCACCGGCCTGGCAGCCGGCCAGGATGGCGAGCAGGACAAGGAGTTCTTTACCCGTGCCGGTCGCGGCCCCTGGTCCCTGGATTTCGCTTACGGCGATCGGCGCAAGGACGACCCCACGGCAGCCTATTTTTCCGATGCGCCGCCGTCGGGGCAATTTGAGCGCGACATCTATGTGTTGACGCAACTGCAGTACCAGGACAACTTCGTGGGCGACACGCTCAACGTGCTGGGCCGCCTGTTCCTGGGCCAGGAACGCTACGATGGCCTTTTCACTTACGCAGGCGCGCCAAATTACGCCACCGGCGCCAGTAACTGGCGTGGCGCCGAACTGCGACTGCTGTACTCGGGGGTCACCGATCACAAGTTCATGCTGGGCTTAGAAGGCCAGGACAATGCCCGCATCGACCAGACCAATGACGACCGCACCACCCCGGGCCTGGACACGGAAATCACGAACTCTGGCTATCGCGCCGGGGTCTATGCCCAGGACGAATGGCGCCTCAACGACACCTGGTCGGCCACCCTGGGGTTACGGGTGGACCGCAACGATATCACCGGCACCGAACTCAGTCCGCGCGCGGGATTGATCTGGCAAACTACCTCTGCTACTACGCTTAAGGCCCTATACGGCCGCGCCCATCGCGCCCCGAATGCCTACGAACAGGCCTACGACGACGGCGTAGCGCAGGTTGCCAATCCCGCTCTGGAGGGCGAGACCATCGATACCTTGGAGCTGGTCATGGATCACCAGCTGGCCCGCGATTTCAGCGTCCGCTGCTCAATCTACCAGTGGAACATGCAGGATATCATAACCCTGGGTA
>JBAZSA010000044.1:0-16954 GCA_041662645.1 Desulfurivibrionaceae bacterium
CTTTCCCCAAAACCAAGCCAAACGGTATGGAGCCGACGAGATACGATCCAAGAACCAAGAGATATTCCATGCCACCCCTGTCACAGTAGAAGAAAAAATATCTTACCCCTGCCACTCTAAACCGCGGGGCGACATTTTTCATGCTTATTTTTAACTCTAAGCTGTCAGCTTTCAGCCTTAGGCCGCATCCAGTGAAACGAAAAATCAAACCGGACAAAAAAACTCTTTCTTCTTGATTTAAGTCAACGCCCAGGGGGATAATTATCGCTATAGTCTCCTTAACAAACGACCAATACGGGTTACACCAACCTCACACACACCAAAGGAGAATCGTCATGTTTTGCAACCAATGTGAACAAACCGCAAAGGGAACCGGCTGTACCACCATGGGCGTCTGTGGAAAAAACGAAGCCGTGGCAGGCCTCGAAGACCTGTTGACCCATGCGGTCCAAGGGTTGTGCCTGGTAGCCACCGCAGGCCGCAAGGTGGGGGTTATCGATAACGGCGTGGACCGGTTCACTTGCGAGGCGATCTTTTCCTGCCTTACCAATGTGGATTTCGACCCGAGCCGTTTTGAAACCCTGATCCGCAAGACCGTCGAGCTCCGCGAATCTTTAAAGAAAAAGGTTCTGGCCGCAGGCGGCAAGATCGAGTCCACCGCCCCGGCAGCCACTTTTGCCCCGGCCGACTCCCTGGCCGGCCTGGAAGCGCAGGGCGCGGCCCTGAACTTCATCAACACCCTGGACGCCAACCCGGACCTGCAATCGTTAAAACAGATCACCATGTACGGGTTGCGCGGCTTGGCAGCCTACACCGACCACGCCGCCATCCTCGGTAAGGAAGACGACACGGTCTATGCCTACATCCACGAGGCCATGGGTGAGCTGACCCGCAAGGATCTCGGCCTTGACCAGCTGGTGGGACTTGCCCTGAAGTGCGGCGAGGTAAACCTCAAGGCCATGGAGCTGCTTGATGCGGGCAACACCGGCACCTACGGCCATCCGGTCCCAACCCCGGTGCCGCTGGGACACATCCCCGGCAAGTGCATCCTGGTTACCGGCCATGACCTCAAGGATCTGGCCATGCTCCTGGAGCAGACCAAAGGCAAGGGGATCAACATCTACACCCACGGCGAGATGCTGCCCTGCCATGGCTACCCGGAGCTGAAGAAATACCCCCATTTCTACGGCCACTTCGGCACGGCTTGGCAGAACCAGCATAAGGAGATGCCCGAATTTCCGGGGGCCATTCTATTCACCACCAACTGCATCCAGAAGCCCCTGGACTCTTACAAGGCCAACGTCTTCACCACCGGGTTGGTCGGCTGGCCCGAGGTGGCGCATATCGGCGAGAACAAGGATTTCAGCCCGGTGATCAACCGGGCCCTGGCCCTGCCCGGCTTCACCGATACCGTGGACAACGGCTCGGTCCTGGTGGGCTTTGCCAGAAACACCGTCCTGGGCGTGGCCGACAAGGTCATCGCCGCGGTAAAATCCAAGGCCATCCGCCATTTCTTCCTGGTGGGCGGCTGCGACGGGGCCAAGCCCGGGCGCAACTACTACACCGAGCTGGTGGAGCAGATTCCGACGGACTGCATGGTCCTGACCCTGGCCTGCGGCAAGTTCCGCTTCTTTGACAAGAAACTGGGCGACATCGGCGGCATCCCGCGCCTTCTCGATGTGGGGCAGTGCAACGATGCCTACTCGGCCATCCAGATCGCCGTGGCCCTTGCCGGGGCCTTTGAGTGCGGGGTCAACGACCTGCCGCTCTCCCTGGTGCTTTCCTGGTACGAGCAGAAGGCGGTGGTTATCCTCCTGACCCTGCTGAACCTGGGCATCAAGAACATCCGGCTCGGGCCGACCCTGCCCGCCTTCATCACGCCCAACGTGCTGGATGTGCTGGTAAAAAACTTCGCCATCAAGCCGGTAACCACCCCGGCCGAGGATCTGAAAGCCATCCTCGGATAAAAGAAAGCTGTCAGCTACCAGCCTCCAGCCTGGGCCGGTAGCTGACAACTCTAACAAAACAAGGAACAACGACCATGCAATGCCCTGGCCAGGACAGCCGCTACTGGGATGCCAACGCCGTATTCGAAGCCACCTGCCCCAAGTGCGGCAACAGTGTCGAGTTTTTCAAGGACGACTCCAGTCGCAAGTGCAGCAAATGCGGGACCAAGATGCTCAACCCTCACAACGACTTCGGCTGCGCTTCGTACTGCCCCTATGCCGCGCAGTGCCTGGGCGCCCTGCCCCCGGAGCTGCTGACCAAGAAGCAGGAACAGCTCAAGGAACGGGTGGCCGTGGAGATGAAGCGCTACTTTGGCGACGACTTTAGGCGCATCGGCCACGCCAGCCGGGTGGCCCGCCATGCCTTGGATATCGCCGCCAAGGAAGAGTGCAATCCGGCGGTGGTGGAGATCACCGCCTATCTCCACGACATCGGCATCAGGGAATCGGAACGCAAGTACAACAGCTCGTCGCCCAAATACCAGCATATCGAGGGGCCGCCGGTGGCCAGGGATATCCTCACCGGACTCGGCGCGCCGCAGCCGCTCATCGACGAGGTCTGCGACATCATCGGCCACCACCATGTGCCGCGACCGGAAGAGACCATGAACTTCAAGGTGCTCTACGACGCGGACCTGATCACCAATCTGGAAGAAAAGCAGAAGGATGTGGTGTCCCCGCCGGACCATCTGCAAAAAATCATCGACCGCTCCTTCCTCACCAAGGCAGGAGCCGCCCTGGCCGCCAAGGTGCTGCTCAAGGGATAAGGGAGACACACCATGAAAATAATGCGAAAGATCATTGAGATAGACGAAAACCTCTGCAACGGCTGCGGCCAGTGCATTATTTCCTGCGCGGAAGGCGCCCTGCAGCTCGTGGACGGCAAGGCTAAAATGCTGGCGGAAAAGTATTGCGACGGCCTGGGCGCCTGCCTGGGCGAGTGCCCCACCGGGGCCCTGCGCATTATCGAGCGGGAAGCGGATGATTTTGACGAAGAGGCGGTGGAGGAACTGCTCAAACACCGGGAGGCGGCAAAACCCCACCCTGCCCCGCCCGTTGGCGGCTGTCCCTCGGCACGCTTGCAGACCTTTGCCCAGGCCACCCCCTGCCAGGCGGCCAATGTCCCGGTTCAGCTCGGACCGGCCAGCGGCTCGGCCTTAAGCCACTGGCCGGTGCAGATCCGGTTGGTGCCGCCCAGCGCCCCATTTCTCAAGGGCGCCGACCTCCTGATCGCGGCGGACTGCGTTCCCGTGGCCTACCCGGATTTTCATCGCGATCTTCTGAGCAGCAAGGTGGTCATGGTGGGCTGCCCGAAATTCGACGATGTGGAAAGCGCTATCCAGAAGTTCACGGAGATTTTTGCCTCCTCCGGGATCAAAAGCATCACCATGGCCATCATGGAGGTGCCCTGTTGCGGCAACATGCGCCATATTGTTACCGAGGCCCTGAGCCGCTCCGGCCAAACCATCCCCGTGCGGGAGGTGGTGATTTCCGCCCGGGGGGAACGGCTTCACTAGGGACATATCCTCCTGGCTTCCGAGAACCGCCGGTCCGATATTTTCTCTTTTGTTTCCCTGGGAAAAAGGGTAAAAAAAGAAGGTATTTTGGCAAACGCTTACGAACCAGTGCCGGTGGCACACCTCTATTCAGGAGAAGTCCATGCAGATCATTAAATCCATGGCGGCGAAAGCCCGCCTTCTGGCCATCGCCCTTGCCCTCTTCGCCCTTATGGCTGGCGCTGCCCAGGCCGCGACCAAGATGCCGGATTTCACCCTGACTGCCGCGAAGGACGGCGCCATGGTCAAATCCAGCGACTACGCGGGCAAGGTAATACTGATCAATTTTTTCGCCACCTGGTGCCCTCCCTGCCGCCAGGAAATCCCAGATTTCATCAAGGTCCAAAAAGAGTACGGGCCCAAGGGCTTCACCATAATCGGTTTCTCCGTGGACGAGGGCGGTTCATCCCTGGTTAACAAATTCGTCCAAAAAATGCAGATCAACTATCCCGTTCTGATGAGCAATCCGAAAACAGCCCGGGACTTCGGCGGCATCCTCGGCATTCCCACCTCGTTTCTGGTGAACAAGGAGGGCAATGTGGTCAAGCGCTATGATGGCTATCTCGACCACCAGACACTGGTAAACGACCTCAACTCCATTCTGAAATAAAAGAGGCAATTTTCCGGTTGACATCCTGTACTCCTGTCGTATATTCACTGAACGGTGATTCATTATTTTCCTGTTTCGCATGGCAGGAATTTACCAAATAACACTTAGGAGGAGAAGAACATGAGCAAGAAGATGATTTCCCTGGCAATGGCAGTTGCATTCGTAGCAAGCACCGCTGCAGTTTCTTTCGCTTCTGACTGCAAAGTAACCGCGGTTGAGGGCACCAAGGTAACCGTGGATTGCGCCGGCGCAGTATCCACCGTGGAAGGTACCGCCAAGGTTGGCGACAAGGTTGCAGTAAAAGACGGCAAGATCGTACCCGCCAAGAAGAAAAAGGCTGTTGAGGGTTGCTAATCCCCTCTTGATGACCTGTTACAGGCTCATCCCAAAGCCCGGCCTCTGGCCGGGCTTTTTTTTATTGAGTCGTCTCACGCCCCATCGGTATTTACTTTTTCCCTGCCCTTTCGTATAGTGCCACACCATGAACATTATTGAAGCGATCATTTTCGGCACCATCCAGGGCGCCGCGGAATTCCTGCCCATCTCCAGCTCCGGCCACCTGGCCCTGGCCCATTATTTTCTCGGCGCCCAAGCCTCCGACCTGGCCTTTGATGTAGCATTGCACCTCGGCACCCTGTTGGCGATCCTCGTTTATTTCCGGGATGATTTCTGGCAGATGGGCAAGGCCGTCCTTGGCCTGCACAAACAACACGAAGAAACCCGGCGCCTCCAAAAGATGGCTTTCTTCATTGCCCTGGCCACCGTTCCCGGCGCCTTAGCCGGCCTCCTGTTGGAAAAAGCCGCGGAAACCTATTTCCGGCACCCCGCCATGGTGGCAGCCGCGCTGGCCGGGGCCGGGCTTCTGCTCCTCCTGGCCGACCGCGCTGGCAAACGCACCCGTAATTTTGAAAAAATAACCTTGGGTAACGCTCTGCTCATCGGCTTGTCCCAGGCCTGTGCCATCATCCCCGGAGTGTCGCGGAGCGGCAGCACCATCACCTGCGGCCTTGCCCTGGGGCTCACCCGCCAGGCCGCGGTCCGCTTTTCCTTCCTGCTCTCCGCCCCCATCATCTTCGGAGCCGGGGTGCATGAAATTCCGAAAATCATCAAAAATGGCCTGCTGGACGGGCAAGCCATAATCTACCTCTCCGGCTTTTTGGCCGCGGCCATCTCCGGCTACCTGTTTATTTCCTTTATCATGCAATACATCCGGGCCAGAAGTTTTGCCATTTTCGCCTACTACCGCTTCCTGCTGGCAGCCCTGGTCCTGATCGCCCTTTTCCTCGAACGATAGCACACGGCATTTTCCGCCGTCTTGGAGATTCCAGATGGACCCTACGCAGCTTCCCGAGAAACAGTATGCCCGGCTCCGGGAAATCCGGAAAACCTACAAGGTGGACTTCGAGCCGCTGCGTCTGCGCGGCAAGGAAATCCAGCTGCTGCAGGTCACCGACCTCGAACCGCTCCTGGGAGGGAAAGATCCCTTCGAGGATGTGGGAGAATTTCCCTTCTGGGTAAAGCTTTGGGAAGCCGCCATGGTCCTGGCCGATCTCATGCTCACCACCCCGCCCACGAAAGAGGGGCAGACCCTGCTCGAACTCGGCGCCGGCCTCGGCGCGCCGGGTCTTGCCGCCGCCCTGGCAGGCTACCGGGTAACCCTGACCGATTACGAACCCCACATCCTTGATTTCCAGCGGGTCAGCGCCGCAGCCACCGGGCTCAAGGGCGTGGAGTGCCGTTTGCTCGACTGGCTGAAGCCTCCCGACCTGCCGCGCTTCGACACCATCATCGGCGCGGAGATCCTCTTTAGGGAAGAATTCTTCGCGCCGCTTTTAAACATCTTCCGTTCGCTGCTGGCGGATCAGGGGGTCATCTATCTGGCCCACGATGTCCGCCGCAAAAGCATGCCCAAGTTTCTCCTGCTGGCGGAAAAGGAATACGAGATCGCGGTGAGTACCCGCAAGATGCGCAGCCAAGGCAAGGAGCTGACCATCATCGTCAACCGGCTCACCCGCCGGGCCTGAGGAACAGATGCGCTATCAGGATATCGACTGGGACACCATGTGGCGGGAGTCCAGAGCCCACAAGTCCTGGAAAAAGAAGAAAAGCAGCGACTGGGACAAACGGGCCGCCGGGTTTGCCGAACGCAACCTGGACTCGCCCTTTGTCGCGCAATTTCTCGCCCATCTTGAGGTCGAGCCGGGGTGGAGTGTGCTGGATGTGGGCAGCGGCCCCGGCACCCTGGCCATCCCCTTGGCCGGCCAAGTGCGTAGGGTCACGGCCCTCGATTATTCCGCAGCCATGTTGGGCGAACTGGCGAAGCAGGCCAAGGCTGCGGGCAGGGACAACATCACCACCATCCAGGGTTCCTGGACCGACGACTGGCAAACGCTCGCCATTCCCCGCCACGAGGTGGCCATCGCCTCCCGCTCCCTGTCGGTGGACGATCTGCAAGGGGCGTTGCGCAAGCTGAACTCCTGGGCCACCAAGGCTGTCTATGTGGTGGACCGGGTCGGGGCCGGTCCTTTTGACCCGGATCTCTTTAGAGCCATTGGCCGCGATTTCGAGCCTGGCCCGGACTATATCTTCACACTCAATATCCTATACTCCCTGGGCATCCACGCCCGGGTCGACTTCCTCACCCTGGACAGCACAAGAACCTACACCTCCCGGGAAGAGGCCCTGCAATCGTACCGCTGGATGGTGGATGACCTGACCGCCGATGAAGAAAAACTGCTTGCCGCCTACGTGGATGCGCGCCTGAGCCGACTCGACGAAACGACCTGGCAGTTAGCCAGACAGACCCCGCCCCGGTGGGCCCTGATCTGGTGGCGCACCCGGGGCTGATTTACATATTCCCGCCAACCCCGCTATAATACGATACTTTTCAGGGGCACCCCTGAACGAAAAATAAAAGACCCCCAAACCATGCCAAACTCCAACCAATACGACATCATCGTCATCGGCGCGGGCCATGCCGGCTGCGAAGCCGCTCTGGCCTGTGCCCGCATGGGCTGCCACACCGCGGTGCTCGTGGTCAACGCCGACACCATCGGGGCCATGAGCTGCAACCCGGCCATCGGCGGGTTGGCCAAGGGGCATCTGGTCAAGGAGATCGACGCACTCGGCGGGGAGATGGCGAAAAACATCGACGCCACCGGCATCCAGTTCCGCCGCCTCAATACGCGCAAGGGCCCGGCGGTCTGGTCTTCCCGGGCCCAGGCCGACCGCCTTCTCTACCGGCTGCGGATGAAATCGGTGCTGGAGCAGCAGAAAAACCTCCATATCCGGCAGGGTACCGCCGACCGGCTGCTCATCGAAAACAACGAGATCACCGGGGTGGTCACCTCCCTCGAGGAAGAGCTCATTGCCAGGGCAGTGGTCATCGCCACCGGCACCTTTTTAAACGGCCTGATCCACATCGGCCTGAAGAATTTCCCTGCCGGCCGCATGGGCGATGTGCCGTCGCTGAAGCTGCCCCTGCATCTCAAGGAGCTGGGGTTTAGCATGGGCCGAATGAAGACCGGCACCACCCCGCGTCTTGACGGAACCACCATCGATTACTCCGAGCTCGAAGCCCAGCACAGCGACGAGCCGCCCAACCTCTTTTCCTTTTCCAACCGGGGCAAACAGCCGGTGCTGCCCCAGCGCCCCTGCCACATCACCTACACCAACCCCTTCACCCATGCGATCATCCGGGCGGGCACCGACCGCTCTCCCATGTACACCGGGATCATCGAGGGGGTTGGCGCCCGCTACTGCCCGTCGGTGGAAGACAAGGTCATGCGCTTTCCGGAAAAGGAGCGCCACCAAATCTTTCTGGAGCCGGAAGGGCTGGACACGGTGGAGATCTACCCCAACGGCCTGCCCACCAGCCTGCCCATGGATGTGCAGCAGGCCATGCTCCGCAGCATCAAGGGGCTGGAAAATGTCGCCATCATCCGGCCCGGCTATGCCATTGAATACGATTATGTCGATCCGCTGGAGCTGCACCCGTCTCTCGAAACAAAACGGCTCAAGGGCCTCTTTCTGGCCGGGCAGATCAACGGCACCTCGGGCTACGAAGAGGCTGCGGCCCAGGGGCTGATCGCCGGGATCAACGCGGTCAAGTATGTGCGCGGGGAAGCCCCCCTGATCCTGGACCGCTCCCAGGCCTACACCGGGGTGCTGATCGACGATCTGGTCACCAGGGGCACCAAGGAACCGTACCGCCTCTTCACCTCCAGGGCCGAATACCGGCTGCTGCTGCGGGAAGACAACGCGGACCTGCGGCTGGGGGAGATCGGCCGGGACTTGGGGCTGGTGGAGGACGACACCTACCGCTTGTTTTGCGCCAAGAAACAGGCCATCGAGGAAACCATTGCCCTGTTCAATACCACCCAAATCCGGCCCAAGCAGGAACTCAACGACCGGTTGGTGGCCATGGGCAGCGCCACCCTCAAAACCGCGGTGAGCGCAGCCGACCTCCTGCGCCGGCCGGAGATGGATCTTGATACCGTGGCCCAACTCACCGGCCTCACCCTGCCGCGCCCCGGAGAAGAGGTGACCCGGGAGGTTGAGCTGGCCATCAAATACCACGGCTATATCGAGCGGCAGAGCGAGCAGGTGGACCGTTTCCGCCGCATGGAATCGGTGCTCCTGCCCGATGATCTTCCCTACCGGACCATGGCCGGCCTTTCCAGGGAGGTGGTGGAAAAACTCAGCAAGATCCAGCCCCGGACCCTGGGCCAGGCAGCGCGCATCTCCGGGATCACCCCGGCCGCCATCTCCATCCTCCAGGTGCATCTTAAAAAGGAGAATCTCATTTGAGGGTAACTGCCCAGCAGCACCACATCTGCTTTGTTATCGGCCTGTTCGCATGCCGGAGCATAGCTCTCAGGCCTCTGTCGCGCATCTGCGCCGCTGCTGAACAGTTACAATTCCCGGATTATTCTGATTTTTTTTGCCTTGAGCAGGAGGGGTGCATTTGACGAGAATGGGCGCATGGCTCAGGCAGCTCGGCGAGGCCATGAAATTCAGTCTCAGCTTCAAGTTCATCGTCGGCTGCAGCCTTACCCTGCTTGCCACTCTGGGCGCCACCTTCTACGTTTTCAACGAACGCCAGGAACAACTCATCATCCGGCAGGCGGAGAACGAAGCCCGCGCGGTTTTCCGCCAGATCGTTTTGATGCGCCGCTGGATCGCCGACCATGGCGGGGTCTTCGTGGAAAGGCTGCCGCGCTCCCAGCCCTCCCCTTTTCTCACCGACCCCGAAATCCTCGACCGCGAGGGGCGGCATTACACCAAGGAAACCCCGGCCATGGTCACCAAGGAGTTGTCCAAATACTCCCGGGAAGAGGGGTTGTTCTGGTTCCACATCACCAGCCTCAAACTGACCAACCCGGAAAATGCGCCCGACCCCTTCGAACGGAAGGCCCTGCTGGCCTTTGAGCAGGAAAATCTCCGGGAATTCACCGCCATCGAAACCATCGACCGCCAGCCGTACCTGCGCTACATCTCCCCCCTCTATGTGGAGGAGGCCTGCCTGAAATGCCACCTGGCGCAAGGCTACAAAGTGGGCGATGTCCGCGGCGCCATCAGCGTTGCCCTGCCCATGGACAAAACCCTCACCGAGGCGGCCCGGAACCGGCGGAGGATGTTCGCCTCCATGCTCCTGGTGGTGGGCGCCCTGAGCGGGGCGATGATCTACATGATGCGGCATCTGGTGCTGGCGCCGATGAAGCAACTCACCACTGCCATGCAGGCGTTTTCCCAGGACAATTACCAGGCAGCGCCGATCCTTAAAACCGGGGATGAATTCGAGGATCTCTCCCGCTCCTTTGCCGAGATGGCGGCCCGGCTCACCGGATACCACGACGACCTCCAGAACCGTATCCAGGAAGCAACCAGCGACCTTGCCGAAACCAACCAAAAGCTCCTCGAAACCAACCGGCTGCTTTCCGCGGCCAGCGAGCGCAAGTCCGACTTCGTGGCCCGCGCCTCCCACGAACTGCGGACCCCGCTCACCTCCATCAAGGGGTCCATGGAGTACGTCACCGCCCGGCTGGCCGACCTTGCTCCCCAGGAGATCGGCACCTGCCCGCTGGATGAGCTGCGCGACTTTTTGCAGCTCATCAACAAAAACACCAACCGGCTCATCCGCATGGTCAACACCATGCTTGATATCGAACGGATCGAAATGGGGATAACCACGGCTCTGCACACCACCCGGCTTGATCTGGTGCCGGTAATCCGCGAAACGGTCACCGGTCTTGCCTGCCTTGCGGAGGAGAAAGGAGTACAGATCACCTCCCTGCTGCCCGAGACCCTGGTGCTGCGAGCAGACGAAGACAAGATCAGGCAGGTGCTCACCAATCTGCTGGCCAACGCGGTCAAGTTCACGCCCAACCAGTCAACCGTCACGCTCCGCGCCTTTCTGGAAGAGGAGTTCGTTGTGGTCGAGGTTCTGGACCAGGGGCCTGGCATTGCCAAGGCGGAACGGGAAAAGGTTTTTGACAAGTTCTACAAATTGGGCAATAAAGAGGGGAGCGGCCTTGGGCTCGCCATCTGCCGGAGCATCATCGCGGCCCACGGCGGGGTCATCGGCGTGGCGGACAGCCCGGGGCCTGGGGCCTGCCTCTATTTCTGGCTGCCAGCCGGGGAGGAATGATGGAGACCAGAGCAGTTACCGCCACATTACTGGCCATCGACGATGACCAGGACATCCTCAAGGTTCTCAAGGCGAACCTCGGATTGCACGGTTTTACCCTGCTCACCGCCGACTCCCTGGCCGCGGCCCGGGCCATCCTCGCCGACCACAAACCCGATCTGGTGCTCCTCGACCTGATGCTGCCAGACGGCGACGGGTTGGAATTCTGCTGCGCCCTGAAATCGCTCCATCCCAGCCTGCCGGTCATCATGCTCAGCGCCAAGGACAAGGTCTCGGACAAGGTCATCGGCCTGGAACTGGGGGCGGACGACTACATGGTCAAGCCCTTTGAAACCCGCGAACTGCTGGCACGCATCCGGGCCAGGCTCCGGCCAACGGCCCAGGCCCCCCAACCAAGCACCATTACAGCCGGGGATTTTTCCATCGACCTGCGCAATCAGGTGGTAACGGTGCGGGGCACGGTCGTTGCCCTCACCCCAAAGGAGTTCCAGGTTCTCGCCTGTCTGGTGGAGAATCGCAACAATCTGGTGACCAGGGAAGAGATCCGGCAATGCCTCTGGAGCGACGCCAAGCTCTATTCCTGGAGCCGGGTCATCGACGTGCACATCCAGCACCTCCGCCAGAAGATCGAGGTCAACCCCACGGACCCGCGCTACATCGTCACGGTGCCTGGGCGCGGTTATCGGTTTGAGGAATGAGGGGAGGGGGAAAGGGGAGCTATTTGTTGGAAAGAAAGGTTAGAAAACTATTTCGCTCGCAGATACAAAACTTTCTGATTTGATCCTGATGCTTGCCGTTCTTCAGTAACAAAAAGTTCTGTCTTTGCTTTAACGAGATCAGAAAGCTTCTTGTAACCGTATAGCCTAGAATCGAAGTCGGGTTGTAATTTTGTAAGGTAACTCCCGAAGGTTCCAAGTTGCGCCCATCCAGCATCATCGGTTGACTGCTCAAGAGCAGTTAGGACGAATTCTTTTGGAAATTCATGTGTCGGCTCTGTTGCTTCGGTAGGTGCCTGAGATGACACAGACTTCTTCCCACTCTCAACTTTTGACGGCAGACTGACTGACTTGACTGCGGTCCCTGGACGAAGGACTTCAGTAAACACAAATTTGTGGCAGGCATTGCGAAACGCCTCCGGTGTTTTCTTTTCACCAAACCCAAGAACAGTGAGCCCCTCTTCACGCAATCGCATCGCAAGACCTGTAAAATCACTGTCACTTGTGATTAGACAAAAACCATCAAATTTCCGGGTGTATAGCAAATCCATCGCATCGATAATCAGCGTGCTATCCGTAGCGTTCTTTCCGGTTGTATACGCAAACTGTTGAACCGGCTTAATGGCATATCTCTGCAATACCTTTTTCCATGAAGCGCTCGTTGGAGCGGTGAAATCTCCATAAATGCGCCTCACCGTTGCTTCTCCAGATCTTGCAATTTCTGCAAGAAGCCCTTCAATAACAGTAGCTTGAGCATTGTCAGCGTCAATTAAAACTGCCAATCGAAGGGTTGGCTCTTCGGACTCAATTTTAGCTACTAATCGTGGGGATACCATAATAACTCCGCTTTTATAGCAAGATAGCTATCGAACTAGCTCGAATTGAAATTCGCCGCCAAACAGTTTCAAGGAGCATCCCAAATCCTTGGCTGATTGTCAACCCAGGAAAGCTGGTATCTGTTTGAGGAGTAGCTGGCAGCCCAGCCTGTAGGTCGGGTAGAGCAAAGCGAAACCCGACATTTCCTTACCCGTGCCCCAATCGCCAGGATAAATCTCCTGCTCTGCAAAACGATGGACATTTGTGGTGTTTCGCGAGGCTATCGTGTCGGGTTTCGCTTTGCTCTACCCGACCTACCCTGAGATGCTGCCCACCGGACAGAAGTGGTTGCACCACACCCTCCGGACCAGGAAGAGTTCGGTCGGCAAAAAAAAGGGGAAACCGGGGCACCTCCCTGTTTTCCCCAGCTTGATCAAGCGGTGTGGGGTTGCCAGATTTTGAGCCCGATAATCTTTTCAAAATGGCTATCGTAGCTCACGAGGGTACCGCCGGTCTCAACCGCATGGGCGGCGATCCATACGTCGTTGATGGGCAGCGGGGTTCCCGCCTTTTTGAGGGCGGCCTTGAGTTGACCGAAAACCGAGGCGGTTTCGGCGGTGGCGTTCAGCACCTGCACCGTGGGCTTTTTCAGAAACCGTTCGAGCAGCTCGCGGTTTGCCGCCTCCCTGCTGCCGCCCTTGAACCCGGCAAAAAGCTCGCCCAGGACAAAAACCGAGAGAAAGACGATCTCGGCGGTCGCCAAGGCGTCGAGTATCTTTGGGTCACCAGCCAGAAATGCGGTATAACCGTTGGTATCCAGAACGATTTTCTTCACGCCCAGTCTTCCCGGTCAATCTTTTCAAAATCACCGGCCTGTTTGTTGAACTCTTTTACCTCCTCATTCGACCAGACCCCGAAGAGATCGAGAAAATCCTTCCCGCGGCCCTCACCCTTCTTGAGCGAGAGACCAAGGGCTTCGGCCAGCAGTTTTTTGATGGTGTTGTTAAGGCTCAGCCCCTCGTTTTTTGCCTTTTCCCGGATCAGGGTGTTCAGCGGATCATCGAGATTGTGAATAGTGATGGACTTCATGGCCGACCTCCTTTTGAACCAGAAAAATATTTATGGTTCAAATCTAATCATTTTGCGAGAAAGGGGCAAGAAAAAATGAGCCCCAAGGGAAAAGGCGGAACTTCCCAGTTTCTTCTTAGTTACGGGATTACAACAAGATCGATGCCAATCCGGCTACACCGCGCCACATCGTCACGGTGCCTGGGGGGGGTAGCAGGCAGCCCAGGACGGGCCACCGGTTCTAAAAACGGAAGGAAAGCGGCCTGCGTTCCCCGGTCATGGATTGGCAGGCATCGATGCAGGCGCCGCAGTTATGGCACTGGGGGGCAATTTCGCCATCCATGGGATTGAGGCCGAGCTGACACGCCTTGACGCATTCGCGGCAGTGGAGGCAGGCGTGCTCCCCCTCTTCGGCCATGACGACCCGCATGGTCTTTTTGAAGCGGAACAGGCTGAGCATGCTGCCCACCGGACAGAGATGGTTGCACCAGACCCTCCGGACCAGGAAGAGTTCGGCCAGGATGATGGTCCCGATGAGCGCCAGTTCAAGCCCCACGGTTCCTTCGTAGATGAACCGGGCGGTCTGGACCGAGATGATCCCCGGAGCCGAGAGCAGGCTGGCCAGGGGAAAACCGTACAGCAGGGTGATTGCCAGAATCG
Organism: Desulfurivibrionaceae bacterium; assembly: GCA_041662645.1. Taxonomy (GTDB): domain Bacteria; phylum Desulfobacterota; class Desulfobulbia; order Desulfobulbales; family Desulfurivibrionaceae; genus Thiovibrio. The sequence continues at coordinate 14,082 of JBAZSA010000044.1, forward strand.
CGGCCAGCACCGCGTAACGGACCAGCGGACCCTGAGTGGGCATAAAAAACCGCCTGCCCCCCAACCTGATGCCCACTGCGTCGAACAGCTCGGACAGGGTATTCTGGGGGCAGACCCAGCTGCAGAAGACCCGGCCAAGAACCAGGGCCAGCCCTGCCGGGATGAGGGCCGAGGCCAAAAGGGTGGCGTCGATGCTCATGGTGGCAAGCAGGGGCTGGATGGCGATGAGCGGGTCGGTGAGCAAGAGCCGGCCGATTTCCATTGAATAGAAGCTGCCGCTCACCGCGCTGATCCCACGACTGTTGAGCAGCGGCACCGCCACCATCCCGGCGAGGGAAAGAAGCTGAACGGTTCTGCGGATCGGGGTAATCTTCATCCTGAACCCCCGGGGATTACGGTAATGGCGGCGGAATCGGCTGGGCAGACATGCTCGCAGATCCCGCAGCCCACGCATTTTTTCTCGTTCACCACCGGCCGCAGCTCGCTGTCCATGGTGATCGCCTCATTGAAGAGCGGGCAATGGTCATAACAGCTCCGGCAGAAGGTTCCCTGCCAGGTAAGGCACTCCTTTTTGTTGATCCGCGCAATCCCCATCCGGACCTGTTCGCGTTTTTTCACCCTGTGGTCCAAGGCGCCGGACGGGCAGCCCGGCACGCATTTCAGGCAGAGATAGCAGGGAGATTGCCTGGCCCGGATGATTGGCGTACCCATGACCTCCAGGCCGTCGAGCAGCCCGGCGATCCGGATCGCCCGGTAGGGGCACGCTAACGCGCACTTGCCGCAACGGATGCAGCGGCCAAGAAACTCCGCTTCCGGCAGCGCACCAGGCGGTCTTAAAAAATGCTTACTCATCAGCGCCCGCATAGACGGGATAGACCCCGACCACACGATCCACCGCAGCCAGCCGCTGCATGCCCTCGGTCAGGGCTGCCACAGAATCGGCCTCGATAACCGTGACGATCTGGTTTTCCTTGCTGCCGTACACCTCGGTATTGGGCAACCGGCTCAGATCGGCCAGCACTGCCTCGGCCGCCCCTGCTTCCGTTGCCACCACCACGCTTGCAATCGCCATGTTTTTCACCGTTTTGTTGAAAGTTCCCTGCACACTCACCCACCCCCCAGCCCCCTCCCGTCAAGGGAGGGGGAGCCTGATATGAAAAACTGCCGGACACTCCCCAAGAAACGTAACTGTTCAGCAGTGCCGTAGCTGCTAGGAAGCGGGTTGCGAAGTGTGCTAGTGCACACGAGCGGACCGCTGACAACGCAGATGCGGTGCTGCTGGGCAGTTACTAAACTTTTTCCAGCTTTACCGCGCAAATCTTGAATTCCGGCTGCTTCGACATGGCGTCGTAGGCATCGGTGGTCAACGAGTTGATCATCCGGTCCGGGTAGTGCATGGGCATGAACACCAGCCCGTCGCGCGGCACATCCACCACCTTGGCCTCCAGGACAATGGTTCCCCTGCGGGAGGTCACCTTGACCTTGTCCTTGTTTTTGACCCCCACCTTGGCGGCGTCCCTGGGGTTGATCTCCACGTAGGCGTCCGGGGCGGAACGCTTGAGCTCCGGCACCTTGAGGGTCATGGTCCCGGTGTGCCAATGCTCGATCTGGCGGCCGGTGGTCAGGACAAAAGGGTATTCGGCATCGGGCGGCTCGGCCGGGCCCTTGTGGGGCCTGAGCCAGATGGTGACCCGATTGTTGTCCGGCTTGGCGCTGTAGAACAGAACGCCCTCGGCCTTGGGGTCTTGCTGCTTGACCAACACGTCGTATTCCGAGGTGTAGCGCCGGACCGTGCCGGGGTGATCCTCGGTGGGGCAGGGCCATTGCAGGCCGTGCGCCTTTTTCATCCTGGCCCGGGTCATGCCCATGAAATCGTAGGCCGTGCCCTTGGAGCAGAGGCGAATCTCGTTCCAGACCTCCTCGGAATTTTTATAGTTGAAGAGCCTCTTCGCCTCTTCCTTGCGACCCATCGCACCGAAAAGCCGGTTGGCGAAGTCGATCATCACCATGAGGTCCGGCCTCGCCTCGCCCGGCGGGTTTATGGCTTTTTCCACGTACTGGTAACGCCGCTCGGACTGGCCGTAGGTGCCGTCCTTCTCCACCCAAAGGGCGGCAGGCAGCACCAGATCGGCAAGCTCCGAGGTTCTGGTCGGGTGGTACGCCTCGGAAACCACCAGAAAGGACCCCTCCCCTGCCATGCCCTTGCGGTAGGCATCCACATTGGGCAGGCTCTGGCCGGGGTTGGTGCAGGCGACCCAGAGACAGCGGGTGGCGCCGCTGTTCACCGACTGGAACATCTCCATGGCCGTGAGGCCCGGCTTGGACTGGATTCTCCCCGCTGGCAGCCCCCAGAATTTCTCCATCTCCTCCCGGTGCTTGTCGTTGGCAACCAAACGGCCGTAGGGCAGCAGATGGCTCAACAGGCCGCCGTCGCGCACGCCGCCGCAGGCATTGGGCTGGCCGGTGAGGGAAAAGGTGGTGGCGCCGGGCCGGCAGATCTGGCCGGTGAGCAGATGCAGGTTGTGCACCATGTTGTTCGCCCAGACGCCCCTGGTCCGCTGGTTCAAGCCCATGCACCAGAAACTCATGGTCGCCTTGGATTGTGCAAACCAGCGCGCCGCCTTGACGATCTCGGCTGCCGGGCAACCGGAGATCTTCTCGGCCGCCTCCGGGGTGTAGTCATCGAGAAATTTCACGTATTCGTCCCAGGTCACCGTTTTGATCTTGGGCGGCGGGCCCGGATCGACCATGGTCTTGAAGATCGTGTGCTTGTCGACAAAGGCCTTGTTGTGGAGCTTTTCCTTGATGATCACATGGGCCATGGCGTTCAAGATCGCCAGGTCGGTGCCGGGGGTGAAGCTCATGTGCAGATC
>JBAZSA010000045.1:0-16803 GCA_041662645.1 Desulfurivibrionaceae bacterium
ACCACAACAAGATCAAAAACGCCACCCGCAATTTCAGCACCGATCTGGCCCCGGACCTGCCGCCCATCCGGGGCAACCGGCAACGCCTGGAGCAGGTGCTGATCAACCTGATCCAGAACAGCTGCGAGGCCCTTGCCGACCAAAATGGGGCCATAACCCTTGCCTCCCGCTACGATGCGGACCGCGATGAGATCGAGGTGAGCGTCCACGACCAAGGCACCGGGATCGCCGCGGAGATCATCAACCAGATCACCGACCCCTTCTTCACCACCAAACGGTCATACGGCGGCACGGGATTAGGCCTTTCGGTTTCCGCCGGGATCATCAATGAGCACCAGGGCAGGCTGCGCTTTAGCTCAAGCCCGGAGACGGGCACCACCGCAACCATCTCCTTTCCGGCCTGGCGGGAAGAGACGGATGACAAAACAACGCAATCCCGGTAGGCTACCCCCGACATGCCTGGCCCGACGCCAACCCGGAATTCAAGGAGGATTTCCCCAATGGACAAGCAGCTTTCCCCGGTGAGCCCCATCCTGCTGGTTGACGATGAAGAGGCCTGGCTGCACAGCTTCAGTCTGACCTTGCGCTCCGTGGGCTTGAGTAATGTCCGCTGCTGCGCCGACAGCCGCAAGGTCATGGATATCCTGGCCACCGAGGAGGTGGGGGTTATCGTGCTTGATCTCACCATGCCCCACCTGTCCGGGGAAGAGCTGCTGCCGCGGATCGTCCGCGAACACCCGCAGATTCCGGTCATCATCATCACCGGCCTCGATCTGGTCGACACCGCGGTGCACTGCATGAAACTCGGGGCCTTTGACTACTACACCAAGGTCAGCGAGGAGACCCGCCTCATCGCCGGGGTGCAGCGGGCCGTGGACCTCAGCCTCCTGCGCCGGGAAAACGACCTGCTCAAGGAACATTTCCTCAAGGACACCCTGGATCACCCGGAGGCCTTCAGCCGGATCACCACGCACAACAAGGGGATGCGCTCCATCTTTCAGTATGTGGAGTCCATTGCCAACACCAGCGAACCGGTGCTGATCTCCGGCGAAACAGGGGTGGGCAAGGAACTCATCGCCCAGGCCCTGCACGGGTTAAGCAACCGCAGGGGCGAGTTTGTCCCGCTCAATGTGGCGGGCCTTGACGACACCATGTTCGCCGACACCCTCTTCGGCCACAAAAAAGGCGCCTTCACCGGGGCCGAGCAAACCCGGCGGGGGCTTATCGAACAGGCGGCGGACGGCACCCTGTTTTTGGATGAAATCGGCGATCTCTCCCTGCTCTCGCAAACCAAGCTGCTCCGCCTTCTCCAGGAACGGGAGTACCTGCCCCTGGGCTCGGACATCCCAAAACGCACCGATTGCCGGATGATCTTCGCCACCCACCAGAACCTCCAGGAAATGCAGGAGACAGGCGCCTTCCGCAAGGATCTCTACTACCGGCTCCATGCCCACCGCATCCACATCCCTCCCTTACGGGAAAGGCTCGATGACCTGCCCCTGCTGGTCGATTATTTCCTCGACGAGGGTGCAACCCGGCTCAACAAGAAAAAACCGGCCTTTCCCAAGGAGCTGATCTCCCTCCTGGGCACCTATGATTTCCCCGGCAATGTCAGGGAACTCAGAAACATGACCTTTGATGCGGTGAGCACCCACAAAAGCCGTACCCTGTCCATGGACTCCTTCAAGGAGTATCTCCGGCTCAGGCGGCCCAACCTGGAAGAAGAGGTCAAAAACCGTCCGGAAACCAGGACCCCGTTCGCCGATCTCACCCAGCTCCCATCCATCAAAGAGGCGAGCTACCTCCTGGTGCTGGAGGCCCTGAACCGGGCCAACGGCAATCAGGCCATTGCCGCGGAGATGCTCGGGATCACCAGACAGGCCTTGAATTGGCGGCTTAAGCAGGCGGATCGGGACGAGTGATGATTTCAGCGGAAACGGCTGAAACTGTTTGACAATAAAACTGGTTCTGGCAAAGTGATGGAGTCGGACACTGGCAGGATGGAAATCCGTTGCAGAGACCAATAAATAGCGCGTAGGATGCGGTGAGGCACGAACCGCATCGATCGAGAAGCCTGTAAGCACCGAGGACAAATGGTAGAATACCGGCGACCAAGGATAGCGGGAGGCACCTATTTCTTCACGGTCAACTGCGCGGAACGCCGGGGCATTCGTACGCTGACCGATAACATCGAAGCCTTGAGGCAATCTTTTCGAAAGGTGAAAAGCAGGCATCCCTTTTCAATCGACGCAATGGTCGTTCTGCCTGAGCATCTTCACTGTATCCTGACCCTGCCTTCGGGAGATGGAGATTTTAAGACGCGCTGGGCCTTGATAAAAGCGGGTTTCTCCCGATCCTTGCCGCCGGTTGAAAGAAGATCGAAAAGCAGGATGGCCCGCGGGGAGCGGGGCGTCTGGCAACGGCGGTATTGGGAACATCTCGTCAGGGATGAAGAAGACTTTGAACGGCACGCCGCATACATCCACTGGAACCCGGTAAAGCACGGCTGGGTTACCCGTGTCCAGGATTGGCCTTATTCGAGTTTTCATGCCTATGTCAAACGGGGGCTGTATCCTGAGGATTGGTCCAGCGAACCAGAAGGGATAATCCAAGGCGGGGAGTAAACGCGACCGATGCTGCAAACGCGACCGATGCGGTTCGTGCCTCACCGCATCCTACGGGCTGAGGGAAAATGGAATTAGAAGAAATATGGAATAGTTTTGCTGATCGCATGGCAGAGATAGAACTTTACCATAGGGCCGCAAAAGCTACTGCCAAAAAGGAATTGTCTTTAATTAATGAGCAGGCTGAATATCTAAAAGAACATCCTGATTTTAAAGAATTTTCTTCATCGCATCACAACATGTCATTTTACGATGCGAAAAATGGAGAAGTTCGGTTTTACAAGTTCCAAGAACGAACAATTGAAGATAGGATTTTAGATATTAAATTGCACAAAAACAAACAATACCAATGGCTACTAGCAGAAGCATACGAAGAATTTGAAGATTATTTAGAACGAATTTATGCATTTTATGGAAGTAATAATAATTCTTTTTGGCCACTAAGAGATTTTGGCAACATAACCCTGTCAGAATTACCAAGCAAAACTTATGAGTGGTATTTAGAACAAGTACGTAAAAAGAGGGATGTCCCTCAGAGTATTTTAAATAGATTCAAGAATGAATTTCCAGAATTAGTAACCGTTGAGGCAAACAACAAATACGAAATCAATCTAGCTTTAGCAATATCTTTAATTGAAAAACTCCGACATATCATTGTTCATAAAGGTGGAAAAGTAGACAGCCGAGACTCATTCATAAAGTCTACCACAGAAAATTGCGGTCTATATAATAACGGGAACATAAGTGTTGAAAATCTTGAATTCATAAAACAATTTTTTGGTAACAATAAGTATCAGAATTTAATCACTTTGCTAGAAATCCGGATATTGCCCAATATTCCATTTGATTTTCATGTAAATTTGTTTGAAAAATTGACAGGATATTTATTAGCTTATGCCTTTCTTGTTTCAGGTTATATCAACACTAGCTTGGATAAAAATAAAGCATAACCAAAAAATTGGCGCAAATCGGCAAATCGGCGGCAAATCGGGGCGGCAAATCGGGGACAGACCACGTTTATCCGTTTGTCTGAAACGTGGTCTGTCCCCGATTCCCCCGCGATTCCCCCTTGCTCAGTCCTCCCATCGCAAATCTCCTTGCACCCATTCCCAAAACACCCCTCATTTGTCACACCCCACATTCACTAACATTTCAACAAGATAGCCATTCCTCCCCTTCCCTGGCACCCATCTTGCTTTAATCAGGGTGCGTCACCAACACCACCGTTTTTCAGCAAAATACCTTTACACCCGCGAGCCCATGGCCAGACAACACATACTTCTTGCCGAAAGCAGGCCCAACCTGCAACACAGCCTCGGCCTCATGCTCAAACAGGCGGATTACCGGGTAAGCCTTGCCAACACCACGGAAGAGGCCCTGACCCTGGCCAGGGCTCTACGCAACACCAAGACCCCCATTGACCTGCTGATTGTTGACCTGGATTCAACTTCGCCGGAGGCATGCCGCGCCTTTAGGCGCAGCCTTTCCGCCACTGCCTTTTCCCTGCCCTACCTCGTCTTGGCGGAAGAATTCCAGGATCAGGCCGCCGAGGCCTTAAAAAGACACGGCTGCCTGGCCTGCATCACCAAACCATTCGAGCCGGAAACCTTGCTCCGGAGCGTGGGCGTTGCGCTGGAACGACGACCGCCATCCAATAACCATCACCACCAGGGAGAAAACCAGAAAAACCGTTTGGTCCCCCTTCGCTAACCACCACTTTTTCTAAGGAGAACAACCATGCAGAACAAGCAGTTGCGCACCTGGATTTCCTTCCTGCTGTTTGCAGGACTTTTGGTAAACGGCCCGAGCCTCTCCGGCTCCTTGGCCCTTGCCGCGGACCCCGCCCCGCAGGCCGCCAAGAGCGCCAACACCTTTGCCGGCAAGGTCACGGGCAAATCCAACAAGGCCAAGACCATCAGCATTGAGGTGGGCGGCAAGAACGAATTCGTCAAGTTCGATGACAAAACCGCAGGCATTGAGCACGCGGTCGAGGGCGAGGCCTCGATCATCCAGTTTGAGATGCGCGGGGCCGACAGATACGCCACCAGCATCAAACCGAAATTGGTCAGCCTGCCGGAAGGCATCAAGGAAATCAAGACCGATGAACTGGCCAAGCTCATCGCCATGGGCCCGGACGAGGGCAAGTACGTGCTGATCGACTCCCGGCCGGCAGCGCGTTACCATGAAGGGCACATTCCCACCGCCATCTCCATCCCCGAGACGGTGATGAAGGAAACCGGCGCAGCCTCCCTGCCCGGCGACGCAAAGCTCAACAACACCCAGCTCATCTTCTACTGCGGCGGCCCCACCTGCGGCATGAGCCCAAGCGCCGCGAATATGGCGAAAAAGATGGGCTACACCAATCTGCATGTCATGCTTGAAGGCATCCCCGGCTGGAAAAAGGCGGGCAAGAGTGTTGTCGCCTCGGAAAAATTTGTCCAGACAGGCAACATCGTCCTTATTGACCTGCGCACCAAGGAAGAGTACGAGGCAGGCCATATCCCAAAAGCGCACAACATCCCCATGGCCTCGCTGGCCGCACAGGAGGATGGCTTCCCGGTCAAAGCCCCGACAGTGGTCTACGCCAACTCATTCGTCGAGGCGCAGAAGGGCTACAATATGATCAAGAAATGGGGCGTCAAGACGATCTCCATCTGGCCGGGCGGCGAAAAGTCCTGGGCAGCCAAGGGCAATAAGCTTGCCAAGGGTCCCACCCCTGCCGCCATCACCTGGGTAAGGCAGATGGGCAAGGGAGAGGTCGGCGTGGCTGAGTTTAAAAAAGCCATGGACGGCAACACCAATCAGGTGATCCTCGATGTCCGCACCAAGGACGAGGTGCAGACCGGCGCCTTCAAAAACTCCATCTCCATCCCCCTGGATCAGATCGAAAAGCGGATCGGCGAACTGCCCAAGGGCAAGGAGATGCTGATCCATTGCACCACCGGAGCCCGTGCGGAAATGGCCAAGGCTGCCCTGGACAAGGCAGGGATCAAGAGCCGCTTCCTGATCGCCGATGTGGAGTGCGAACAGGGCAAGTGCGAGATCACGGATTAACCGAATTGCCCCCCCAAAAACAACTGCGACGTCGCGGTTGTTTTGCAGTGCAAGGCCCTGCCGGAACCATCCCCGGCAGGGCCTTTTTTATCCATAACCATGACAGAAGCTCCCAGGAACGCATTTCTTTCCTTGCCCATGGCCGACAAGCGGTCTATAATTGCTTTTCTTGTATCCTTCCGGCTGGTTGCGCCCTGTTGCACCAGCCGCACCTACTTTTGCCACATACCCGGGAGCCGGTCCGTGACCCTGTCCACTACAAAGAAAAAACAGCTGCGCGATGCAGTCGGCAAATTCAGCTCCGCCAATATCCTGGTGCTCGGCGACATCATTGTCGATCACTTCATCTGGGGCTCTGTTTCCCGGATCTCCCCGGAAGCGCCGGTACCGGTGGTGGATGTCACCCACGAAAACCTGCTCTTGGGCGGGGCGGCCAACGTTTTGCACAACATCTACGCCCAGAACAGCCGCGCCTCCCTCTGCGGCCTGATCGGCAACGACGCCATGGGCGACCATCTTTTGAGTCTGCTGGCGGAGCTCGGCTCCCCAGCGGCAGGCATCGTCCGAACCGCCAACCGCCCCACCACCCTCAAGACCAGGATCGTGGCCCAGCATCAGCAGGTGGTCCGCTTTGACCGGGAAAAAACCGGGGAACCGAGCCCGGAACGGCTGGCTGAGATATGCCGCTTCATCGACGACCATCTGGAGAGCTTCAACGCGGTCATTGTTTCCGACTACAACAAAGGGATGATCAACCTGCCCCTGATGGACCATCTGCGGACCCGGCTCAAAAAACGGGACATCCCGCTGATCATCGACCCAAAGCCCCAGCATCCGGAACGCTTTCGCGGGGCCACCATCATCACCCCCAACCTGCACGAGGCGGAGCGCATGGCCGACATGGCCATCAAAACCGAGAAGGACCTGCAAACCGCGGCCCATCTCCTGCAAAAAAAGCTGGCCAGCGACGCCGTCCTCATCACCCGGGGCGAGGCGGGCATGGCCCTGTACGAAAAGGGGCAACCCCTGTTCACCATCCCCACCATGGCCAAGGAGGTGTACGATGTCACCGGCGCAGGCGACACGGTGATCGCCACCCTGGCCCTGGGCTTGGCCGTTGGCCTGACCGCCGCCGATGCCGCCACCATCGCCAACTTCGCCGCCGGCATCGTCGTGGGCAAGGTGGGCACGGCCACGGCCTCCACCGCCGAACTTCTTGAGGCAATCGGATGAAAAGACCGTTGAGCATGACCGGCTATGGCCGAGGGGAAGCGACCGGGGCCAAAAGCTGGACCGTGGAAGTCCGCTCGGTAAACCACAAGTTTCTTGACCTGAGCATCAAGATCCCCCGCAAGTATCTCGGGTTTGAAGACCGGATCAAAAAAGAGATCACCAATCATTACAGCCGTGGCCATGTGGATGTCTATGTCAACCCCGGCGCGGAATCGGGCGACAATATCCGGTTGGCCGCCAATCTGCCCCTGGCCCGCGATTATTACCAGTGCCTGGAAACGATCCGCCAGGATCTTTCACTCAGCGATCCCCCGACCCTGGCCATGATCCAGAACTACAAGGAGATCATCGTTGCCCACGAGGAGGAGGAAGACCTTGAGGCGGTCTGGCCGCAGGTCTCAGAGGCCCTTACCCAGGCGCTGACCATGGCGCAAGGGATGCGGGAACAGGAAGGCGAGGCGCTCAAGAACGAGTTGAGCCAACGGCTGCAGGAATTCGCCACCACCGTGGAGACCATTGCCCAGGATATCCCCGCCATTGTCCAGCGCAGGACCGAGAAGCTCAAGGAACGGCTGGCCGTGCTCCTGCAGGGGGTTGATCTTGACCCCCTCCGCCTGGCCCAGGAGGTGGCGATCATGGCCGACAAGAGTGATGTCACCGAGGAGGTGGTGCGCCTGAGAAGCCACATCAGCCAGTTTTCCGGCTTCCTTGAGGCGGACGAGCCCGTGGGCCGCAGGCTTGATTTCCTTCTTCAGGAATTCCTGCGGGAGATCAACACCCTGGCCTCGAAGATCAGCGATGCGCCCACCGCCCATCTCACCGTGGAGTTGAAAACCGAGGTGGAAAAGCTCCGGGAACAGATCCAGAATATCGAGTAAGGAAAAACCATGTCAGACCAGAGAATGATCAACGTGGGATTCGGCAACGCCGTGCTCGCCGGCAGGGTGCTGGCAGTGGTGAACCCCAAATCCTCCCCCATGAAGAAACTGCGGGAAGAAGCCAAGGAACAGAAAAGGCTCATCGATGTGACCGAAGGGAGAAGGACCCGCTCCATCATCATCCTGGACAGCAACCATGTGGTGCTCTCCTCGGTGCAGCCGGAAACCATCACCCTGCGCTTCATGGCCTCCTACGACCGGCGCGACGACGAGCAGCCGGAAAAGGCGGACAAATGAGCCGGGGCAATCTGTTTATCATCTCCGCGCCCTCCGGGGCGGGCAAGTCCACCATCCTCAAAAGATTGCTGACAGAGGTGGATAACCTCGCCTTTTCCGTGTCGCACACCACCAGGGCGCCGCGCCCAGGCGAAAGCAACGGCCGGGAGTACCACTTTGTCGATCGGGCGATCTTTGAAGGGATGCGCGACAGCCAGGCCTTTCTCGAATGGGCCGAGGTGCACGGCAATCTCTACGGCACCAGCCGGGCAGCCATCGAGGCCCAGCAGGCACAAGGGATCGACGTGTTTCTCGACATCGATGTCCAAGGGGCGCGGCAGCTCAGGGAGCAGCGGCTCGAAGGAGCCATCTTCCTCTTCATCGCCCCGCCCTCCTGGGCTGAACTGGAAAAACGGTTACGGGGCAGAGGCACCGACCCCGAGGAAACCGTGCAGCTGCGATTGCACAATGCCCGGCGCGAGATGGAGGATGCCGGACGCTACGACTATCTGGTGATCAACGACCAGTTGGCTGAGGCGGTGGATGTCCTGCGCGCGGTGGTCATTGCCGAACGCTGCAAGGCACGCCGCAACCCAAACGGCCAGCCCCTCGACCTCGCGGCCTTGGGCTTTGGCCAACAATAACTGTGTCCATACATCCTTGGGAGGCCCCATGAACAGCCAGCCGGACAACGACGACATCCTCTGGGGCATCCATCCCATCCTGGAGCTGCTGCGGCTTCAACCCAAAAAGGTGCGGGAGGTCGTAATCCAGCAAGGCAAGGGCGGGGCCAAGATCCAGGAGATCATCGCCCTGGCCCAGGAACAGGGGGTCAAGGTCCGCTTTTTGCCGGGCCAGCGCTTCCCCAGCTCTCCGGACAAAACCCACCAGGGCGTACTGGCGAAAACCGCGCCCGTGGCCACCTGCAGCCTGCACGAACTGCTCAAGAAGACCAAGGAAGAAGAGCACCCCCTCATCGTGGCGCTGGATTCCATTCAGGACCCGCACAATCTGGGGGCCATCATCCGCACCGCCGCCGCAGCCGGGGCCACAGGCATCATCCTGCCCAAGGACCGTTCGGCCCCGCTCAACGCCACCGCGGCTAAATCGGCGGCCGGGGCCATGGCCCACCTGAAACTCTGCCTGGTCACCAATCTGGTCACCAGCCTGCAGGCCGTTAAGGAGAAAGGCTTCTGGGTGTACGGCGCGGCGGGCGAAGCCAAGCGCACCGTGTATGAAACCAAATTCTCCGGCCCCGTCTGCCTGGTGATCGGCGGCGAGGACAAGGGGATGCGACCCCTGGTCCGCGAGCAATGCGACGAGCTGGTGTCCATCCCCATGGCCGGCAGCCTCAACTCCCTCAACGCCTCCGTGGCCGCAGGGGTCATTCTGTTCGAAGTCGTCCGCCAGCGGCAGGGCAACAGCTGATACTGGAGCCGCTCGGGCAATACCGGCTCATTTTCCGTCAAGCAGCTCCATGACTGACCGCGACACCCCCTGAAGCGCGCTTACCGGGGTATCCGCCATGGCCAGGACAACCATCCCGGAACTGGCCGCGGTGATCGCCACGGCAACCCCGGCGCAATCAAACTCCGCAGGAAACTCTCCCCGCTTCACGCCTTCTTCAAGAACCCGCCGCACCACCTCCCGCTCGCGGTGAAACAACGCCGCCACCATGTCCTTGGTTTCCCGGTCATGCTGGTGGCGCTCAAGCGCGGAGAGAATTACCAGGCAGCCGCCCGGTGTTTCAGGATTGAAGCTGAAATCAATGACAAAGGCCAGCCAGTTTTTGATCGCCTCCCGGGATGATGCTGCTGCTCCGATGATGCTTTCAAGCATTGCCTCCACCTGGCCGATATAGAGGGCCAGGCATCGTTTGAACAGACTGCGCTTGTTGCCAAAGGCGTTGTAGATGCTGGTCCGGTTCAGCCCCATTCCCCTTTCCAAGTCTTGCAGCGAGGTTGCGGCATAGCCCTTTTCCCAAAAAAGGCGCAACGCAGCCGCCAGCGCCTGATTCTCATCAAATTTCCTTGTCCGCGCCACGGGTTCCCCCCCACTGATATTTCTTTACCGTTCGATCAAGTAAAACGATTGACACCCTTAAAAACAGGATTATATGTTACTTTATACTGTATCGATTGGTACAAAAAAACAGGAGGCCCCAGATGAAGCGTTTCGCCATGTCCCTCGCAGCCCTGCTCCTTGTTCCCGTCTTGAGCAACCAGGCGGATGCCGCCCCAAAAACCCGCTATGACGCGACCACCCAGACCTGCCGGGTTCTGAGCGACGGCCCGCTGGAATGGGAAAGCCGCCCCTGGGGCCAGGGCGGCAAGCTTTTTAAGGAGGTCTGCAAAAGCTGCCACACCCGCAACAACGACAAAGGCGCCCCTTTTCTCTGGGTGGAGTCAAAAAACCCGGATGCCTGGAACCGGGTCTTTGCAACCCGTTATCCGAAATGCGCCAAGAACGGCTCCTGGAATGGCATGACACAGGAACAGCTGCTAGTGCTCAACGACTACCTGTATCGCTTTGCGGCAAACAGCCAGGACCCAAACGACAGCTGCTGACGCTAAAGACTATCCTCCCGGTCCGGGAGAAAAACAGCAAACAGCCCGTTGCCCAGCTTATTTTGCCTGACCCTTATTGAACAGATCGGCAAAGGTGGCCATGGGCTCGGAGTCCTTCTTCTTTTCCGCGATGTACTGCCGGAAATCATCCCGGCTTTCCCCCTCGGTCGTACCCTTGTCTTTTTTGCCTCCCGCCTTGGAGGTCTCCCCCCCTTCACCCTTGGCTGGCAGGGGCAAGGAGAGGGATAGCCGCTTTTTCTCCGAGTCCACGCTGTCGATCTTCACCTCCAGGGCATCGCCCACCTGCACAACCTCGCGCGGGTGGCTGATCCGTCGGCCAGCACCCAATTTGGAGATATGCACCAGGCCGTCGATACCCGGAGCAAGGGAGACAAAGGCGCCGAATTCCGTAAGGGGACCACCTTGCCGGTGACAACGCTGCCCTCGGGAAATATCCCGCTGATCCCCTCCCAGGGGTTGGGCAGGGAATCCTTCAGGCTGAAGGAGTAGCGGTCTTTGTCCCACTCGAGCTTGAGCACGGTGACGGTCACTTCCTGGCCCACACTAATCCGCTCGTGGATGTCCTCGATCCGTCCCCAGGCGATCTCGGAAACCGGGATCAACCCCTCAATGCCGCCGATATCGACAAAGGCGCCGAAATCGCGGATGGAGGTGATGACGCCCTTGACAGTCTGGCCGATGGCCAAGGTTTCCTGCAAGGCTTCCTTCTGCTGGGCCCGTTCCTCTTCAAGCAGGGCCCGGCGGGAAACCACGATATTTTTGCCGTGTTCACCGTATTTGGTGACCCGGAAGGCGAATTTCTTGCCGATGTACTCCTCCGCGTTTTCGATATGGCGCATCGCCATCTGGGAAAAGGGGCAAAAGGCCCGGACGCTGCCGGAAAAACGCACCTCAAAGCCGCCCTTGGTCTCGCCCGTCACGGTGCCTTCAACCGGGATGCCGCTTTGGCACGCCTCGTCAAGATGGCCGGCCACCGCGCCGCCGCTCACCTTGGCGGTGAACAGACGCTCGTTGTTTTTCTCGGACAGGAAATAGACCTGCACCCGGTCGCCTTCCGCCACGGTCAGGTTGCCCTCTGCATCGGTGAATTCGTTTTTGGCCACCGCCCCTTCGCTCTTGGCGCCCAGATCGAGAAAAATCCACTCCTTGGCAATTCGCACCACGGTGGCCTCGATTTTCTGGCCCGGCCGTAACCGTTCCTTGGTGCTGGCTGCGGTTTCCTGGAACATCTCGGCAAAACTTTTATCATCATCGGTCATTGTCATCACCCTCACCAACACGTTGTTTTTATGATTATTCGCCACGAAACCCACGAAAGAGCACGAAAAAAGCCTGAAGATTGCGAAAATTACTCGGTTATATCAGACAGTTGCGCAATTTTGAAATTTCGTGTTCTTTCGTGGAGTTATCGGCACTGCTGCCGATAATTGACACATGGCTAAAAACCTTCAATGGCTGAGCCGATCTCTACCCGTTCAACCTCTTTTGTCTCACACTGCAGGATGCAAAATCCCGGTTGGCCGTCCTTGCCCAGCAGCTCGCCAGGATTGATCAGCAGGCAATCGCCGACCTTTTCCACCTGATAGCGATGGTTGTGGCCGCAGCAGACC
This sequence comes from Desulfurivibrionaceae bacterium, assembly GCA_041662645.1. Classification (GTDB taxonomy): domain Bacteria; phylum Desulfobacterota; class Desulfobulbia; order Desulfobulbales; family Desulfurivibrionaceae; genus Thiovibrio. The sequence goes on from JBAZSA010000045.1 coordinate 12,264, forward strand.
ACATCAAACATACCCTGGCAGGCGAGGCCTCGGGCCATTTGCGGATAATGGGTAAAAGCTATCTTGAGTCCCCCGGCTTCAACCGCGCCCAGAATCCCGTGGTGGCTGATCGTGGGAAAGCGCAGCCCGCACGACTGGGAGATGACATGCTGGTCGCCGATGTTGTTGCCGTAAATCAGATGCACCGCCCCGCTGAAGCGGGCCAGTTCGTCGAGCATGAACGGCGAGATCAGATCACCGCAGTGGATGATCATGCTCACGCTGTAGGCGTTGCAGTATTTCACCGCAGCCCGCAGATTGAGGATGTGGTCGTGGGTATCGGAGATGATCGCGATCCTCATGGCTTTGCCCCAAGGATTTTGGCGAGCGCGGCCAGGCATTGCTCGTTGCGGTCCTCCGTTTGCAGCGAAACCCGGAAATAATGATCATCCAGGCCGGTGAAGTTGCCGCAATCCCGGATCATGATGCGCTGGTTGAGCATACCTTCACGCAATTGGGCTGCGGTCATCGGCCCTTCCAGCCGGCAGAGAATAAAATTCGCCGCGCCAGGGATCACCCGCACCCCGGGCAGCGCAGCCAGCCGCGCGACAAAATCCGGGCGAACCCGGGCAAGAAAATCGCGTACCGACCGGACATACCCGTCGCCATGCTCCAGCAGATACTCCCCTGCCACCTGGGCCATGCGGTTCACCCCCCAAGGCTTGCGGTGCGCTGCAAAACGGGCCATCTTCTCCTCGCTGGCCACGAGAAAACCGAGGCGCAGGCCAGGGATGCCGTAAATCTTCGAGGAGGAGCAGAGCAAAAACAGATTACCAGGCAGGGGAAAACCGGCAAGGGTTGGCTCATCCACAAAGGGAAGGTAGGATTCGTCGATGAGAAACTCCGTGGCAGGATGGGCAAGGATGAAGTCCAGCAGCGCACGGCTTGCCACCACCCTGCCGGTGGGGTTGTTGGGGTTGCAGAGGAACACCAGCTCGTCCCCGGTGAGACGGGCGGAGAGGCGGTTGAAATCAAGGGCGAAATCCTCGTCGGCTTTCAGGTTGAAAAACTCAACCTCGAGCCCGGCCCACTGGCTGGCTGTCTGGTAATCCCCATAGGTGGGGGCGACGACTAGGGAGCGTTTGCTCCGGACGCTTGCCGGCACGGCATAGATGAATTCGGTGGTGCCGTTGCCCGCCAGAACCTGTTGCGGAGAACAGCCGTATTTTCCGGCAAAAAGGTGAACCAGGGTTTCGCTGCCGCTTTCCGGCAGAAAGCTGATCTCGCTGAGTCTTGCAATCAGCGCTTCCCGCAGGCCGGGTGGCATTCCAAGCGGGGTGAGATTGCTGCTCAGATCGATGAGATCCGTAACATTGCAGCCCAGCCGCTTGGCCATGGAGAGAATATCCCCGCCGTGGGCGCCCTGGGCGCTGATGGTGTTCGTATCCATGTTCAACCCTTGAGCCGCAGGGGCAGACCAGCTGCCACGAAAACCACCTGCTGGCAGGCATGAGCCATTTGCTGATTGGTCCACCCGGCCAGATCGCGAAAACGGCGGCCCAGGAGCGATTCCGGCACGATGCCTAAGCCGACTTCGTTGGCAACCAGCACCACCGAGGTATCAAGGCTGGCCACGGTTTTGCACAACCGGGCAACCTCCCCCTGGATCTTCTCGTCGCTAAAATCCTGCATCATCATATTGGTAAGCCACATGGTCAGACAATCCACCAGAAAAACCTCGGACCCGGTCTCGTTTTTCACAAGCACCCCGGCGAGATCCAACGGCTCTTCCACGGTCAGCCAGCCGATGCCCCGGCTCTGCCGGTGCAGGGCGATGCGCTGGTCCATCTCCGCGTCGTTCCTGGCCTCCAGGGTGGCGACAAAGACCTTGTCCGAAAAGTTTTGGGCAACCCATTGCTCGGCATAACGGCTCTTGCCGCTGCGGCAGCCGCCGATGACCAATTTTTTCGTGGGGCGCTGAATAGTCCCTTCAGTCTGCGTCATAATTCTTTTCCCGAATGTACAGCCAGGGCAAGGTACCTTGTTCCCTGGGCAAAGAGCAACCGTTTTGCCGCAAGCTCCCCAAGAAAAGTTGCCAGCTGCGCCCTGCCGAGCTTGGGAAACAAACGGCTAAGCGTGTCGAACTCGACCACTGTGTCACAGGCCAGATAGATGGCCCGGGAGGTCCCGCGCAACCGGTGATGCAGGGTAGCCTGCCCAGGCAGTTCCTGGCGGATGATGAGCAGGTTGCCCCCGTCACGGTAGGAAAGCGGCGGGACCAGATGGGCCGGGATTCGCCTTGCCTCGTGAAACCTTTGCCAGGCGCGGATCTTCTTGACCACCGGCTGCCAGAGCCTGCGCTGGTGCGCCCGGTCCCCGCGATAGTCGTTGATCAACAGAGTCAGGCCCGGCAAGATTTGCGGCGGGAACAGCTTGCGGTTGTGGGGATGCTGGACAATGGCGCGGATGCCGTAGTCGCTGGGCTTTTCGGCAACCTCGCAGCCATACCCGAGAAAAAAGGTCGCACCGGTCAGGGGGGGAGAGGGCAGGACAAAATCAAGATTGGCCAGGGTCTCCTGCACCTCTGCCTCGGTGGACCCGGGAAAGCAGGTGATCAGGTTGCCATCCAGCCGGATGCCAAGAGCAAGGCTCTCCTTCATCAGGGCTAGATTCTCCATAACCGTGGCCCCTTTGCGCATTCTCTCAAGCAGCCCCTGACTGAGGCCCTCGATCCCGGCCTGCACCGCCACCAACCCGCCCTGCCGGTAGCCTTTGAGCACCTCTCCCCGCTGGTTGACCCGGATTTCGGCAAAAAAACGGAAATCCTTTTTGCCTTGGGCCATCTGGGCAAAAAAGTCCGGGGCCTCCCGGCCGGGCAGGACGTTGTCCGTAAAACTGAAATCAAGGCAGCCATGCCGCTGGGAAAGAGTCAGCACCTCCTGCTCCATCTGCGCCGCGGTTTTTCCACGGTAGCCATGCCATTGGAGGTTGAGATTGCAGAAGGTGCACTTCCCCCACCAGCAGCCCCGGGAAAATTCCACCGGCAGCTCCGGCACGAAGGGGTCGCCGGAAAAATCCCGGTGCAGGTCAAGAAAATAATCATCGTAATCAGGGGGCGGCAACTCGGAAAGGGTCTTGAACTGGCAGCCGGTGAAGGCCTCTTTGCTTGCCTGCGAATTTCTGGCCAAAACCTGAGGGGCTAAAGCGGCCTGCCGCCCGGCCAGCACCTGGCAGAGGTTCGCCAGCACCATCTCCCCCTCGCCATGCACCACATAATCGAGCCAAGGAAAGGAGGCCAACAGGGAACTGCCCATTTCCGCCACGCAGGAAGAGCCGCCAAAAACAATGGGCAGTTGCGGCTGCAATGTCTTGAGGTGCTTGGCCGCCAGAAGCGAGGCCAGTAATTGGTTGAAGCAGACGGAAAACCCAACCAGATCGAACTTATTCCACTCCTGCCGGGCAAGCCACTGTTGCAGGTGCGCATCCACCTTCTGCCAGAGGCTGTCTATATCCTGCGCGCCTACACTCTTGCACTGCTTGAGCCTTTTGGCAAGAAACCCCTGCAAAACCCCGCGCTGTTCCGGAAAAAGCAGCCCGGCGTACAGACCCTCGCACAGCCAGACATCCTGGGAGATTTCCCGGTAGAGATCAAGGCCGATGGCCTTGGCTAATCCCAAATACGGATGCAGACAGCGCACCTGCACATCCGGCTCGGCCTGAGCCAGATAGCTCTTGAGCGTGCCCAATTGGACAGAGGGCCGGTTGAACAACGCCCAGGGCATGGCGATCAACCCCAGACGAAACGCGGGGCTCGGCTGGTTTGTGTTTTCAGCCATCCTTGCTGCTCATAATCGCTAGAAGCATTAAAGTTTCGGCGCCACCGGAACAAAAACCGCTCAGCAGTGCCCGCAGATGCGCGGAAGAGGTCTGCGAAGTGTGCTGGTGCACACGAGCAGGCCGATGACAGCTAAGCGAGCACCGCGAGACTGCGAAGCAGATGCGGTGCTGCTGGGCGTTTTTTACTGCTCGATGATTTCTGTGCCCATCGGCGGGGTAAAGACAAAAACATCCGGCGAGACCGGTTCGTTCCGGCGGATATTGGAAAAGGCCAGATCGGTTATGCTGCCGAAATGATCGACAATCTCAAGGCGCCGCACCATGAAATTCTCGTCGATCCAGACATGGAGATAATCCACCTGCGGATGCGCGGTCTTGGGCACCAGCTTGATCGCCTTCAACCCCGCATCACCCGGCCTTTCCGGGGGCAGCACCTTGAAATCGCGGACGATATTACCGGTGCCGGCAAAGAAGGCATAGGTGACGTCGGAGTTAATATATTGCGAAACAGGCTGCACAATCATCTGGGCTGAGTTGGCCACATACATGGAAACCTTCTTCCCGTCGCTGATCAACACCTGCTTATCCGGGGCCAGGTAATCCCAGCGGATGCGACCGGGCTTGGAGATCACCACCTTGCCCGAGCCAAGCCTCTTGCGGGTGCTCATGGGCACCGAGGTGGACTGCTTGAAGTCGGCGGTCATGGTCTTGGTCTCTTCGTAGC
>JBAZSA010000046.1:0-11671 GCA_041662645.1 Desulfurivibrionaceae bacterium
TGAGTATTCCCGCCTGAAAATGAGTGATTTGGCGAGATGATACCGCAGGGAAATTAACCAATTCGATTTATGGAGGTATGCCGTGAGTCAATACGGAATGATTATAGATCTTGAGAAATGTGTGGGCTGTCATGCCTGCTCTATCGCCTGCCGGGCCGAGTGGGAGGTTCCCACGGGCAAGGATTCGGCGGAACGGGAACGGAGAAGAAACTGGGTAAAACGCCTTGGCCCCAGCAAGACCCCCAAGGGCTTGGCTTCCACCTATTATCCCGGCCTGTGCAACCACTGCGACAAGCCCGCCTGCGTGGATGTCTGCCCGGCGGACAAGGTAGAGGTTACCTTTACCGATGCGAAGAGCGGGGCGACCAAGAAGATGGAAGTGGCCGCCACCTGGAAGGACCCCTTCAACGGCACGGTGCAGATCGACAAGGAGCGTTGCCTCGGTTGCGGCGCCTGCGCCGATGCGTGCCCGTACAGCGCTCGTTACGTGAATGAGGAAGAGGGCGATCCCAAGGCCGACAAATGCACCTTCTGCGTGGAGCGTGTGGCTGCTGGTCTTGAGCCTGCCTGCGTGCAGACCTGCCTGGCCCGTGCCCGGATATTCGGCGATCTCTCCGATCCCAATTCCGAGGTTTCCAAGTATGTGAAAAAAGGCGCGGCCAAACTGGAAAGCGCCAAGGTGAAGATCGGCCCCAATGTCCGGTATTACGGCAACAAAAAGGACATGCACCTGCTGACCACCACCTGCACCCCGCAGGCCATGCCGCAGGCCAACCTGCGCCGGACCATCATGGCCCATATGCTGAAACCGGCCATGGATCAGGTTAAGAATCTGGGCATGCTTGGCTTGGCAGGGGCAGTTATTGTGAAAGGCTTGAGCGAGGACGAGAAGGAATAAGTCGTTTCGCGTTTTTGCTGGTTATGAAAAGCCCCCGGCGCCTTTCGGCACCGGGGGCTTTTTTGTTTGTGGGCCGTTGCTCAATGCATTGTGGGCAACGGGTTCTGCTCACTATTTTATGGCTTATTGGGACTTGGCAAAGACAGACTCAATTTTCAGGTACAGGGTCTCGGCTGTGAATGGTTTTACGATATATTGACTTACCCCTGCCTTGATGGCGCCCATGATATTCTCTTTTTCCGCTTCAACTGTGATCATGATGAAGGGTGTCTTGGCAAGTTCCGGCGTCGCCCGGATTTTTTGTAACAGCTCAAAGCCTGTCATAATTGGCATCATCCAGTCGCAGACGACCAGGTCGATCCGGGTCTTTTGCAACACCTCAAATGCCTCAAGGCCGTTGGCCGCCTCCAGGATGTTGTTGTGGCTTTCATAACCCAGTTCATGGAACATGTTCCTGATGACCATTCTTGGAAATTCAAGGTCATCGACAATGAGAATCTTCAGCTTTCTCTTGCTGGTGCTGTTATGTTTTTTCATCTTCAATTCGTTATGGTTACGCGTCAGAGGAAATTCAGCCTGGCAAGTTTGCTCATTGTATTGTGGAAACCGGGCTCCGTCCCCTGGTTATCTATATGCCTCTAAAAAAATTGCTGAAGTTCGATGGTAATCAGGTTTTATTTTGTCCTTTCATATTTGCCTCTTGCGAACTTGAACAGTCTTTTTTCCACAGCGGGCTTCACCCTTCCGCAATTGCCCGAGTTGTACCGGACTGATGCTTCCATGTCATAGTACCCCTGTGAAGTTATCTGCCCTTTAATTGCTTTCAGGTCTATGCCCTGCTTCCAAACTGCATCGGGACATGCTCCTTCGCCAGGACCCTCAACAAAAAAGTGAAGTGAGCTGATAAAGGATCTATTAAAGGGAATGAGAAGGGACACATATGTACTGACGTAGCCTTGATGAAAGTCCTCTCCACGAAACACGACACCATAACGACTCGGTCCTATTTTGGTAAGCCCCATAGACTCGTTTTCAGTCGTGCCGAACTTTCCTATGACGTTGGCATATTTGTTCTGTGATTCCATGATCCAACCATTGCCAGATCGCCTGAAAACCGCAGCACCAATGAGGGGCGCACAGGCATGACACTCATAACTTTTATCAGAAGGTACAGTAGCGGTAACTATGACATTCTTTTCAATGCCATCTTCCGTATAGGAAGAATCGAACACAATACGCACTTTCCCCTTAGCCGTTGACTGGAAAAACCGGCTAAGCGATTCAGGGACCACAACATTGTTCCAAATAGCCGCCCCATCCTGCTCATCGCCTTTCAAAGGCATCAAATCTCCATAAAACGTTTTCAATGCCTTTTGTTTGTCGAACGGGCCAGTGAATGAAATGGTTCCTTCCTGCACTGCTTCACTTCCAACGGCAATACCAGTAGCAGCGAAGAAAAGAATGCCAATCAACATGAGAACCAATTTCTTAAGCATCAGACTCCTTATCAGAGAGATAACAAATGAGAACGGAGACCGATTTGTTATCCAACATGTGGTTTTGTGGAGCGGCCCCAATTTTTATGCGGCCACTCGTGTCTTGATCTCGTCCAGGGTGGGCTTGAGGTCCTGCTGGATGAGGTCAAGATCATAGGTGTGCTGAAGGTTCAACCAGATATGCGGACCGGTGCCAAACCATTTCCCGAGTCTCAGTGCGGTCTCGGCGGTGATGGAGCGTTTTCCCGCTAAAATCTGGGAGATCCGGTTGGGTGGCACATGGATATTCTTGGCCAGTTCGGAGGCGCTTATATTGAGTTCGGCAAGTTCTTCGGCGAGAATTTCACCGGGGTGTATGGGAGTTCTGCTCATTGTGTTCACCTTTAATGGTAGTCGACGATTTCAACGTCATGCGGGCCATCGTCATGCCATGTAAAACAGATACGCCACTGCTCATTGATTCTGATGCTAAACTGTCCCTGACGGTCACCGCTGAGGGCTTTGAACCGGTTGCTGGGCAGGAGCATGAGTGCTTCGATGGTGTCGGCGGCATCAAGGATGCGCATTCGTTTCTCCGCCTGTCTGCAAAAGGCTTGAAAAATGGCGGCGCATTCCCCCTCGTGCAGTTTTTTTGTTTTCTTGTCCTTGAAGCTTTTGATCATAGCGGAATTATACTCTTTGTACGCGTGACGTCAAAGGTATTTTTTGTTGAAGCCGGAGTTAGGCCAAGCAGAAACAGGGATGGTTCCCAGAAAGAGGGTCTGCTTGTTTGACAAAAATATCCGGTAGGGGTAGTCATATCACAGCATTTCGTCATTCCGGCGAGAGCCGGAGGTAAGCGAGCGGGGCGAGACTCCGATCCAGCGTTTTTGAATAGTTGTGGGAAGACTGGACACCGGTTTCCACCGGTGTGACGTAACTATTACGAACTTATCAAGAATACCACCGGATTGCGGTGACCATGCCCCCATTTGATTTCAAAGAATTTCTCCCCACCGTCCCCTTGCAGCCCGGCGTCTATCTGATGAAGAGCCGGGCAGGTGAGGTGCTTTATGTCGGCAAGGCCAGAGAGCTGCGCAAGCGGCTTTCCTCCTACGGTCGCATCGATCAGGGACAGCACGGTAAAACCGCGATGCTGCTCTCGCAGGTGCGCCTCATCGAGACCATTGTCACCAATACGGAAAAGGATGCCCTGATCCTTGAATCCGCGCTGATCAAGCAGCACCGGCCCAAGTACAATGTTATTCTCCGCGATGACAAGAGCTACCCGCTTCTCAAGGTGACGGTGCAGGAGCAGTGGCCTCGGCTGGTGATGACCCGGCGGCGCGTCAAGGACGGCGCCCGGTATTTCGGCCCCTTTTCCTCTCCTTCGGCCATGTGGGAAACCATCCGCTATCTCAACTCGCTCTTCCCTCTGCGCCGCTGCAAGGAAAAGGTTCTCAAGCCCAAGTCCCGGCCCTGCCTCAATCACCAGATGGGCCGCTGCCTTGCCCCCTGTGCGGACAAGGTCAGCAGTGAGGAGTACCGGGAGCTGGTCAACAATGTCCTCCTAGTGCTGGAAGGGAAGAACCAGGAGCTGGTCAAGGGGCTTTCCCGGAAAATGGCCCTGGCTGCGGAAGCCCTGCGTTTTGAGGAGGCGGCTCAGTTGCGGGACCGGATCAATTCCCTGAACAAGACCCTGGAAAAGCAGCAGGTGGTGGCAACCCACACCAGGGATCAGGATGTGCTGGGCTTTGCCCGCCAGGACGCTTCCGTGGCCGTGGCCTTGCTCTTTATCCGCAAGGGGGTGATCCTTGGCCAGCAGGGATTTTTCCTTGCCGATCCGGTGGGTACGGACGCAGAGGTGCTCACCGAGGTGCTCTCCCGGTTTTACGGCGAGGAGGGGCGCTACCTTCCCCAGGAGATATTGCTGCCCTTTGCCGGCACCGATGATCCGCTCCTTGCGGAATGGCTGAGCGAACAGCGGGGCGGCTCGGTGACCATTGCCTGCCCGCAGCGGGGTGACAGGATGCGGTTGCTGGAGATGGCGGCAACGAACGCTCAACAGGTTTTGGTTGCACGAAAGACCAAGCAGACCTCCTGGCAGGCTCTGGCCGGGGGGCTGCAAAAGGCTCTGGGTTTGGCACGGCTCCCCGAACGGATCGAGTGTCTGGACATCTCCAACTTGGGCGGCAAGCAGGCGGTGGGTTCTCTTATTTGCTTTGTCGCAGGAGAAAAGGCCAAGGATCGCTACCGGCATTATGCCATTCACACGGTGCCTGGGCCGGACGACTACGCCATGATGGGTGAGGTGCTGGGCCGGCGTTTTTCCAGGGGCCTGGCGGAAAATGACATGCCCGATCTTTTGCTGGTGGACGGCGGCAAGGGCCAGCTCGGCGTGGCCATGCATGCCTTGGCCGAGCTTGGCATTCCCGGCGGGGTTGAGCTTGCTGGTATTGCCAAGGAAAAGGCAGAGGAAGGGGAGAAGCTCTACCGGCCAGGGCGGAAAAATCCGATTGTTCTGGACCGGCATTCCCCGGTGCTCCTCTATCTCATGCGGATCAGGGACGAGGCGCATCGCTACGGCATAACCATCCACCGGAGATTGCGGACAAAAGAGAGCTTGACCTCTTTCCTTGAGCAGATTCCCGGCGTTGGCAAGGCGCGCAAAGAGCTGCTGCTGCGGGAGCTTGGCAGTATGCAGCGTATTATTCAGGCAAGCGAGGCGGAACTTGCCGTAGTGTCGGGCATAGGTCCGGCCCTGGCCGCCCAGATCTGGGCGCATTTGCATGAAAATAAGACTGAAGACTGAAGGCGGAAGACTGAAGGCTTAATGATAATTCTTGCTTTTTGAACCCTGAAAAACTAAATTGTTGAGTTCCTTAACGGGCCAGCAGTGTCCGGCTGGAAAATTGCAGAATGCAAGAAAATCTCCTCTCCCCCTGCGGGAGAGGGATAGGGTGAGGGGGAAGGTGCCGTTTGGCTGCGATCGGCAAGTTCCCCACCCTCACCCCTCGCGTCAAGGGAGGGGAGTTTCATGCAAATTATGTGCTGCTGGCGGGAACTGTTTTGCGGGATGAACGATGAACTTGGATGGCGTGTGTACGTGCCGGATGTTTGGCCGACGCATAGCCTGCCTCTTTTGCTTTGACTGCCGGGAGAAATACTATGTGGGAATATACGGACAAGGTTCGGGATCATTTCATGAATCCCCGGAATGTGGGGGAGATTAAGGATGCGGACGGGGTCGGCGAGGTCGGTTCCCTTGCCTGCGGCGATGCCCTCAAACTTTTTATCAAGCTGGACGACAACGACCGGATCGGTGAGGCCAAGTTTCAGACCTTTGGCTGCGCCAGCGCCATTGCCTCCTCTTCCGCTCTCACCGAGATAATCACGGGGATGACCCTCGACGAGGCGGCCAAGGTTACCAATCAGGATATCGCCGATTATCTCGGCGGCTTGCCCAAGGAGAAGATGCACTGTTCGGTCATGGGCCGCGAGGCGCTGGAGGCGGCGATTGCCAACTATCGCGGCCTTCCCCTGCCCATGGCGGAAGGGGAGGTGGTGTGCGAATGCTTCGGGGTGACCGACCTTGAGATAAAGCGGGCCATCGAGGAAAACAAGCTCCAGACCGTGGAGGAAATCACCAATTTCACCAAGGCCGGCGGCGGCTGCGGCAAATGCCTCGACCGGCTTGAGGAGATTCTCCGGGAGAGCCGGCGGGAACCGAAGCAGATCATTCCGGACAAGCGGCCCGGCCGGATGACCACCATTCAAAAAATCAAGCGGATCGAGGAGGTGCTTGAGCGCGAGGTGCGGCCTGCCCTGCGCAAGGATGGCGGCGATATCGAGCTGATCGACGTGGATGGCGATTATGTGATCGTCTCCCTGCGCGGGGCCTGCGTCTCCTGCAAGAAATCGCAGACCACCCTGAAGGAATACGTGGAAAAGAAGCTGCGGGAACAGGTGCTGGATACCCTGATCGTCGAGGAGGGGAAATAATGAATACGGTGTATATGGACAATAACGCCACCACCCGGGTTGCCCCGGAGGTGCTTGAGGTCATGCTCCCCTATTTTTCCGACCTGTACGGCAATCCTTCCAGCATGCACACCTTTGGCGGTCAGGTGGGCCGGGCGGTTGAAGAGGCCCGGGGCAAGATCGCCGCGCTCCTTGGTGCCCAGCCCGACGAGCTGATCTTTACCAGTTGCGGCACGGAGTCCGACTCCACCGCCATTCTCTCCGCCCTGCAGTCCTTTCCGGAAAAGCGGCACATCGTCACTACCCGCGTCGAGCATCCGGCAGTGAAAAATCTCTGCGAGAGCCTGGATAAGCTTACCGGCCACAAGCACCGGATCACCCAGCTGCCAGTGAACAGCGACGGCACCATCGATCTCAAACTCTACGAAGAGAGCCTCAGCGACGAAACCGCCATTGTTAGCGCCATGTGGGCAAACAACGAGACCGGGGTCATCTTCCCCATCAAGGAGATGGCGGAAATCGCCAAGAGCCGGGGCATCTTGTTTCATACCGATGCGGTGCAGGCGGTGGGAAAAATTCCCATAAACCTGTCACAAGTACCGATTGATTTCCTTTCGCTTTCCGGGCATAAATTACACGCTCCCAAGGGAATCGGCGTTCTCTATGTCCGCAAGGGTACGCCTTTTGTCCCCTTTATCATCGGCGGGCATCAGGAACACGGCCGCCGGGGCGGCACGGAAAACGTGGCCTCCATCGTCGGCCTGGGCAAGGCCTGTGAGATGGCGGCCAAGCAGATGCAGGATGAAAACACCAGGGTCAAGGCGCTGCGGGACAAGCTTGAGGACGGGTTGCTGGCCAGCATCCCCAACTCCCTGCTCAACGGACACAAGACCCTGCGTTTGCCCAACACGACCAACATCAGCTTTGAGTATGTGGAGGGCGAGGCGATTTTGCTGCATCTCGACCGCTTCGGGATCTGCGCTTCCTCAGGGTCTGCCTGCACCTCCGGGTCGCTGGAGCCTTCGCATGTCATGCGGGCCATGGGCGTGCCCTTTACCGCGGCGCACGGCTCGATCCGCTTGAGCCTCAGCGTGTACAACACCGAGGCCGAGGTTGATTTCGTTTTGGAAAAATTGCCCCCGGTCATTGCCCAGCTCCGCGAGATGTCGCCGTTTTGGCAGAGCGAACACAAGGGCAAAGTCGGCTCCAGCCAGTGCAAGTGCAGCTGTTCCTAATAGAAACGTGATAAGGATAACACCATGAAAGTTATACCGGCTTCGTTTCAGATACTTGAGGAACTGGACCACCAGAGCCTGGCTGTGCGCATCGAGGCGTGTGGCCGCCTGTGCTACAAATCCGAGGACAAGATCACCGAGGCTTCGGCCGAGCCTTTTATAAAGGGGATTGTCAAGCATGGCCATAATTCGGTCATGGAGATGGCTGCTCTGACCCTGCGGGTTGAGATCGACAGCGAGTCCCTGGTTGCCCAGTTTTTGAGCGTTATCCCGAAATACATCCAGTTTGACCGGCTTGAGAAAAAGGTCCTGCTCATCACCGGGACGATCCGGGCGTTCCGGGAACTGGCCCGGGATTACGGCAAGGTCAAGTTGATCAAGGGGATAGCCGGCTATCTTGCCGAAATGTATCCGCTCTTCTTCTTTGATCTGGCGCCGAAACGCGGCTGGCTCGCCCAGGACGGGGTGGTAGTCACCGGGCTATCGCTTGCCGAGGTCGATGACCTTTCCGCGGATCTTTTGGCAAAACACCGCCATGTGGCGGTGCGGATTATAACCAACCGGGCCGTGACCCATGAGATCGTCCGGCACCGGCCCTGTTCCTATTTGCAGGAAAGCCAACGCTATTGCCGGTATGCCGATGACAAGTTCGGCAATGAGGTCACCTTTATAGCCCCGATGTTTTTCAGCGAGGGGAGCAGCGAGTACAAGCTCTGGGAAAAGGCGATGCTGGAGACGGAGAAGATTTATCTGAAACTCCTTGCCACCTCTTCGCCCCAGGCCGCCAGAACCGTATTGCCCAACTCCTGCAAGACCGAGATCATTGTTTTTGCCAATCTGCTGGAGTGGCTGCATATCTTCAGGCTGCGCACCCCCAAGAATGCCGAACCTTCCATGCGCGAGGTGATGATCCCCCTTGCCAAGGCTTTTCAGGAGAGATTCCCGTCTGTCTTTGCGGACGCCTCTTTTGCAACGGAATAAGGAACGAGAGAAAAATTCGGGATGCGAGGCCTAAGCCAAGCGCCCCATGGTTTTGTTTGTTACAGGAAATCGAGAACAACTTATTCAAGGAGAAAAGAGATGGCTTTTGATGCTGTGAACATGCCGGATTGGCAGATTTCCGAGGCTGCCGAAAAGAACATGCCCACCCCCGAGGAGTGGCGAGACAAATTGGGACTTGAGAAAGACGAAATTCTCCCCATGGGCAGGTTGGCCAAGCTCGATTTTCTCAAGATTATGAACCGTCTCAAAAACAAGCCGGACGGCAAGTACATCGAGGTAACCGCGATTACCCCGACCCCCCTTGGCGAAGGGAAGTCCACCACCTCCTGCGGCCTGATGGAAGGGTTGGGCAAGCGCGGCATGAATGTCGGCGGCGCCCTGCGTCAGCCTTCCGGCGGCCCGACCATGAACGTCAAGGGAACCGCGGCAGGCGGCGGCAACTCCTTGCTCATTCCGATGACCGAGTTTTCCCTGGGCCTCACCGGCGATATCAACGACATCATGAACGCCCACAACCTGGGCATGGTGGCCATGACTGCCCGCATGCAGCATGAGCGGAACTACAACGATGAGCAGCTGGCCAGATTGACCGGCATGCGGCGGCTCGACATCGACCCGACCCGGGTGGAATTCGGCTGGATCATCGACTTCTGCGCCCAGGCGCTGCGCAATATCGTCATCGGTCTCGGCGGCCGGACGGACGGGTACACCATGCAGTCCAAGTTCGGCATCGCCGTGGGCTCGGAACTCATGGCCATCCTCTCCATCGCCACCGACCTGGCGGATTTGAAGGAACGGATCAACAACATCACCGTGGCCTTTGACAAGAGCGGCAAACCGGTAACCTGCCGTGACCTGGAAGTCGGCAACGCCATGGCCGCTTTCATGCGCAACACCATCAACCCGACCCTGATGTGCACCGCCGAGTACAATCCCTGTCTGGTTCACGCCGGACCTTTCGCCAACATCGCTGTCGGCCAGTCTTCCATCATCGCCGACCGGGTTGCCCTGAAGCTCTTTGATTACAACATCACCGAGTCCGGCTTTGCCGCTGATATCGGCTTTGAGAAGTTTTGGAACGTCAAGTGCCGCTACTCCGGCCTCAAGCCCCATGTTTCCGTCCTCACCGCCACGATCCGCGCCCTGAAGATGCACGGCGGCGGACCCAAGGTTGTGCCGGGCAAGCCTCTGGATGACGCCTACACCAAGGAGAACATCGGACTGGTGGAGAAGGGCTGCGAGAACATGGTCCATCTGATTAATGTTATCCGCAAGGCCGGCATCAACCCGGTTGTCTGCATCAACCGCTTCTATTCCGACACCGACGCAGAGTGCAAGGTTGTTCGCCGGATCGCCGAGGCAGCCGGGGCCCGTTGCGCCGAATCCAAGCATTGGGAATTGGGCGGCGACGGAGCGCTGGAGTTCGCCGACACGGTCATCGATGCCTGCAACGAAGAGAACGACTTCAAGTTCCTCTACCCGCTGGAGATGAAACTACGCGACCGGGTTGAGATGATCACCAAGGAAGTATATGGCGGCGACGGTGTTGACTGGTCTCCTGAGGCTAATGCCAAGGCTGAGATGCTGGAGAAAGATCCCCAGTATGCCGATTATGCCACCATGATGGTCAAGAGCCACCTGAGCCTGAGCCACGATCCGACCCTCAAGGGCGTGCCCAAGGGCTGGCGTCTGCCGGTGCGGGATATCTTGATCTATTCCGGCGCCAAGTTCCTCTGCCCGTGTGCGGGCACGATCAGCCTGATGCCCGGCACCAGCTCGAATCCGGCCTTCCGCCGTATTGATGTCGACCCGGAATCAGGGAAGGTTTCAGGGCTGTTCTAAAGCTGAGTCGAGCAGCTAAATTGCTCAAATTTTCATCCAACACTGGTCAAGGGACGCACGTCCTTTGGCCAGTGTTTTTTTGGGCAGTGCAGGCGGGAAAATTGTAATCGTTTAGGAGCGGCCCTCGACCGCCATGGCTTTGTTCCGCTCCCAGGACCCTTTTTTGTTTGTCCGGGACAGATATGCTTGTCAGTACCAGCCAGGATATAGTATCTAAATATTAGTTGGTTTTTTTCGGCGCACAACAATATCTCGGGGTAGCCTCGCATCCATGGCAGAAAACAGTAAATCAAATTTACGTTCCACGGTAAAGGATCAATCCGGAGCCGGAAAGCTCAAGATCGGGGAACTGCTCAAGAAAGCTGGCCAGATCAGTAGCAACCAGCTGGACGACGCGCTGTCCGCCCAGAAGAAGTCCGGCGGCCGGTTGAGCAGCATTCTGCTCCGTCTTGGCTATATCGAAAACGATACCATTCTCAACTTTCTGAGCCGTCAGCACAACTATCAGCCGGTGTTCATCAGCCGCGAACCGCCCAAGCCGGAGGCGTTGCAGTTGATGCCCTTCGAAGTGGCCAAGAAATATCTTGCCTTCCCTTTGCGGCAGATCGGCAAATCCCTCCAGGTCGCCATGTCAGAGCCCACCGATACCCAGGCGGTGGAGGCATTGCAGGCGGCGGTGCGCATGCCGCTCACCGTCTGTGTGGCCGCGGAAAAGGATATTGTCGATGCCTATAAGACCCATTACAAGATCAGCGAAGAGGAATACCAAGCCTTCTTCTCCGATGCCGGCGGCCAGGACAAGGACGACGAGCCCGTCTCCCACATCGACGACTTCGGTTCCCTGGCCTCGGAAGCGGCCGAAGGCATGGAGCTTGACACGGGAGGCGCCGACTCCGGCGCGGATCAGTACTCGGCCAACGACGCGCCCATTATCAAACTGGTCAACGGCATCCTGATCAAGGCGGTCAACGACGGAGTGAGCGATATCCACATCGAGCCCTACGAGAAAAACCTGCAGGTGCGCTACCGGTTGGACGGCTCGATGTACAAGGCCATGAACCTGCCGCTCTCCATCAAAAACGCCCTGAACTCGCGTATCAAAATCATGGCCCAGCTGGATATCACCGAGCGGCGGATTCCCCAGGACGGCCGTATCCGCATCAAACTGGGCCGTACCCGGGCCGTTGATTTCCGGGTTTCCTCCCTGCCCACCCTGTTCGGGGAGAGTATTGTTCTGC
>JBAZSA010000046.1:11681-13224 GCA_041662645.1 Desulfurivibrionaceae bacterium
CGTATTCTTGACAAGGCCAGCCTCAACGTCGACCTTACCAAGCTGGGCTTCGAGTCTACCACCTTCGAAACCCTCAAGCGTTGCATCAACCGGCCCCAGGGGTTGCTGCTGGTTACCGGCCCCACAGGCAGCGGTAAAACGGTAACCCTGTATTCGGTGTTGAATTCGCTCAACAGTGAAGACACGAAAATTCTCACTGCCGAGGATCCGGTTGAGTTCAACTTCAAGGGCATCAACCAGGTCAACGTCAAGAACGAAGTGGGCATGACATTTGCCGCCGCGCTCAAGGCCTTCTTGCGGCAGGACCCCGACATCATCATGGTGGGCGAAATCCGCGACATGGAAACCGCCGAAATCGCTATCAAGGCGGCGATGACCGGCCATCTGGTTTTCTCCACCCTGCACACCAACGATTGTCCCGCCACCATCGGCCGTCTGGTGGATATCGGCATCCCTCCCTTCATGCTGGCCTCGGCCATTACCATGGTGCTGTCCCAGCGTCTGGGCCGCCGGTTGTGCGCGGCTTGCAAGGAACCGATTCCCATGCCGCCCAGGGAAGAACTTATGGCCATGGGCTTTCAGGAAACGGACTTCGAGCAGGAGTTTGTCATCTACGGTCCCAAGGGATGCGCCAAGTGCAACGGCGGCGGCTATAAAGGCCGGGTGGGTTTCTTTGAACTGATGGAGATCACCGACGAGGTGGCCAAGGCGATCAGCGCCGAGGTGCCCGAGGATCAGCTCCGCAAGATCGCCATCCAGGAGGGCATGGTTCCGCTGCGCCGGGCGGCCGTCAAGAAGATCATCGAGGGCGTAACCAGTATCGAGGAAGCGCTGCGGCGAACCGTTATCACCGAAGAGAGTCTGCCCGCCTATCTGGTGCATCCGGATATCGAGGAGTACGAGGATGGGGATTTCATCATCCGGCAGAACAACAACGACATCGATTTCTTCAAGCTGGTCACCGGCGCCGTATCGGTAATAAAGGATGGCAAAAAGATCGCCGAGATCACCGAGCCGGGCGAGTATTTCGGTGAGATGAGCGCCATCTCCCATGAGCCCCGGTCCGCCTCCATCACCTCAAAGGGGCGCTCCAAGATAAAACGTTTCCCTGGCGACAAGCTCCAGGAGGTTATTCAAAAATATCCCGATGTGGCCAACCATCTTTTCAAGACCGTTGTCAACCGGCTGGGGCAGGCGAACAATATCATTGTCAAGCTGGCCAGTGACCGGGCAAAAAAACCGGAATGATAAGGCGATAGCGTTCTTTCCCGTCACCTCTCCTACAATTATTCATCTCCCCTTGTTTTTTTCTTCTATTTTCCTCCGGAAAATGTATAGTACGGGGCTTTTTGCAAGTATATCTACCTATTGAAATGTCTTATTAAATTGGGTAGTTTTGTGAGCTCTGATCCCTATTCTTGCCCTGCCGGGACCATGATTCGAGGTGTCGTTTGCCTGGGAGATGAGGCGGCAGGTCTTTTCTGGCGACATATGTATTGAAAGAGATATCTATAACTTTTTGATATAAGGAGAAAATGGATGA
>JBAZSA010000046.1:13234-16652 GCA_041662645.1 Desulfurivibrionaceae bacterium
CGAAAGCCATTCGTGAGGAGTTGAAGACCGAGGTTGCGGAGCTTAAGGAAAAACATGCCATTGTTCCCGGTCTTGTTACGATCCTGGTTGGCGAAGATCCGGCCTCTCAATCGTATGTGAGCGCCAAAAACAAGACCGCCCATGCCCTTGGCATTCATTCCGAGCAGGTAACCCTGCCCGCCGACACCAGTGAGAAGGATCTGCTGGCCACGGTTGAGAAATACAACAAGGACAAGAATATCCACGGCATTCTTGTGCAGTTGCCCCTGCCCAAGCATATCAACGAAACCAATGTCCTGTATGCCATTGATCCGGCCAAGGACGTGGATGGTTTTCATCCGGTGAACGTGGGCAAGATGGTGCTGGGCGAGGAGTGCTTTTTGCCCTGCACGCCCCACGGCATCCTCGAGCTTTTGACCCGCAGCGGCGTTGAGACCAGCGGCGCCGAGGTGGTGGTCATCGGGCGCAGCAATATCGTCGGCAAGCCCATTGCCAATTTGATGCTTCAGAAGCGCAAGGGCGGCAACGCCACGATCACCCTGTGTCACACCCGCACCAAGGACATGGCCGCCCATTGCAAACGGGCCGATATCATCATCGCCGCGGTTGGCGTGCCCAAGATGGTGACCGCCGACATGGTGAAGGACGGGGTGGTGGTAATTGATGTCGGCGTCAACCGCATCGGCAAGACCGCGGACGGCAAGGCCATTCTTGCCGGCGATGTGGATTTTGATGCGGTAAAGGAAAAAGCCTCGTATATTACCCCTGTTCCGGGCGGGGTCGGACCCATGACCATCACCATGCTCATGAAAAATACCGTGCAGGCAGCCAGGCAGAGCGCAGGACTGAAATAGGCGGCTGCGGCAGAGATACAAGTAACCAGAGGGCATCTGCTTTTCTGTTACATAGCGAACCCAAGATGTTGAGGACACACGATGGCGATCAAACGAAATGGATGTGAAGGATGCGCGGATATCACCTGCGTTTCCACGCAACAGATTCTCTCCCAGGATATAGCCAAGAACGTCAGAACCGGCTATGACCGCGTCAAAGCGCGGGGGATGTCGGCTTGTCTTTTCGGCTCCGGCGGAACCTGTTGCCGCAATTGCAATATGGGCCCGTGCCAGATCATCGATGGTGTGGAAGACATGCTTGGCATCTGCGGCGCTAACGCCGACACGGTGGCGGCCAGGAATTTCGCCCGCACCGTGGCCGCCGGTTCCGCTGCGCACACCGATCATGCACGGGAAATGGTCAAGGGCTTCATCGAGGCAGCCAAGGGAGAAGGGCCGCATCAGATCAAGGATGTGGCCAAGCTGAAAAACCTGGCCGAGGTATTCGGCATCGTCACCGAAGAGCGTGAGATCAAGGATATTGCCCTTGAACTTGGCGAGAAGGCTCTGGCCGAATTCGGCAAGCAGGATGACGAGCCCCTTTCCATGTTGAAGCGCGCTACCCCGAAACGGCAGGCCCTTTGGAAAAAACTCGGCATCGCGCCCCGCGGCATCGACCGCGAGGTGGTGGAGATGATGCACCGCACCCACATGGGCGTTGACCAGGAATACGAAAACATCATGCTTCAGGCCTCCCGTACTGCCTTGTCCGATGGCTGGGGCGCTTCGATGCTTTCCACCGAGTTGACCGACATCATGTTCGGCACCCCGGTTCCCCGTCGCGCCATTGTTGATCTTGGCGTATTGAAAACCGACCAGGTCAATATCACCGTGCACGGGCATGAGCCTTTGCTGGCCGAGGCCTTGTGCATCGCGGCCCAGGATCCGGAAATGCTGGAGCTGGCCAAGAAGCAGGGCGCCAAGGGCATCAACCTGGCAGGCGTCTGCTGCACCGGTAACGAGATCCTCATGCGCCGCGGCATTCCGGTGGCCGGAGGTTTTGTGCAGCAGGAGATGGTCATCGCCACCGGCGCGGTGGAGGCGATGGTGGTCGATGTCCAGTGTGTCATGCAGTCCGTGGCCGAGGTGGCCAAGAGCTTTCATACCGACATCATCACCACCAACTACCGGGCCAAGATGGTCGGCGGTATTCATATTCAGTTCGAGGAGCACGAGGCGCTCAATTCCGCCAAGAAGATCCTGACCCATGCCATCAAGAACTTCAAGAAGCGCGGCAAGTGCTTCATCCCCCAGGAAACCAAGATGGACGTGGTGGTGGGTTTCAGCCATGAAACCATCAATACCATGCTGGGCGGCCGTTTCCGCGCCAGTTACCGGCCCTTGAACGACAACATTATCAATGGCCGCATCCGCGGGGTGGGCGCCATCGTTGGCTGCGACAACTTCAAGCTGGCGGACGACACCCATGAAATCATCGTCCGGGAGCTGCTGAAAAACAACATCCTCGTCCTGGCCACGGGCTGCGCTGCGACCTCGCTGGGCAAGGCCGGTCTGCTCAATCCCGAGGCCGCCCGTTTCTGCGGCGACAGCCTGCGGGAGGTCTGCGAGACCGTGGGTATGCCGCCGGTACTGCACATGGGTTCCTGCGTTGACAACTCCCGGATCCTCATCGCCGCCACCGAAATGGTGCGCCAAGGCGGCCTGGGCGACGACATCTCCGACCTGCCCGCCATCGGCACCGCTCCTTTGTGGATGAGCGAAAAGGCCGTGGCCATCGGTCAGTATTTCGTGGCCAGCGGCGCCCAGGTTGTGTTCCAGAATCTGCCTGTTACCGGGGCCAAGAATTTCAACAAGTATCTTACCGAAGGGTTGATGGGACAGGTTGGCGCCCATTGGAATATCGCCGCAGAGCCCTTGGAGATCGCCCGGATCATGATCGAAAAGATCGAGGCAAAGCGCGACGCCCTGGGCATCAACAAGAAGAAGGAACGTGTTCTTTTCGACATGGATATGCGTCGTGATCTTGGCGGCGGCGGGTTGAAGGACGTTGGTTGTCACGGCCCGAGCGCTTCTTGATCTTTTTTGATAGAGTGTGCTTTTTTAGAAGCAAGTATAAGGATAAGGATCATAACCGATGAAATCGGGAAGCCGTTTAGAACGGATTTTAACATCAGGAGAGTTCGCCGTCACCGGCGAGCTGGGGCCGCCCAAGAACGGCAATGCCGAACATGTAAGGGAAAAGGCTCGTCTGCTCAAGGGAAGTGTTGACGCCGTCAATATCACCGACTGCCAGACCGCCATTGTCCGCATGTCCAGCATCAGCGCCGGGTTGCTGACCCTGGCCGAGGGTGTGGAGCCGGTCATCCAGATGACCTGCCGTGACCGCAACCGGATCGGGATGCAGAGCGATATCCTCGGCGCCGCCGCCCTGGGGCTCAAGAACCTGCTCTGCCTCACCGGCGACCACCAGAAATTCGGCAACCATCCCGGCTCCAAGGGCGTTTTTGACATGGATTCCATCCAGCTCTTGGGCATGGTCAAGACCATGCGGGATGAGAAGAAAT
>JBAZSA010000047.1:0-16625 GCA_041662645.1 Desulfurivibrionaceae bacterium
GCCGACCTGGGTGCGGACCATGGCGCCGCCCATGCGCTGCATGGCGACCTCCAGGCCGAGGTTGCTCATCAGCGTGGCGACCAGGGTTTTTTTCTTGAGTTTTTTGCGGCTCATCAGGTCGGCGGCGCAGATGGCCATGATATGGTCGCCGTCCACGATGTTGCCGTGTTCATCCGCCACAATGATCCGGTCGCCGTCGCCGTCCAGGGCGATGCCGATGTCAGCCCCCAGTTCCCGGACCTTGGCGGCCATGTGTTCTGGGTGCAGGGCGCCGCAATCGCGGTTGATGTTGGTGCCGTCCGGCTCCGCCGAAAGGGTGGTGACCGTGGCGCCCAGTTCCTCGAAAACATGGGGGGCAACCCCGTAAGTGGCGCCGTTGGCGCAGTCGAGCACGATGTGGAAGGCATCCAGGGTGTATTCCTGGGGAAAGGTGTTCTTTAAAAAGACGATGTAGCGGCCCTTGGCGTCGTCGATGCGGGTCGCGCGGCCCACTTCCTCGGCCACCGGACGGAGCACTTCCATTTTCTGCGAAAAGATCAAATCCTCGATTTCAAGCTCCAAGTCATCATGCAGTTTGAAGCCGTTTCTGGCAAAGATTTTGATGCCGTTGTCCTGGAAGGGGTTGTGGGAGGCGGAGATCACCACCCCGGCGTCGGCCCGCATGCTGGTGGTGATGAAAGCGATGCCTGGGGTGGGCAGCGGCCCGACCAGAAGGACATCCACCCCCATGGAGCAGATGCCGGCAGCCAGGGCATTTTCGATCATGTAGCAGGAAAGGCGGGTGTCCTTGCCGATGACGATCCGGTGGCCGCGGCGCATGTCCTTGACCAGGAAGGCGAGGGCCCGGCCTATCTGCATGGCTATTTCGGTGGTCATGGGATAGGTGTTCGCCACCCCCCGCACCCCATCGGTGCCGAATAATTTTCTCATGGTCTCCTCGCATGGAAGGGAAAAGCAGGATTTGCGCTGTCGCCGCTGCGCAGAAAATAATGTCTGGTTGCCGGGAGAAAGGGGCCAGCCGGGGAGGCGGATCATCTGCCGGTTTTTTTGCCAATCCTGACGGTGACGACGGGCGGGACTGTTTCGATGATTTTTATCTGCTCCGGCGCCGTGATTTTTACCGGGAGCCTGTGGACTCCGGCCGACAGATCCTCGGTCGAGATACTGGCCTCGATAAGCCCGGCCTGATTTCCCCTGCTGCTTAAGGGCAGCAGGGCCCGGACGCTGATGGCGTCCGGATCGATGCTTACCTTTTTCGCGGGATCATCGCCGGAGATGCGGACGGGAATGCCGGTGATGGTCTTCTCCATTGTTTTTTCGCGGATTACCACATTGGCGGTGACCACGGTCTCCCCCATGAGTTCGAGAAGCGCCGGACGCAGCTCCAGGGGAACCTGGATGGTTGTCGATTCCTTCAGGCCGCTGATGTCGATGGGTTTGGCGGTCAAGAGTTTTTCGCGTTGAACAACCGCCCTGGGGCCGGAAACCTTGATAAGCGGAGGGTCAAGCACCACGCTCGCCAGTTCGTGGCCGCTGGCTGGGGTGCCTGTTGTCCGGACCTGCACCGGGAGCTCCTTTTCGAGCAGCTCGTCGATGAGCAGGGCAATGTGGGAGGGCTGGATGCGGGAGACGGTGACTCCCCGCGGAAACTCGATTGTTTCTGGCTCGTTGCGGATGACCATGGTGCCGGGGGTGGCTTTGGCAAGGTTGATGGTTCTTGTTATCCGCTGGCGGTTGAGGCCGTTGACCAGGCCGCGGGGACCGCTGACCGTAGCCTCCAGTTGTTTCTTGAACTGGTTGGAGATGACCAGTTCCTTGGGCAGATTGACAATCTCCACCGGAATATAAACCGTGGTGTCGACCTTGTCCTCGCCCACCACGAAATACCAGAGGAGGATGGCGAAGATCAGGGAAATGAGCTTCAGCCCCCAATTGTTCGGCCAGTTGAGGAGGTTGGGGGCAGGCATCCGCCGGATTATTTGTTTAACCAGTTTTTCCATAACAGGGGGGCCGTATTTTCCTTGGGTGCAAAAATTGCGTCAAGCCTGCTTCTGAGTGCGTTTTCGTCGAGATCGGAGGTCATGGCTCCATGCTGGACCAGGGATATCTTCTGGGTTTCTTCCGAGATGACGATGATCACCGCATCGGTTTCCTCGGAAAGGCCAATTGCCGCCCGATGGCGGGTGCCAAGCTGTTTGCTGATGTAAGGGTTTCTCGTGAGGGGGAGCAGGGCTCCAGCCGAACGTATCCGGCCGTTGTGGATAATCACCGCGCCGTCGTGGAGGGGGCCGGTGGTCTGGAAGATGCTGACCAGAAGCTGTCTGCTGACGATGGCGTCAAGGCTGTGGGCGGATTCGATGTAGTCGTTGAGCCCGGTTTCCCGTTCGATGACGATGAGTCCGCCGATCTTGCGCTGGGCCATTTGCTGTGCCGCCCTGACAACTTCGAGTAGAATCTGAACCGTGTCTTCCTGCGGTTTGGAAAAGGTGGTTTGCCCGACCTGGGTCAGGGCTCTCCGGATATCCCGCTGGAAAATGATGATGATAATTAGGAAAATCGAGCTTAAAAAAGTCCCCAGCAGCCAGTACAGGGTCAGGAATTCAAGCTCCCGTGCGGCAAAATAGAGCACGATGAGGACAACGATGCCGGCCAGCATCTGGACAGCGCGGGTTCCCCGGATCAGAAGCATGATACGATAAATGATGAACGAGACGATCAAGATATCGAATATGTCTTGCCAGCGGAGCGACTGTACGAATGCGAGCATCTGGGTCCGGGTTCCGTCAATAAGAAAATGGGGCTGGAAGCGTCTAACCTATCTACTTTTTTAGGATAAACGAAAAGCAGGGGGGCAGGCAAGGGGCATGAGTGAATTTTTTTAAAAAAATTGAGGGGATCGGTTATGGTGTGGTGAAAAGAACAGCCGGTTTTGCGAAGAACTCCTCGCGCGCGGTTGAAAAATATCCGAAACAGGGTGGCCAGTTGTTGCTTGACAAGGTGGGGGAATTGATTTATCTTCACAAAATTTTCCAGCATATTTCTGCCGGGGGTTGCCGGGATACGGCGATCGCGCAGAAAACCTGCCAGGCCGTGAAATCGTAACGGCAGAGCGTTTTGCATTAATTAACAATACAGTGAACAGGAGTTGAGAATTGGCTAATCATAAATCCGCCGAGAAAAGGAATCGTCAGAACCAGATGCAACGGCTTCGCAACCGCTCCAACAAGAGCAAGATGAAGGGCGTTGTGAAGAAGGTCCTTGAAGCCCTCGAGCAAAAAGCCGGGGATCAGGCCCAGGAAGCACTGAAGGCGGCGATCCCTGTTATAGAGAAAACAGCGGTAAAGGGTTCCATTCACAAAAAGAATGCCTCCCGCAAGGTTTCCCGTTTGACCAAACGGGTAAATGCCTTGTTGGGCGCTGCGTAATAACGCGAAAGCCCGTATCGGTTTTCCTTCAGCGGGAGACCCCTTGCCGAAGGCCACCTCCGATCCGGGCTGGTTGTGCCTCTTCCAATGTGCGCAGGGATGAGACACCTGTATATTATGAAGAGTGTTTCGCTGAGAAAAGAAAAACAAGAAAGCCATGGGACGCAAGTGTTCCATGGCTTTTTTTTATGAGCTGAGGGCCCATCATGTTTCGACCTTCCTTGCAGGAGTTTGAGCACCTGGCGGTTGACGCCGGTCTGGTGCCGATCTATCGGGAAATCGTTGCCGACCTCGATACGCCGCTGACCATCTTTGCCAAGGTGGCGGGCAAGGAGTCGCACGCCTTTCTCTTTGAAAGCCTTGAGGGCGGCGAGAAATGGGGGCGTTATTCCTTTATCGGCTTTGACCCCATTGTCACCTTTGCAAGCCACGGTACCCGGATCACCATCACCCGGGAGAAAACGGTGGAAGAGCAAGAAGGCGACCCGCTTGCGGCCCTGCAAGCTCTGCTCAAATCCTTCAATGCCTGCAATTCGGAGATGGGTTGCGACCCCGGGTTGCTGCCGCGTTTTTTTGGCGGGGCCGTCGGGTTTTTGGGCTACGACATGGTCCGCTTCATGGAGCGGTTGCCCGAGCGCAACTCGCCCCTGGCCCAGTTTCCGGACAGCTCTTTCATGGTGCCGCGCACCGTTTTGATCTACGACAACCTCCGGCAGCTGCTCACCGTGGTCAATTTGGTGCAGACCTCCGGCGTTGGGATCGAAGCGGGCGATATCCCGGCCCTGTATGCGAAAGCGCAGGGTGAGATCGAAGAGGTTATCGTCCGTTTGCAGGCGCCCATGCCCACGGAATATCTCGGCGGGGGAGGCTTGAAGACTGCCACGCCCCATGCTTTCACCTCCAATATGAGCGAGGAACGATTCGAGAAGATGGTGGAGGCGGCCAAGGAGTATATTCAGGCCGGCGATATCATTCAGGTTGTTTTGTCGCAACGGTTCCACACCAAAACAGATTTGGCGCCATTCAAGCTGTACCGCGCCCTGCGCCATATCAACCCCAGCCCCTATCTTTTTTATCTCAAGCTCGGGGACTTGGTCCAGATCGGTTCTTCCCCGGAGATCCTGGTCCGCCTTGAGCAGGATGATATCGAGCTCCGCCCCATTGCCGGAACACGGAAGCGCGGCAAAACCCAGGAAGAGGACGCGGCCCTTGAGCAGGAATTGCTGGCCGATCCCAAGGAACGGGCCGAGCATCTGATGCTGGTCGATCTGGGCCGCAACGATGTGGGGCGGGTTGCGAGTTACGGCTCGGTGGAGGTTCGCGATCTGCTGGTGGTCGAGCGGTACAGCCATGTCATGCATCTGGTTTCCGGAGTGCATGGAACCCTGGCTCCGGGCAAGGATCAGTTTGACGTCCTGCGTGCCTGCTTTCCCGCGGGCACGGTGAGCGGCGCCCCGAAAATCCGGGCCATGGAGATCATCGAGGAGCTTGAGCCCGAGCGGCGCGGGCCCTATGCCGGTTCCGTCGGGTATTTCGGCTTTTCCGGGAATATGGATTTTTGCATCACCATCCGGACTTTTGTCATGCAGGGCGACGATCTCTGGGTGCAGGCCGGGGCCGGGATTGTCGCCGATTCGGTGCCCGCCCTGGAGTATCAGGAAACCATCAATAAATCCATGGGGCTGCGGCGGGCGGTGGAGTTGGCGGAAAAAGAATTTTAGGAGCCGTTAGGAAACAGGAGCTCTCTTGTTCGTTTCGTTACGGCTCCTTATGCCGATCACTGCATTTCAATGGTACAGTTTTTCTCAACAACGGCTTAGCCCCGGCGGCGTGCGAGACAGAATATGATCGTTATCATCGATAATTACGACTCCTTTACCTACAACATTGTCCAGACCCTCGGGGGGATGGGCGCCGAGATGAAGATCTTCCGCAACGACGAGGTGGATATCTCCTTCATCGCCTCTCTTGCCCCCGACCGGCTGCTTATCTCGCCCGGCCCCTGTTCCCCGGTCCAGGCGGGCATCTCCATCGAGGCGATCCGCTTTTTCAGCGAGAAGATTCCGGTGCTGGGTGTCTGCTTGGGGCATCAGTCCCTGGGCGAGGCCTTTGGCGGACAAACCGTGCGGGCCGGGCGGCTCATGCACGGCAAGACAAGCCCCATCACCCACGACGGTTTTGGCGTGTTCACCGGATTGCCCAACCCTTTTGATGCCATGCGCTATCATTCCCTGGTGGTCCGGGAATCGGATCTGCCTGCCTGCCTGATGGTCTCGGCGCGTTCCGATCAGGGCGAGCTCATGGGCCTCAGGCACCGGACCTTGCCGGTGGAAGGGGTGCAATTCCATCCCGAATCCATCATGACCCCGGCCGGGGTACGGTTGCTAAAAAACTTCATTGATCCGGCCTATCCGGAAATTCTCGCCAAGCAGCGCAAGGAGATGGCCGCATGATGAAAGAGGCCATTGCCAAAGTGGTGGCTGGAACCGACCTGAGCGAAGCGGAGATGGTCGGGGTGATGGAGACCATTATGGGCGGCGAAGCCACCCAGGCCCAGATCGGCGCCTTTATCACCGCGCTCAGGATCAAGGGCGAAACCGTGGATGAAATCACCGGCGCGGCCAGGGTGATGCGGGCCAAGGCCACCAAGGTGCATGGGGTTGGCGAGGGCGGGATTCTCGTGGATACCTGCGGCACCGGGGGCGATTCCTCCGGCACCTTCAATGTCTCCACCACCACCGCCTTTGTCGTGGCCGCGGCCGGGGTTCCGGTGGCAAAGCACGGCAACCGTTCCGTTTCCAGCCATTGCGGCAGCGCAGATGTGCTGGAGGCCCTGGGCGTGGACCTGGGCTTAAGCCCGGAAGAGATCGGCCAATGCATCCGGGAGGTCGGCATCGGCTTCATGTTTGCCCCGGCCCTGCATGGGGCCATGAAGCATGCCATCGGTCCGCGCCGCGAGATCGGGATCAGGACGATCTTCAATATCCTCGGCCCCCTGACCAACCCTGCCGGGGCCAACGTGCAGGTCATGGGGGTGTATACCCCGTCCCTCACCGAAACCCTGGCCCAGGTGCTGGGAAGGCTTGGCACTAAGCGCGCCCTGGTGGTGTGCGGCGAGGGCAATCTTGACGAGATCACCATTACCGGCGCGACCAGGGTGTCCGACTGGGCCAATGGCGCTCTGACAACCTACAGCATCCATCCCTCGGAGCTGGGCATGGCCACGGCCACCCTGGCGGAGATCAAGGGAGGAACAACCGCACCCGAAGCGGCGGTGCAGCTGCGCTCGGTGCTGAGCGGCAAGGCAGGCCCCTGCCTGGACATGGTCCTGCTCAATGCCGGCGCTGCCCTGATGGCTGCCGGGCGCAGCGGCGATCTTGCCTCCGGGGTGGCCCTGGCCCGCGAAGTGGTGGCCAGCGGGGGTGCACTTAAAAAAGTCGAGGCGCTTATCGCCTTTTCCAAATCGGTAAAAAAATCATGATCCTCGATACCATCGTTGCCCGGAAACAAGAAGAAGTCGCGGCGCTCAAGGGTCGAGGCATTGTCGCGCCTGATGTGGAGATTCCGCCGCCGCGCGGCTTTATCCGGGCGCTCACCGGATTTTCCGGTGTGGCCATCATCGCCGAGGCCAAGAAGGCCTCCCCTTCCAAGGGAGTGATCCGGCCCGATTTCGATCCGGTGGCCATTGCCCGCAGCTACCTGTCCGGCGGCGCCCAGGCGCTCTCGGTGCTCACCGATGTGGATTTCTTTCAGGGCTCTCTTGCCTATATCCCTGCGGTGCGGGCGGCGGTGAATCTGCCGGTTCTGCGCAAGGACTTTATCATTGATCCCCTGCAGATTCGGGAGGCGCGTGCTTACGGCGCCGATGCGATTCTGCTGATCGCCGCCATTCTCGAGACCTCCCAGATCCAGGATTATCAGGCCCTGGCCACAGAGCTTGGCATGGATGCCCTGGTGGAGGTGCATGACGAGGCGGAGGTCGAAAAGGCTGTGGCTGCTGGCAGCCGTCTGATCGGGGTCAACAATCGGGATCTTCGCGATTTTTCCATGGATTTGAACACCACCTTCCGTTTGCAAAAGATGATTCCGGCCGGGATTCCCCTGGTGAGCGAATCAGGGATTCGTGACCACCACGATATTTTGCGGCTTGCGGAACATGGGGTCCAAGCAGCACTGGTCGGGGAAACCCTGATGCGGGCTGCGGACCCGGCCGAAGCATTGCGTGCCTTGACCGGCGGCCAGGAAGGATAAAGCGAATGAACGGCCGGACGCGGATCAAGATATGCGGGATGCGGGAGATGGCCGAGGTCGCCTCCGTAGTGGCTGCCGGGGTGGACGCGATCGGCTTGATCTTTGTCGAGCAAAGCCCCCGGTACATTGATCCGGAACGGGCCAGGGAGATCGTCAAGAGTCTGCCGCCCTTTGTCGATGCGGTGGGGGTTTTTGTCGATCAGGATGCGGCAAAGGTCAACGAGATTGTCCGGTACTGCGGGTTGACCAAGGTTCAGCTGCACGGGGCGGAGTCCCCGGCATACTGTGCGGCAATCAACTGCCGGGTGATAAAGGCCTTCCGGGTGAAGGACTCCCTGACCAGGGAGGATTTGCTCCCCTACGCCGGCGAGGTTTCCGGATTTTTGTTCGACACCTTTCACGAGAAAATCGCAGGCGGCACCGGGCAGACCTTTGACTGGCATCTGCTGGAAAAATTGTCGCCCCCCCGTCCGGTTGTCCTGGCCGGCGGACTTACCCCTGACAATGTGGGCGAGGCGGTGAGGCTGGCGCGTCCCTTTGCCGTGGATTTCAATTCTGGGGTGGAACTCGCGCCCGGACGCAAGGACATTGCCAAGGTTCGCGCTGCCATTGCTCAGATCGCGGCAGCGGATGCTGCCGCGCTTCGTCTTTCAGCTGACAGCTGAGGATTACTTGATCGCGGGAAAAAGGACGACCACCTGCGGCGTGTTGCCGATGGTCACCGAAAGCCGCAGCTCTTTCACCCCGTCTGCTTCATCGCCGGGAATCCCCGGGAAGAAAAGAACGCCGTAGGCAATCTGGTGCGGCAGGATCGTTTCGTTCCGCAGGGTTTTGGCGGCAAGGTCTTCCCTGATTTTTTCTCCGCTGTCGCTGTAGCTTTTGGCTCCCCCGACAATCGCCCCACCCGCCGCGCCGATCACGGCGCCGGTTCCCATTGCCTCGCCGACATTCTTGCCGGTGACGACCCCTATGGCCAGCCCGGCCAGTGCGCCGGCCGCGCCCATGAGCAGGGCCGGTTTACCCGCGCCTTTGGCTGTTTCTCCAAGATCGACATGTCCTGAAGTCCGCTGATAGGTCTTCTCCAGAGAGAGAATCGGCCAGGCCTGATTGTTGTTATCAATAAGAAAGGTTTGCTCGGGGTTGAGCCGCACCTTTTCCGGGCTGTCGTTTTGCAGGGTGACCTGCACGGGCAGCAGGCCGGCGTTGCGCGCGCCAAAGCCGAAGGCCTGCTTGGCTGCTTCATCGCTGCTGAAGGCCAGGGCGGAAATCTTGAGTCCGTCGCCCACCACGATGCCGCCATTTTTGGCGTCCGGCAGGTTAAGCGGGGCGACCCGGTCCTGGTAGGTGCAGCCGCCGGCCAGGCTGAGCATGCTCAGCAGGGTGGCAAGCCAGCCCAGGCGTTTTCCAAAACCATGCAGTTGTTTCATGTCCATTCCTCGCGGTTGCTATGAGTGAAGTTACTTGAGTTTCAGTCCAAAGAATCGGGTGCGTCCTTCCCTTTTGACAAAAAAGGAAAGCGTTGATTTTGCTTTTATTTTCTTGACCGCGTCGAGGAAACCCTTCACGTCCCGGACAGGCATCTGGTTTATCTCAAGGATCAAGTCTCCCCGGCGCAGGCCGGCGTTGGCCGCCGGGGAGTAGGGCTCGACCCCGGTGATCAGTACCCCGTGCTTGTCGGTGATACCCAGTGCCGCGGCAACCTCCGGGGTGAGATCCTGCACTCCCAACCCCAGGTTTTTGTTGAGGGTCTCCGCCGGTTCCTTCGCGGCAGCCTGTTCTTCACTGAGTTTGGCAACGATCACCGGGAGCTTTTTCACCGCGCCTTTTCGGGACAGGGTAATTTCCGCCCGGCTTCCCACCGGGGTTTCCGCCACGAGATTGGGCAGCATGCTCATCTGGGAGATTTCCTTGCCGTTGAATGCGACAATGACATCGCCGGGTTTGATGCCGGCCTTTTCCGCCGGGCCGCCAGGGGAGACCTCGCCCACCAGGGCGCCGATGGGCCGCTCAAGCTTGAACTGGGAAGCAAGCTCCGGGGTGACGGGCTGGATCATGACGCCCAGCCAGCCGCGCACCACAGAGCCATGCTCCTTGAGCTGGTTGATTACATTCTTTGCCATATTGGCCGGGATGGCGAAGCCGATGCCGATGTTGCCCCCGCTGCGGCTGTAAATGGCGGTGTTGATCCCGATCATCTCGCCTTTGAGATTGTACAGCGGTCCTCCGGAATTGCCTGGATTGATGGAGGCGTCGGTTTGGATGAAATTCTCATAGGGGCCGCTACCCAAGGAACGGCCCTTGCCGCTGACAATCCCGGCGGTAACGGTCTGTTCGAAGCCGAAGGGGTTGCCGATGGCCATGACCCAGTCGCCCACCCGCAATTTTTCCGAATCCCCGAAGGCTGTCGCCGGCAATCCATTTTTGGGTGCGATCTTGAGCAGGGCAAGGTCTGATTTTGGGTCGCGGCCGATGATCTTTGCGTCGTATTCCTCGAAGTTAGTCAGGCGCACATTGATGGTGTCGGCATTCTCCACGACATGGTTGTTGGTGACAATATAGCCATCCTTGGAGATGATGACGCCGGAGCCGAGGCTGGTTCGCTTTTGTTCCCGTTGGGGTTGATTCTGGTCAAAGGGCGAGGGCAGGCCAAAGAAGCGGCGGAAGGGCTCCGGGATATCCTGATCGTTGAACATGTCATGGGGGGAGCGGGAGGGCTTGACCGTTTGGGTGGTGTAGATATTGACCACAGTGGGGCTGAGCTTGTCCGCCAGATCCGCAAAGGTTTCCGGTGCGCTGCCTGCGGCCCGGCTTGTCTCGGGCAGGGTTGCGAGGAAAAGCCCCATGAGCAGCAGGGCCAAAAAGACAGAAACGGGGTGGCGGCGGGAGAAGGTCGGCAATCGATGAATCATTGTGGACTCCTTGATGTGTTGAACAATACAAAAGCGCTGTGCGGATGCGGGAGTGGTAGTGTTACGCATGTTCTCTATTGTGTATACCTCTTGTGCCGGAAGTCAAGCCCCGGGTATGTGCATCCTTATTCAAAAAAAGGCGGGACCGCAGGAGCGAGGCGGCTCCGCGGTCCCAGAAAGAGCCCTTCTGGGGAAGAAGGGGGAGGAAGAAGAGATGCTTGGAGGATGCGCATCCTGAAAAACAAGACATGGTCTGGTGCACAAAAGTTCCTGAAAAAAATTCTGATACATTTTTATTCAAAACGGATGGCGGCGGTCAATACTCTCTTGTCTTTGCCGAAGTGTGCTTCGGCAGCTGCGGCAGGCGCCATGGCGTACCGGAGACGGCCAAGGAGTTCATGGAAGTCCCCCAGCTCAGCCTGGGGAAGATGGACAAGGAAAAGGTTGGCGCTTATGCGGTGGAGCTGCCAGTTCCGGTGCAACATCTCCCGGCAGAGCGCGATCTGGTTTTCGTGGCCGATATTTTCGATGAGCACATGGATATCCGGGGACAACAACCGGTGGCCGTGGCTCTCCGGGGGTAAATTGGTTGCCAGTGGGGTGCGGGGGAGCAGCGTCAGGTCTCCACCTTGGAATCCTCCATTGTGAGATACGGCAAACATGGCGTTCGGGGTAATGGCGAGCCGTTTGGGCGTGACGATCTCCCCTTGCTGCAAGGCGTTGATCCTGGCAGACCGCAAGGGGAAGATGGCGGGTTGCTCCAGGGGGGAGTTTTGCAGCAGGAATCCGGCCAGCATGGCAATGGTGAATATGGCTGCGGCGGTGGGGATTGACAGGGAGAAATTCAAGGCCTCGACAAGAGCCCAGGCCCGGTTGAGAATCCCCCTTTTTGCCAGTTTTGCCTGGATGCCAGGCAGCAAATCGGCCGGTGGGGGTTGCATCTCAAGGCCATGCACCAAGTTGAGGGTTTGCTGGAACGCGCGCCATTCCTCGGCGCAACCCTGGCAGTCAAGAAGATGGCTGGTCAGGGCGTGCAGTTCTTCGCGGCTCAGAGTGTTGTCCGCGAAATCGGTGAACAGCGGCTGGACTTCAGTGCATTGCATAGGCGGACCTGTAATTTTTTCAGGGTGTTGCGAGGCCATCATGTTTCAGGCGGTTTTTCAGGGCCAGGCGGGCCCGGTTCAATTTTGACTTGACCGTGCCCATGGGCAGATCAAGGATTTCACTGATTTCTTCGTAGGACAGCTCCTGCATGTCACGGAGAAGGATGACTTCCTTTTCCGCCGGGGCCAGGGAGGCGATGGCTTCCCGTACCAGGCGCGAGGTGTTCCTCCGTTCATAATCTTGTTCCGGGGTGGCTCCGGAGCTGAGGTTCAAGCCTGTTTCCGGGTCATCAAGGGATTGGTTGCTGAAAAATCCCCTGCGGCGCAATTTCTGGTAACGGTTCCGGCAGTGGTTTATGGCAAGCTGGTAGAGCCAGGCCCCGAACTTGCTTTCGTCCTTGAGCTTGTCTATCTGACGGAACACGGTGACGAAGATGTCCTGGGTGAGATCCTTGGCCTCATCCTCCTGCTTGACGTAGCCAAGAGCCAGGTTGTAAATCTTCCTCTGATAGAGCGCCACCAGCCGGTTAAAGGCCTGATGATCCCCCTGGCGAAAGGCGCGGACAAGTTCGGTTGCTTCTTGGTATGGCATCGTGATCCGCTTGCCCAAAAGGCCAGGGCTAATTTTTGCTGTATGCTTTAGAGACAATTTTCTGGATAAAAAGTTCCAGGAAAAATGGAGAATGCGCTTATCCGATTAAACAAAAAAAGGCCCAAAAGAACAACAGGAAAGCGTGGGCATCCGTGGTACATTGCGTTGCGGCCATGGTTGAAAGAATTTCACTGATTGGGTATCTTGCTTTCTTGAGTGTCTTGAGTCCGCGTTCCCCTCTAACGAGACGTGTCCATGATAGAAAAAATTGTAACTGATTTGAAAAACATCTTTGTTTTCAAGGAGACCACTCAGGCCGGGGATATCGTCCTGATCGTGGCTGAACGGATTATGTATGCCCTGGTTACCGGGATTGAGCGGGATTATGGTAAAAAAGACGAATGGTGGCAGGTGAGCCTGCAGTTGTTGACCATTCCTCCACAAAAGACCGTCTGGACCCTGCGCACACCGCAGTTCACGGGGCAGGAAATATTCACCATGGGGGGCGAGGAGCGGTTTGTCAAGGCCATTGACTTTGGCGGCGTCGAGCCGGTAGAGAAGAAAAACGGCGGACAGATCGGGGCAGGAAAAAAGAAAGGGTCGTTTCTCAAGGTAATCAAGTAGAAGGGGCGGCGGGCTGGTCAGGCGCTTGTGCTGCAGCCATCCATCACAAAGAATTTATTAATCCTCTCCATCATCTGCTTATAACACCGGGGGCAATAGCCGTGTGAGAGCTGCGCCCCGGATCTGGCAGCCTGTTTTGCCCAACCCTTGTGATTTTTTGTTTTGTGACAGACGCAGCAGATTACTTGCATGGCCGGACTCCTCGTTGCTCTTTGGCCAACAGATCGGGATAGTTTTAGAAAAACTTGACGGGAAAATGGGGATGCGTATGGTGCGGCCCGCAGGAGAAAGAGAGATTATCGCCCGCATCCGTCAGGCGGCGGGGAGTTCTGGCGATCTTGTGGCCGGGATAGGCGATGACTGCGCGGTGTACAAAACGCCCGCGGGCCTGCTCAGTCTGGTTACCACCGATACCATGGTGGCCGGGGTTCATTTTGATTCAGCCTGGCATCCTCCCCTTGAATTGGGCAGAAAGGCGGCTTCGGTCAATATCAGCGATATTGCCGCCATGGGCGGATTGCCCCGTTTTGCCCTGCTTTCCCTGGCCCTGACCCCGGACTACGGAAGTCAGTGGCTGGATGCGTTCATGGCCGGGTTTCTTGCCGTGCTTTCCGAGCATGGGGTCGTGCTGATCGGCGGAGATACGGTGCAGAGCGGGCATGAGAATGTGCTTTCCGTCACAGTGCTCGGGGAGGTGACCGAGGGTGAGCTGATTACCAGAAAGGGCGCCAGGCCCGGGGATGTGGTTTTGGTCAGCGGCTTCCTGGGCGAGGCGGCGGCGGGTCTGGCCCTGTGCCGGAGGGGGTTGGTCCGTGATCCCGGTTGGCAGCCCCTGGTTTCCGCTCATCTGAATCCTGCTGCTCAGGTATCCCTGGGCCGGGTGCTGGCCGCGAGCGGTGTGGTCCATGCCATGCAGGATCTCTCCGACGGCCTGGCCACCGATCTGGCCCATATCTGCGCGGAGAGCGGGGTGGGGGCGGAGGTGGCGGCGGAGAGGATTCCCCTGTCGCCCTTGTTGCGCAAGGCGGCGGAAATTTGCGGCCAGCCCTCTCTTGATTGGGCGCTTTCCGGGGGGGAAGACTACCAGTTGCTTTTTACCGCAGGCGAGCAGCAGGTGGCGCAGCTCTGTGGTCTGGTCAGGGAAAAAACCGGCAGGGAGCTTTTCGCGGTCGGGCGCATTGTCGAGGGGAGCGGAGTTTTTCTTGAGGAAGCGGGGCAGCGCCGGGAGATCAGCTATCGAGGCTATGAACATTTCAGATAACAGACAGGAGGCTCCGCCCCTGCCGGAAGCATTCAGCATGCGGATCACCGTTGCGCCCGAGGATGCGGGCACGGCCTGCGAACTGATCGCGTCCCGTGCCGGGCTTGCCAAGAGCCGGGTCAAAGACGCCATGTGCAAGGGGGCGGTCTGGCTGACCGGTAAAAGGGGCGGGCGGAAACGGCTGCGCAAGGCAACCGCGCAGCCGGGGCCAGGTGATGTTCTGGATCTGTTTTACGATGCGCGCCTCCTTGCGATAAAACCCCCAGTGGCCCAGTGTCTGCACGATGCAGGCCAGTACAGCGTTTGGCTGAAACCCGCCGGACTCCTTGCCCAAGGCACGGATTACGGCGATCATTGCTCACTGGTTCGTCAGGTCGAGGTTCATTTCCGGATGAAACGGCCGGTCCTGCCCGTGCACCGGCTCGACCGGGAGGCGGCCGGGTTGATGATTCTCGCCCACACCAAGGGAGCGGCAGCCAAACTTTCCGACCTGTTGCAGGGCAACGGGATCGACAAGCAGTATCGGATAACCGTGCTTGGGCGTCTCAGCCCGGAGGAGGGTGTGATCGAACTGCCCTTGGACAACAAGCCCGCCATCACCCAGTATACCCTTACTGCCTATGATCCGGCCACCGGCACCTCGGTGGCAGAAGTCATCCTCAAGACCGGACGTCTGCACCAGATCCGCCGCCATTTTGCCATGCTCGGCCATCCTGTTCTCGGCGATCCGAAATACGGAACCGGGAACAAGAACACCACCGGCATGGAGCTTGTCGCCCATCGGCTTGCCTTCCGCTGTCCATTCACTAAAAAAAAGGTGCGCATCAGCCTTGATGAGCAGGACGGGAAGGTTATTTCTTAGTTTTTTGGCCGAGGGGCTTGAGCGAGGCAGGGCCGCCCATAAGACGCATCTGCTGCTGTATTTTCCAGGCCCGTTGACTAATGTAGCCGGAGGGCCTGGCCGCGCTTGAGCGCAAAGGGCTGGGGAGGATTGCCGCCAGGATGGCGGCCTCCGCGCTATTCAGCTTGGCTGCGGATTTGTGGAAGTAAGCCCGGCTGGCAGCTTCGACCCCAAAGATGCCTGGGCCGAACTCCGCCACGTTGAGGTAGACCTCGAGAATGCGCCGTTTGGGCCAGAGCCCTTCGAGCAGCAGGGTGAAATAGACCTCCATCCCTTTACGGACAAAGCTCCTTCCCGGCCAGAGGAAGAGATTCTTGGCAACCTGCTGGGAGATGGTGCTTGCCCCATGCACCCGTTTCCGGCGCTGGTTGTGTTCCCAGGCCTTTTCGATGGCGTCAAAATCAAAACCCATGTGGCTGAAAAATTTCTGGTCTTCCGAGGCGATCACCGCAAGGGGCGCGTAAGGGGAAATGCTCCCCAGGCCGACCCACTGGTAGCGGAAACGGTACTCCTTGTCTTTTTGCCACAGGGAGGCGATCTGCCGTTGGATCATCAGGGAGCTGCACGGCAGCGGCACCCAGCGGAAGAGGATGGTAATGGCCATGGTTCCAGCAAGGAAAATGGCAAACCATCGGAGGACCAGACGGGAAAACGCGCGAAGCCTGGAAAAAACGGTTCTTCGGCGTGACGCGGCTGGATTTGGAGTATCGGTGTTTTTGCGGAAGAGGCGCATAGTGGGGGAAGGCTGAAGATCTCGGCTGCTCACCGCAAAATCAGGTGACGCGGCTGGTATTTTTTTCTCCGTCATGCTGCGAAAAAACTGAGTGACAGCCTATATAGCCGATTTATCCGAGCGCGGCAAGGGAAATGGATTTTTAGAAAATCTTCCTTGCCGCACCAGGAAAGGGGACGGTCTCGCTTGGGCCTATCTGCCCGCTCAGGCGTTGTTCTCCGGCTCAACCACGGTGGGTAGGGGAGGGGCGGTGATGCTGCTGATGATCTTTTCCTCGGTTTTTGAGAAGCCGCTCACCATTGACATGATCACCGCCGCCAGATAGGGGATCGACTGGACCAGCAGGACCATGATCCAGACCAGCAGATCCGCGGTTTCCGAGCCTTGCGCCACCACGACGCAGAAGGCTGCGAGCCAGAGGGCGATCATGATCAGCCCCTCTTCCCGTGCGGATTGCAGGGCCTGGAACAGGGCGTGGCTCTTGGCCCGTTTCGGGGTCCGGAAAAACGGGATGTCCTTGGTGAAAAAACCAAGCAGGATCGCCCGGGAAATAGTGTGGGATAATGAAAGGCCGGCCAGGGCCGAGGCCAACGTCTGCCCGGCCGTGGCGCCGACCCGGGTCCGGTAGAGGTAGATCATCTTGCCCACCTTGAAGACAAAGAGGGTGAGCGGCATGACCGAGAGGATCACCAGGGGCGGGTCAACCTTGAGCGGGAAATAGACCATGCCCATGGACCAGAGCAGGGCGGCTACGGTGAAGAGCATGTTCAGGCTGTCCGCCAGCCAGGGGATCCAGCCGGCGACAAAATGATACCGCTGCCCCCTG
>JBAZSA010000048.1:0-16121 GCA_041662645.1 Desulfurivibrionaceae bacterium
CGGCTCGCCGCCGAACAGCCCATATTTGAGGGAAAGCGAGCTGGTGTTGATCCCCATCTCCGCCATGGCGTCGGCCAGGACCAGGGCGTAGCTGGGGGTGCAGATCAGGGCGGTGGTGCGGAAGTCCTGCATGATCTGGATCTGCCGCTTGGTGTTGCCGCTTGAGATCGGGATCACCGAGGCGCCCACCCGTTCGGCCCCGTAGTGCATGCCGAAGCCGCCGGTGAACAGGCCGTAGCCAAAGGCGATCTGCACCACATCGTCGTTGGTGACCCCGGTGGCGGTGAGAATCCGGGCGATGAGGTTTGCCCAGGTCTTGAGGTCGTTTTGGGTGTAGCCCACCACTGTTGCCTGGCCGGTGGTGCCGGAGGAGGAGTGGACCCGGACCACCTCGCGGAGCGGTACGGCGAACAGGCCGTAGGGGTAGTTGTCCCGCAGGTCCTGCTTGGTGGTGAAGGGCAGGCTGGTGAGTTCGGAAAGCGCCCGGAAGCCGTCCGGGTCGACCTTGAGTTCCTTGAATTTCTGGCGGTAGAACGGCACATGGGTGGCCACCCGGTAGAGGGTGGACTGGAGCCGCTCAAGCTGGAGCTGCTCAAGATCCTCGCGGGGCATGCATTCGTTTTTCTCATCCCAGTACATGGTCGCCTCCTACTGTATTTTTTTGCCACGAAACCCACGAAAGACACGAAAAATAAAAAAAAGGTCAAGATCGGTTTGGCGGCAATTCGTTTCCGTGCTTTAAAAAACTTTCGTGTTCTTTCGTGGGCTTATCGGCACTGCTGCCGATGATTGACACGTGGCTAATTTTCTTCCACGTCGCGGCCCAGATAGGCCCGCTGCACATCCCGGTTGGCCAGCAGTTCGTCCGCCTGGCCTTCGAGGATGATCTTGCCGGTTTCCAGCACATAGCCGCGGTCCGCCACCTTGAGGGCGGCCTTGGCGTTTTGCTCGATGAGCAGCACGGTATTGCCCTCCTCCCGCAGCCGCTCGATGATGCGGAAGATGTTTTTCACCACCAGCGGGGCCAGGCCGGTGGAGGGCTCATCCAGCATGATCAGGGCCGGTTTGGCCATGAGCGCCCTCCCCATGGCCAGCATCTGCTGCTCGCCGCCGGAAAGGGTGCCGGCCAGTTGATCCCTCCGTTCACGCAGCACCGGGAAGAGGTCGTAGATATATTCCATATCCTGGAGTTGATCCTTGTTGCCTTGGGCATGCTGCACATAGCCGCCCAACACCAGATTTTCCCGCACACTCATGGTGGCGAACACCTGCCTGCCTTCGGGCACCAGCGAACAGCCCAGGAAAACGATCTGCTCGGCCTTGCGCCTTTCGATGTTTTGTCCCTTGAGGATGACCTCTCCGGCGGTTGGCCGAACCAAGCCGGTGATGGTGGAAAGCAGGGTGGTTTTGCCCGCGCCGTTGGCGCCGATCAGAGTGACGATCTCGCCGGGGTTGACATGCAGGGAGATGCGTTTGAGCACCCGGAGCTTGCCGTAGCCTGCCTCCAGATTTTTTATCCTAAGCATAGTAGTCTCGCAACCAGCCGATGGCTAAGTGAAAAGGTCTATATCCGAGAAGCACAAGGGATGAGGAGTGAGGCGTACACCAGGTACGCCGCAGGGACGAGTCCTGCCGTGCGACAAAGGAGATGGGCCTTTTCGCGACGCCATCAAGCATCGTCTTCCCCCAGATATATCCGGATTACTTCTGTGTTGTGCTGAATTTCGGAGGGCGTGCCCTCGGCGATCTTCTGGCCGAAGGAGAGCACCACGATTTCATGGGAGATTTCCATGACCAGGGACATGTCGTGCTCCACCAGCAGGACGGTGATGCCGCGCTGGTTGATCTTGCTGATCAGCCGCGCCACCTCGGCGGTTTCGTAGATGTTGAGGCCCGCAGCAGGTTCGTCCAGCAGCAGCAGTTCCGGTTCCATGGCCAGGGCCCGGGCGAACTCCACGGCCCGTTGCTGGCCGAAGGCCAGGCTGGTCGCCTCGACTTCGGCCAGGCCGGCGATGTCGAGCAGGGCAAGCAGCTCAAGGCTTTTCTCCCGGATGGCTCGCTCCTCCCTGCGGGTCCAGGGCAGATTGAGCATCCCGGCCATGAACCCGGCCCGGCTCTGGCAATGGCGGCCGATCATCACGTTTTCCAAGGCGGTCATGCCGGGGTAGAGTTTGATATTTTGGTAGGTGCGGGCGAGTCCGAGCCGGGCAATACGCCAGGGCGGCAACCCGTGGATGGGACTCCCCTTGAAATGGATGGCGCCGGAGCTTGGCGGCAGGGCGCCGGAGATCAGGTTGAACAGGGTGGTCTTGCCCGCGCCGTTGGGGCCGATCACCGCCTTGATCATTCCAGGACGCACGGAAAAATTGACATCGCTCACTGCCTGGAGCCCGCCGAAACGGCGGTTGAGATTGTTGACTTCAAGCAGCATCACTCACCTCGCTTGAGCAGGCGTTTGAGGCCTTGCGGCAGGGAGAGCCCGAGCAGGCCGTGGGGCGCAAAGAGCATGATCACGATGAGGATAAGGCCGAAGACCGCGTCGTCATAGGAGCCGAACATGCCCCGCAGGGACATGACGTTGAGCAGCGTTCCCATGAGCAAGGCGCCCCAGAGGTTGGCCATGCCGCCGATGGCCACGATGGCCACATAGCGCACCGACTTCATGATCCCTGCCTCGGAGGGGCCGATGCCGCCGTTGTAGTGGGTGAGGAAGATTCCGGCCATGGCGGCCAGCACCGCGCTGAGCACGAAACCGTTCAGTTTGTAGCGGGCGGTGTTCACCCCCATGGCGTTGGTGGCGTCCTCGGCGCCGTGGATGGCGCGCAGGGCCCGGCCCACCCGGGAGTGGATCAGGTTGACGAGCAGCCACATGGCAAGCGCCACCATGCCCCAACCGATGTAGTAGTTGGTCACCCGGTTTTCGAAATCGCCGCTTACCGCGAGCCCGGGCAGGAGCGGAAAGCCGGGCACCTCGGAGATGCCGTCCGCCTCGCCGAACAGCGGGGAGGCCAGGACCAGACGGTAGATGATGATCCCGAAGCCCAGGGTGGCCATGGCCAGATAATGGCCCTTGAGCTTAAGCACCGGAATGCCGATGGCATAGGCCACAATAATGGTGACCAGAATGGCGCAACCGCAGGCAGCCCAGGGGTGCACATGGAGCACGGCCGCGCCGAACATGTCCTGGCCGGTTGTGGTGAAGCCCAGTTTGCCAAGGAGCACGAGCACGGGGGTGTCCTGGTAGGGGGTCAGGTCGCGGGTGGTGAGCATGGCGGAGAGATAGCCGCCGATGGCGAAAAACCCGGCGTGGCCGAGGGATATCTGTCCGGCATAGCCCATGAGCAGGCAGAGGCCGACGATGACCAGCGAATAGTAGGCGGCCATGGTCAGGGGGGTCAGGTAGAAACCGGTGCCGGTGGCCCGGGTCAGCTGCTGAACACCGACGGCAATCAGCACCATGAGAATCAGGGGCAGATGACGTTTCATGGTTAGAACTCCTTCAACCCTGCGGCGTCCTTGGAGCCGAACAGGCCATGGGGGCGGAAGAAGAGGATGGCCAGCAGGAGCGTGATGGAGATGGCGTCCTGAAAGGCCAGCGGCACGACACTGACGCTGAAGGATTCGATCAGGCCGAGGAGTAAGCCCGCGGCCACCGCGGCCATGCTGCTGCCCAGGCCGCCGAGGATGGCAACGGTGAAACCCTTGATCGCCAGGCCGGTGCCGGCATCGTACTGGGTGTAGGTGATGGGGCTCATCACGCAACCGGCCAGGGCGCCGATCCCTGCGGAAAGCATGAAGGAGAGGGTGACCATGTTTCTGGTGCTGATGCCGCACAGGGTCGCGGCCATCCGGTTGGCGGCGCAGGCCTGCATCTTCTTGCCCTGGAGGGTGTATTTGAAAAACAGGCTTAAGGCGAGGACCATGAGGGTGCAGACCCCGATTACCCAGAGAACCTGGGGCGAAACCCTTGCTCCCAGAACCGGAACCGTGGTGATCTCATTGCCCACGAAATAGGGCAGCGAGCGCACGCCCTCGCCCCAGATATGCAGGGCCGCCTCGCGGATCAGGATGGAGATGCCGATGGTGATGATGATCATCCGCAGTACCGAGGGGCGATCCAGCCAGCGGATGAAGAGGATTTCCACCAGGGCGCCGATCAGCATCACCACGACTACGGCCGCCCCGATGGCCACGGGCAGCGGCAGCCACTGGGTGAGCGTGATGGCGGTCATCCCGCCGAGCATCACGAACTCCCCCTGGGCGAAGTTGATGATCCCGGTGGTGTTGTAGATGATATTGAAGCCGATGCCCACGATGGCGTAAATGATGCCGTAGGTGACGCCGGCCAGCAGGTATTGGCTGAAGAGTTCGAGGGTCATTTTTGTATATATGTCAACGCCGTCGCGCCTGAGTGGCCGACGGCGTTGACCAAGGATTGTTGGGAAGCGTTGATTACTTTTTGTATTCGACGAAAGTGCCGCCCTTGACTGTGAGCATGGTCACCGAGTCGGTGCCCAGGCCATTGTGGTCGGTGGGTGAGAAATTGAATATTCCGGCGGTGCCCACAAAACCCTTCAGGTTTTCGATG
This sequence comes from Desulfurivibrionaceae bacterium, assembly GCA_041662645.1. GTDB lineage: Bacteria > Desulfobacterota > Desulfobulbia > Desulfobulbales > Desulfurivibrionaceae > Thiovibrio. The sequence continues at coordinate 4,589 of JBAZSA010000048.1, forward strand.
GCGTCACGCACCTTTTCCCGGTTGGTTCCAGCCAGCTCGATGCCCCGGCAGAGGATCTTGAAGGCGTCGTAGGCATGGCCGCCAAAGGTGCTCACGTCTTCCTTGAATTTTGTTTCGTAGTTCTTGGTGTAGCTGGTCAGCACCGCCTTCTGGGGGTTCTTGTTCGCCAGCTTGTCGGCGATGAGCAGACGGCCGGCCGGGAAGATAACCCCTTCGGCGGCAGCGCCAGCGGCCTGGACGTATTTGATGTTGCCGAAGCCGTGGCTCTGGTAAATGGGCACCTTCCAGCCGGCCTGGCGGATGTTCTTGAGCACGATGGCCTGGGCCGGTTCAACGGACCAATTGATCACCGCCTGAATCTCCTTGTTGGCGGCGAGCTTGGCCACGATGGCGGAAAGGTCGGTGGCCTTGCTGTCATATACCTCGGTGGCCAGAACCTGGATGCCGGACTCCGGGGCCTGTTTTTCGATCTGGCCCTTGCCTGCCTGGCCGAAGCCGGTGTTGCTGGCCAGCACCGCAATCTTGCTGATCTTGGCGGCCTTCATGCTTTCAAAAATCGCATGGACCACATGGCTGTCCTTCTGGGGGGTCTTGAACACGTACTTGGCAACCGGCTCGACGATCTGCTCGGCTGCGGCGCAGGAGAGGAGGATGGTTTTGCCGGATTCGCAGATTTGCTTGATCTTGAGGGTTTCGCCGCTGGTGGAGGGGCCGATGATGGCGAAGACCTTCTCTTCCTCGATGAGCTGCTTGGCAAACGAGATGGCTTTTTCCGGGTTGCCGCCGGAATCCTTGATGACCAGCGCGATCTTGTTGCCGTTGATTCCGCCCTTGGCATTGATTTCCTCGGCGAGCATTTCAAGGGTTCGCGCCTCGGGGGCGCCCAGGAAAGAAGCCGGGCCGGTCATGGCCAAAATGGCGCCGACCTTGATCGTTTCGGCTATTGCCACGGAGACCGACATGGCCAGCGAGACCGCCAGCATGATGATGGTTGCTGCAAATGATCGTTTCACCTTTTTCTCCTCATGGTTAAGTGATGAAATTTTCCAACAGAGGCATATTCTGGCCTCTGGCCGTTGTTTACAGGGCGTGAACCTCATCGTCGCTCAACAACCGGAAGCCCGCCTTCTGAAAGACAGCTACCGCCGCGTCCTGGTTGTCGAAGCGGAACAGCAGCATGCCGGATTCGCCGCTTTTTTTGGTGAAAGCGTACATGTATTCCACATTGAGACCCGCATCGCGGACTACTTGCAGGATGCAGTCCAGAGCGCCGGGCTTGTCCGGCACCTCCACGGCCAGGACCTCGGTGATCCCCACGGTGAAGCCGTTTTCCTTCAAGACCTGCTGGGCCTTGGTGGTATCGTTGACCACCAGGCGGAGGATGCCGAAATCAGCGGTGTCCGCCAGGGACAGGGCTCGGATGTTGATGGCGTTTTCAGCCAGGGTGTGGCTGATGTCGGCCAATCGGCCCGACTTGTTTTCCAGGAAGATCGCAATCTGTTTTACCTTCATGGCTTACCCCTCTCTCAGATTTTAGGAGCTGTTCCGGAACAAAAAATGTGTGCCGGGCTATTCCGTTACGGCTCTTGATGCTGCTTTTATCATTAGCACCGCAAGGTTATTTGTTAAAAAAGCTTGCGGTTGTCGATGACGCGTTTGGCCTTGCCTTCGCTGCGCTGGATGGTCTTGGGCTCCACCAGTTTGATGGTGCAGGAGATGCCCAGCAGATCCTTGATCTCGGTCTGTAGCTTCTTGCTCAAGGTTTCCAGGGGTTTGATCTCGTCGGAGAAGATTGCCTCGCTCACCTCCACCTGGACCTCGATCTTGTCGAGAGATCCCTCCCGTTCGACCACGATCTGATAATGCGGCTCCACCCCTTCCACGCCCATGATCACCTCTTCGATCTGGGAGGGGAAAACATTGACCCCGCGGATGATCAGCATGTCGTCGGTGCGCCCGGTGACCTTGGGCATCCGGTAAAAGGTGCGGCCGCAGGTGCAGGCGTCGGGGATCAGGCGGGAGATGTCCTTGGTGCGGTAGCGGATAACCGGGAAGGCCTCCTTGGTCAGGGTGGTGAAGACCAGTTCGCCTCTGTCGCCTATGGGAAGCGGCTCGAAGCTGTCCGGATCGACGATCTCGGGCAGGAAATGATCCTCCATGATGTGCAAGCCCTTCTGTTCCTCGATGCATTCGGCCGCAACCCCCGGCCCCATGACTTCGGAGAGGCCGTAGATGTCGATGGCCTTGATTTTGAGCCTGGCTTCGATCTCCTCGCGCATCGCCTCGCTCCAAGGCTCGGCCCCGAAGACTCCCACCCGCAGCTTGAGGGTGGCCGGATCAATGCCCTGGTCGGCCATGGCGTCGGCGATGTTCAGGGCGTAGGAAGGGGTGGAGAGCAACACGGTGGAGCCGAAATCCTGCATGATCTGGATCTGGCGTTTGGTGTTGCCCCCGGAGATGGGGATGACTGCGGCGCCCAGGTTCTCGGCGCCGTAGTGGGCGCCCAAGCCTCCGGTGAACAGGCCGTAGCCGTAAGCGTTGTGCACGATATCGCCGCTGTGCACCCCGGCGGCGGAGAGGGTGCGGGTCATCAGCTCCGCCCACATCTCGATGTCGCGCTTGGTGTAGCCAACCACCGTGGGCTTGCCCGTGGTGCCGGAGGAGGCGTGGATGCGGACCACCTGCTCCATGGGCACGGTGAACAGGCCGAAGGGGTAGTTCTTGCGCAGGTCTTCCTTGGTGGTGAAGGGCAACAGCCGGATGTCGGCCAGGGTCTGGATGTCCTCCGGGGTGACTCCGGCGTCTTCCATCTTTTTGCGGTAATAGGGAACCGTGGCGTGGACCCGCGCCACCTGGGCCTTGAGCCGTTTCAGTTGCAGGGCCTCCAGGGCCGGGCGCGGCAGGGTTTCGTATTCCTCGTTCCAGATCATTGAGTTATCCTCTATTTTTTTGCCACTAAATCCACGAAAGACACGAAAGTTTTATGGGCAGGCCTCGGGCGCTTTATTGTATGTCGGCTTCCCCGATGAGGGTGTGCATGCACCGGATGACTTGTTATTGGACCCTCTCTAAAATCTCTTAAACTGTTTCGTGTTCTTTCGTGGTTTTTGTGGCAAATTCTTTTACTTTCCAGCCTTGCGGCCCTCTTGAAAGGCCTGAAGGTTGACCTCAAGAATCTTGGCTGGCAGCCGTTTTTTGATTACCTCGACCCAGGTCGCTTCGTCCATGGGCAGATAGCGGGAGAGCACCCCCACCAGGGCCACGTTCACCGCCTTGAGGTTGCCGACCTTCCGGGCGATGGCAAAGGCGTCCACCGGGATCACGGTGATGGCCCGGCTGGTCAGTTCATTCAGGCACTCATCCGGGTAGGTCATCTTGCCGGTGGCCACGGCGGGCGGGGCGATTTTCTGGGTGTTGACGATCACCGTGCTCTTGGCGTTGAGGAGAGGCAGATAGCGCACCGCCTCCATCATCTCGAAGGCCAGCATGATGTCCACCGCGCCCGGCTCGATGAGCGGGGAGTAGACCTTGGTGGTGCCGAAGCGCAGATGCGCCTCCACCGAGCCGCCGCGCTGGGCCATGCCGTGCACCTCGCTCTTTTTGGCGTCGAAGCCCGCGGCAAGCAGGGCATGTGCGGTGAGTTCGCTGGCCAGCAAAATGCCCTGGCCGCCAACCCCGCAAAAATGGATGTTCCCTTGGTTCATTATTTACCCTCCCCGCAGCTGATCGCCTCGAATTTGCAGAGGGAAAGGCACTGGCCGCACCCGATGCAGGTGGTCTCGTTGATCAGGGCATAGCCTTTTTGTTTTTCCTTCTTGCCCATACCCTTGGCCTCTTCCGGCGAGAGCGGGACCCAGTTGATGGCCGGGCAGCCCAGGCGCAGGCACATGGTGCAGCCGGTACACTTCTCGGTAATGCTGGTGAAGGAAATCTTGGGGCGCTTCTTTTCCGCCGGGGTCAGCACGCAGGGGAAGCGGGTGATCACCACCGAGGGCTCGTCCCGCTCGATTTCTTCTTGCAGCACCGCATAGGTGGCCTCGATATCGTGCGGGTTGACCGTGCGCACATGCTTGACCCCGATGGCCCGGCACAGCTCGGGAAAATCGATGGCATTGGCCGGCTCGCCCATGATCGTCGAGCCGGAGGCCGGGTTGGGCTGCTGGCCGGTCATGCCGGTGATCCGGTTGTCGAGGATGATCACCGTGGAGTAGCTCTTGTTGTATACCGTATTGATCAGGCTGTTGATCCCGGAGTGGATAAAGGTGGAATCGCCGATCACGGCCACCGCCTTGCCCAACCCTTCTGCGCCCAGGGCTTTGGCCATGCCGTGGGCAATGCCGATGCTGGCGCCCATGCAGACGCAGGTGTCCATGGCCGAAAGCGGCGGCAGGGCGCCCAGGGTGTAGCAGCCGATATCGCCGGAGACAAAAACCTTGAGCCGGTTCAGGTTGTAAAACAGCCCCCGGTGCGGGCAGCCGGCGCACATGTTGGGCGGCCGGGGCGGCAGATCCACCGGGGCGAAGGCGGCGGTTCCGGCCTCGCCGGTGATCGCCTTGCGCACCACCGAGGCGGAGAGTTCGCCGATGGCCGGGATCAGATCCTTGCCGTGGCAGGCGATGCCCATGGCCTTGACCCGCATCTCGATGAATGGGTCGAGGTCTTCGATGATGTAGAGGGTGTCCACCTGGGAGGCGAAGTCGCGGATCAGCTTTTCCGGCAGCGGATTGACCATGCCGATTTTCAGGAAAGATGCTTCGGGAAAGGCCTCCTTGGCATAGAGGTAACTGGTGCCCGCGGCGATAAAGCCTTTTTTCCGGTCGCCCATTTCCAGGCGGTTTTCGGCCAGGGTCTCGCCGAACTCGGCCAAGTTTCGCTGCCGTTCGCCAATGGCGATTCGCCGGCCCCTGGCATGGGCCGGCAGCATGACCAGCTTGGCCGGGTTCTTTTCCAGGCCCGGGGTAAGGGTCGGCTTTTCGATCTCGCCCCTGGTGACCACGCCCTTGACATGGGCGACCCTGGTGCAGCTGCGCAGCAGGACCGGGGTGTCGAACTGTTCGCTGAGCCGGTAGGCGAGCTTCAGAAAGTCCTTGGCCTCGGACGGGTCGGCCGGTTCCAGCATGGGCAGCTTGGCCGCGTAGGCGTAGTTGCGGCTGTCCTGCTCGTTCTGGGAGCTGTACATGGAAGGATCATCCGCCACCACGATCACCAGCCCGCCGCGCACTCCGGTGTAGGAGGCGGTGAAGAGCGGATCGGCGGCCACGTTGAGGCCCACATGCTTCATGGTGGAGAGAGCCCGCACCCCGGCAAAGGAGGCGCCGATGGCGACCTCAAGGGCCACCTTCTCGTTGGGCGCCCATTCGCTGTAAACGGACTTGTAGGTGGAGAGGTTTTCCAGAATCTCGGTGGACGGCGTGCCTGGGTAGCCGGAGGCCACCTGCACCGACGCCTCGAAAGCGCCGAGGGCCAGGGCTTCGTTGCCGGAAAACCAGAGTTTTTCTGCGTCAGTGTTTTTCTGGGTCACACGGTACTCCTCAATGCCGGTTCACTTGTAATGGAGCTTCAAAAGTTTGCATTCTGGATAACAGGGGCTTTTTACCACGGATTCCGCCATCCTTCAACGGTGTTGGAAAACCTTACCGGTACAGGGGATCGGCGGCTGTTTGGCTGAAAAAAAAGGGGCAGCAAAAAAGCGCTGCCCCCGGTGTGACCTGTTCAGCTTCTGCGGCTAGAACTTGAACTCTGCTTCCCAGTATGCTTCGGTGGCGTTGTCATCCATGGCGCCATTTGGGTTCTCGGTAAAGGCCTTGCCTGGATCAATCAGGCCGCCATAGAGAGAGAAGCTCAGGTTTTTGGTGTATTGGTACTTGGCCGTGGCCTGGTAGTAGTCACCGAAATCATCGTCAACCCCGGCATAGGTCTCGTCGAAGGTCAGCTTGGAGTAGGAGATCCCCATGGTCAGCTTGTCCGTTGGCTTGACGCTGCCGCCGAGGGTGGCAATCTGGAGGTTGGAGTAGACTGCCTCGCCGATGACATTGCCGTTTGCATTATAATCATAAGCCTTGCTCAGGTTGTTTGCTGCATTAAGGTTGAGATATTTCCAGGCCAGCAGATCGCCCCACTGCGGCCAGCCGCCGTAAAATACATCCCATTTCTCGCTGTCTCCGGCGGAGCTGGCGTCGTCGCCGCTCATGAAGGCATAACCCAGGTATACCCGGGGCTTCCAGGCCAGAGCATTGACGGTGTAGCCAGCTTCCATTTTGGTTCCCCAAGCGTCCTGGTCCTGGGTGAAGTTCGCGTCTCCGGTCTGGATGGCGCCTTCCAGAGAGTAATCGATGCCGTTGGCCAGCTTGTCGGAAAGACGGGCGCCGTACATCCAGATGTTCTTGCCAATCCATTCATCGGTCCGGTTCAGGGCATAGAGCTCCTGCTGCATGCCGGTGATCGGGCATTTCTTGTTGGTCAGGTAGAAGCCGGACAGGGTGATGTCGTCGCCGTGGCCACCGGTTGAAGAGAGCGTTGTATGGTTGTAATTATTGCCGGTGTTGTTCTCCTGGTCCTTCATGTAGAAGCCGTCCAGCATGATCTGGTCGGTGATGTTCCAGCGCAGCTTGACCCCGTCAAAGTAGATGGAGGTGGAGGCGAACTGGGACTGGCCGTCAAGAATAACAAAGCCGGAACCATAGATCATGTTTTGGCGGCCAAAGGTGCCTTCGACGGGCAAATTCAGCAGGTTCTTGACATTGATGTAGGCGTTGTCCAAGAAGACCTTGTTGCTGTTGTTATCCATGGAGGTGTCGGTTTGGCCGGGGAAGGCGGACTGATCATAGGTGACACCCTCGCCCCAGGTCTGGTCGGTGAGTTGGATGCGGGCGGTCACGTCCTCCGTGGGCTTGAACTCGCCCCAGAGGCTGCCCTTGGTCCGGAACAGGTCGCGGTTGTCGGTATCGGTATTGTCATTAAAGTCCCAAACGTTCTGGAGATTGTAGCCGCGGAAGGTGACCTGGCCGCCCACCGTGACTTTCTTGGTCCACTCGGCTGCGTCAAAGCCTTTTTTCACGGCGTCGCTTGTGGAGGCAACTTCCTTGCCCATCTCGGCGTTCTTGGTCTTGAGCGCGGCGATCTCGTCCTTCATCGCCTGCATCTGGGCGTTGAACGCCTTGTTCATATCGGCCATCTGCTTTTCCAGGTCTGCCACCCGGTCGGAGCTGCTGCCTGCTCCGGCAGAGGCCAGGGTGGGCAGGCAGATCAGGGTTGCCAGGGCCACGGTTGAAATCTTCTTGATCATTTTCTCATCTCCTCCATTTCTTTCAAAAAATTGAACAGTTGACAAAAAACTGAATGAGCATTCATCCCAAAAAAATGATTTTCTAACATGGGAAAAAAGAATTTGCAAAGGGTAAAAATACTCAGTCAGTCTTTTTGAAAGGTGAGCCAGCGGCTCTGGGCCGAGGAGGAAAGCACGCCCACCGGATCGACATAATCGTAGACCCTTGCCTGCTTGCCGTGGGCCGGGCGCAGCACCCGTCCCACCACTTGGAGGAGGCGGCCGGTGAACTTGATGGGGGTGGTGAGAAAGAGGGTGGCGAGATCCGGGCAGTCGAAGCCTTCGCCGATGAGCTGCACCGTGGAGATCAGCACCTTGACCTCGCCCTGGCGGATGGATTCCACCAGACCGGTGCGCTGTTCCGCCGGGAGCTTGCCGGTGAGCACCGCGCTGGGGCAGCCCTGTTTTTTAAGCATCGCGGCCAGCTCCTCGCAATGCTTGACCCGGTCGCTGACAACCAGGATGGTGCCCGGCGAGGCGGCGCGCTCCTTGAGGATGTCTTCGGCAATGAGCTGGTTTCTCGCCGTGTTCCCGCAGAGGGCCTTCATCAGGGCCTGGTAGTTGCCCCGGTAAACATAGCGGAATTCCGTGGCCCGCTGGATGTACTCCGGCTTGAGTACGGCCCCGCTCTCGTGCAGATCGTGGCTCTCCACCTTGAAGGCCCGGTCGCCGAGATACAGATGGATCAGCTTGGTCAGGCCGTCGCGGCGGAAGGCGGTGGCGGAAAGGCCCAGCAGATAGCGGCAGTCAAAGGCCGAGACCACCTCGGTGAAGAGTGAGGCCGGAACCCGGTGGCACTCGTCCACGCAGAGTTGGCCGAAATGGGCTGGCAGCTCGTTCAGCCTGTTCCGGGCCGAGTTGACAATGGCGATGGTGATGGGGGCCAGGGAGAAATGGGAGTCGCCGATCAGCCCCGCCTCCACGCCCAAGAAGGTTCGCACCCGTTCCACCCACTGGTAGAGCAGCTCCTTGGTGTGGACCAGCACCAGGGTGGGCTGGCGCCGTTTGGCGATCACCGCCAGGGCGATTATCGTTTTGCCCGAGCCGGTGCCAGCTTCGAGCACCCCGAAGTCGTGCCGGGTTATGGCGCTGATGGCCTCCTCCTGGTAGGGCCGCAGCTCGCCGAGGAAGCGGAAATCAACCGGGGTGACGCTCTGCCGCTGGTCGATGATCTTCGGATCCTGGCGCATGAATTTCCGGGCCAGGAGGATGGCGTGGTTGGCGTAACCTCGGGGAAAGGTGATGCTGTCATTGTGTTCCGCGAAAAAATAGAGAAGGGGCTTGAGCTTTTTGCCCATCCAGCGGCTGTATTTCTTGGCCTCGAGGTATTCGGGGTTGTCGATGGTCAGCTGCTGCTTGAGGGCCTCGGCCAGGGTGGGCGAGGCGCCGCGCAGGCAGGCTTGCGCCCCGACGGTGAGGGTGAACTCTGTCATGGATGATCCGCCTCGCGGGGAGCAAGGGTTTCGGCCAGCAGATTGGCCAAGCGGTTGCATTCCTTTTCCACGGCGTCAAGCTGGGCCTGTTGACTGATGAGGACGCTGTTCAGCTCTTCCAGGGCGATTTCCTGGAAGGCCAGCCGGGTTTCCAGCTCGATGATCCGGTGTTTCATGGGGCTATCCTGTGAAATATCGTGGTGTTATAGGTTTTCTGCCGGTGAGCCGCTGGTATGGTTCGGCCGGATAGCCCAGGGCGATGACGGCATGGATCGCCTCCTCGGCGGGAATGCCCAGGGCGTGTTGGATCTTCGGTTCTTGTGCCATGGCCGCCACGGCAAAGCCGATCAGGCAGGAGCCCAGGCCCAGGGTATGGGCCGCGAGCAGGATATTCTGGGTGGCAAGCAGGGCGTCTTCTTTGGGACAGCTTGCCCCGGGGCGTGAGCCGATGATGATGGCGGCAGAGGCCCCGTGGAACAACCGGTCGCGACCCTGCTCCGCCCATTCCCGCAGTCCCTGGGCAATGGTGGCATGGTAGCGGCGATGGTAATTGGCCAGGGCCGGCCTGCCCATCAGGCTGAGAAGGGTGCGCAGCAAGGGGTTGGCTGCCTGGCGGTTGAGCTTGGCGAAAAAGGCGCCAACCAGGTTGCCCAGGCTTTCCACCGCTGGCCGGTTCGGCAGGATGGTAAAGGTCCAGCCCTGGCTGTTGGTGCCGGAAGGGGCTGTGGTGCCGATGCGGACCAGGTCTTCCAGCAGCTTTTGCTCCAGGGCTCTGTTTTGGTAATTACGGCAGGAACGGCGGGAGAGCATGATCCGGACCAGCTGGGCTGTGTCCCCCTGGCCGGGGGGCAGGTAGCGGTTGTCCGCGCTGAAGGTCTGGAAAAAGAGATCGTGTTGGAGATTGGGCACGGCGATGGCTTGGCTCGGGCAGATGGCGCGGCAATGATCGCAGGCCATGCAGCTTTTCCCGCTGACTGTCGCCTTGCCGCGCAGCAGCGACAGGGTCTGGTCCGGGCAGACCGTAAGGCAGAGACCGCAGCCGGTGCATTTTTCCGGGTCGATGGCCGGGGTTTGCGGCCTGGGGTGTGGGTATCGGTTTTTCATGATTGTCCATCATGCCCTGCTTTGTCAAAAAATGAAAGGGGTCGCATATGTAGTTGACGAAAAGAGTCGGGCCGCATAGTTTCAGCATAGGTTGAGTCTCTTGCGAAATTGCACAGGGCTGCCCAAATTACTCCCCTCCCCCCGAGGTGGGAGGGGACTTTTGTGTTTCGGCGAGCAACACCCCGGAGGAAACATGCACTTCTGGCAAGGGTTTTTTCTGTATTTGGCGCCGGGCGGCCTGCTGCTCGCCGCGGCCTTGTCTGCCTTGCAGCATGATGGGTTGGCTCAATGGCTGTCCGGAAACACCTGGCTTTTTCCTCCGGCCCTGGGGCTTGTCGCTGTTTTTTTGAGCTGGCGTTTTAACCGCAGCCGGTTGCTCTTCGGGACCCTGATGGTGCTCCTGGCCGATCTGCTGCTCCGCCGTTACGGCGGGGTTGCCCAGATCGACCAGCTTCTGGCCCGGTATGTGTTCCATATGGCTTTGCTGACCCTGCCTCTCAATCTGCTTTTTTTTTCCTTCTGGCGGGAGCGGGGCATTGTCACCGGCCAGGGATTGCGCCGTTTTATCTTCATTTTCTTTCAGCCCCTGCTGCTGCTTGCGCTTTATGGGGTGCGCGGTCCCCTGATCGTGCGGCAGCTGGAAGCGATGGTTGTTTCCCTGCCCCTGGTGGGGCCCCTGTTTTCTCCCGCTCTTGTCCTCTGGTCTTTGGCCACCCTGATCCTGCTGTTTCGCTTCCACCGCCACCGCGACCTGCTGGATCATGGCTTCCTCTGGGCCCTGCTCTGTTCGCTCCTTGCCCTGTTGGCCGGTAATTCCGCCCGGCAGTCCTATTTTTTCAGCGTGGCCGCGTTGATCCTCATTGTTTCCGCCATCGAAGCTGCCCACCGGATGGCCTTTCGGGATGAGTTGACCACGCTGCCAGGCCGCCGCGCCTTGAACGAGGCTCTGCTCAAGCTGGGCAACACCTACACCGTGGCCATGGTGGATATTGATTTTTTCAAAAAGTTCAACGACCGCCATGGCCATGATGTGGGAGATCAAGTGCTGGCCATGGTGGCCACCCTGCTTGCCAGGGTTGGCGGGGGAGGCCGGCCTTTTCGTTATGGCGGGGAGGAGTTCACCATTCTTTTTCCGGGCAAGGATATGAAACAGGCCCAGCCCCATCTGGAAACATTGCGTCAGGCCGTGGCCGAGGCAGGATTTGCGGTCAGGAGCGCGGACCGGGCCGGCAAGAATGCGGACAGCAGGCAGAAGGGCGGGGGGGCCGGGAAAAAGGTCTCGCTCACCATCAGCATCGGCATGGCCCAGCCCGACACGACCAGAAAACCCCCCCAGGCCGTGATCAAGGCTGCGGATCAGGCTCTGTACCGAGCCAAGGAAGGGGGGCGCAACCGGGTTTCTTCCTGATGGCTTTTCTGGCCTAACCCCTTTATGTTACGGTATTTCTTTGTTTGACTTCGCAAGGAATCCGGCCCTATAATGGAGCTACCTTGCATGGAGGGCGTTATGGGGCTGGATTCACCGGGTGGTACTTCGCAGTCAGGCCGTCGGTATTGGAAAATACTCGTGGTGACGCTGGGGGTCACCTGCGCCGTCGGTGCGGGGCTGTATCAACTTGCTTATCTTTATGTCCTCAATGAAGCGGAAAGAAACATCCAGGCCGTGCTCCTC
>JBAZSA010000049.1:0-1485 GCA_041662645.1 Desulfurivibrionaceae bacterium
CGGTGGAGCCGGCGATCCAGACGATCACCGCCAACTGGGGGGGGGCAGTGGGCCAGTTTGTTGCCGGGCTGCTCATGGATCTTCTGGGGATCACCTCCCTCTGGCTGCCTTTTCTGCTGCTTTTTTTCTCCATCCGTCTGTTCTCTCCGGATTACACTGTGGAGACCCTGCCCCTGACCATGTTCGGCTGCACCGGGATTCTCCTGGCCAGCTCCGGGCTTTTCGGTTTCACCGCCCTGGCCTCGTTCACCGTTTTCGAGCACACCTATCCGGTTGCCGGTTTCCTGGGCACGCTGCTGGTCCAGTATGGGCAACTGTATTTCGGCGGCCCTGGGTCCTTGTTGCTTTTTGGCGTGGTGCTGGTTATTTCCCTGATGCTGGTCAGCAGCTTTTCCCCCTATTCCCTGGGAAATCGTTTGCGCGATTTTATGATTAGCCGCCGGGCAGGCAGGCAAGCAGCCGAGGATAACTCCTCTGCCGGGCAGGGTAAGAAAGTGTTGGCAGCCGCAGCTCCCCTGGTAGCCGAGGCAAGTGCTGATCAAGATAACGCCGCAGTGCCCAAGGTGCATGCCCCGGTGAAGCTTGAGTCTGGCGCGGATGACGACGCCTTCCAGCTCCTGCCCGCGGCCAGCGGCGAATACCGGCTGCCGCCGCTCTCCCTGCTGGACAAGCCGGAAAACACCGAGGTGGTTGTGGACCGCGACTACTACTATGCGGTGAGTGCCGAGCTGGAAGAAAAACTCAAGGATTTCGGGGTGGTGGGCAAGGTGGTTGGCATCTCCCCCGGTCCGGTGATCACCACCTACGAGTTTTCCCCGGCCCCTGGGGTCAAGATCAACAAGATTATCGCCCTGGCCGACGATCTGGCCCTGGGCCTCAAGGCCGAGAGCGTGCGCATTGTCGGCTCCATTCCGGGCAAGGCGGCGCTGGGCATCGAGATTCCCAACCCCACCCGGCATATCGTTTATGTGCGCGACATCTTTGCCCATGAAAAATTCCAGAAGGCCGCCTCCAGGCTCACCATCGGGTTGGGCATGGACGTGGTGGGCAACCCGGTGATCGCCGATCTGGCGCGCATGCCCCATCTGCTCATCGCCGGGGCGACCGGCTCAGGGAAAAGCGTGGCGGTCAATGCCATCATCTGCTCGATCCTGCTTAAGGCCACCCCCGAGGAGGTCCGCCTCCTGCTGGTGGACCCCAAGCGCATCGAGCTTTCCTGCTACGAGGATATCCCCCACCTGCTGCACCCGGTGGTGGTGGACCCCAAGCTGGCCAGCCGGGCGCTTTTGTGGGCGGTGCGGGAGATGGAGCGCCGCTACCAGCTGATGGAAGAGGCCAAGGTCAAGAGCCTGGCCAGCTACAACGCCGAGGCCACGGACAAGCTGCCGCTCATCGTCATCATCATCGACGAGCTGGCCGACCTGATGATGGTCTCCTCCCGCGAGGTCGAGGATGCCGTGGCCAGGCTGGCCCAGATGGCCAGAG
>JBAZSA010000049.1:1495-16121 GCA_041662645.1 Desulfurivibrionaceae bacterium
TGATTCTCGCCACCCAGCGCCCCTCGGTGGATGTGCTCACCGGGTTGATCAAGGCCAACTTCCCCACGCGGATGTCGTTTAAGGTTTCGTCCAAGATCGATTCCCGCACCATTCTGGACGGCAGCGGGGCCGAGCACCTGCTGGGCGCGGGCGACATGCTCTTCATGCCGCCTGGCACCAGCAAGCTCCAGCGCATCCACGGCGCTTACATCTCGGAAAAGGAAACCGAGCGGATCGTGACCTTTCTCAAGGAGCAGGGTGCTGCCCGCTACGATGAAAGCGTGCTCAAGCTTGCCGAGGAATCCGAGGCCAGTGATGGCGATGAGTCCGGGGAGATGGACGATAAGTATGACGAGGCCGTGGCCCTGGTTTGCGAGACCGGGCAGGCCTCCATCTCCATGGTGCAGCGGCGGTTGCGGGTGGGCTACAACCGGGCCGCCCGGATGATCGAGCTCATGGAAAAGGAAGGGGTGGTCGGCCCGGCGGACGGCTCCAAGCCCCGCGAGGTTTTGGCGAGAAAGTCGTACTGATTTTTTTTGCAGGCAGCTTGTAATTATTTAACGAATGACTAAATTACAGAACACGGTTCTGTTTTTTTATAGGATTTGGGTGAGGAATGCATATGAGAGTGGCTGGATCGCCAATTGATATAACCAAGGTCCGGACGGTTGTGTACCACATGCCCGACGGCCAGCAATTTTCCATCAACATGGAAGGCATTGAGCAGTTTGTCGAACTGGGGCCGGGTCGCGTCTGCGACACCTCGGATATCGACGGGGTGCTGCATTTCTTCCCGCGCGGCAACGCCTAGTTTCCGAGAATCATTTTTTTCGGCAACCCGATGCTGATCAACCCCAAGAGCGACGGCCATGTCCATACCCGGCTCTGCCACCACGCCAGCGGCGAGATGGAGGAGTATGTCGAGGCGGCCATTGCCAAGGGGCTTGAGGAGCTGGTCTTTCTGGAGCACCTGGAATGCGGCATCCGCTATCCCGAAGCCACCTGGCTGACCGCAGAGGACTTTGCCGCCTACCACCGTGAAGGGCAGCGGCTGCAACAGGTGTACGGAGACAGGCTCCGCATCGGCCTCGGGGTGGAGGTGGGCTACAACCCCAGGCAGGTCCCTGCAATTCTTGAGTTTCTCCAGCGGTACCACTGGGACCGCGTCGGTATTTCCTTCCATTACTACGAGATCGACGGGCATCACTACAATGTGGTGAGCCGCCGCAAGGCCAATTTGGAGCCCCTGGGCAAACAGGGGGTGGAGCGGGTGATCTCCGACTACTTCGCCACCCTGCTGGAGGCGGTCGAGTCCCTGCCCGGCACGGTGCTCTGCCATCTGGACGCCGTGCTCCGCCACCATCCCGAGGTGCATTTCACCGGGGCGCATCAGCGCCAGATCAGCGAGATTTTCCAGGGGATGCGCGAGAAGGGCATGGCCTTGGAGGTGAATACCTCCGGGTTTTCCCATCGCGGGGAGCAGTATCCGGTGCGCGCACTGATCGACGAGGCTGTTGCCTTAGGGGTTCCGCTGGTAGCTGGGTCGGATGCGCATCGGCCAAGCGAGGTGGGGCGGCATTTTGATCGACTGAAGTAGGCTTGTTCGCGGCACACTTATCTCTGGGCAGACTCCATGCCGAGGTGCAATCCCCATCCGAGTATCGCGGTGCTCACTATCTGGACAAGGTGAAAGAGTCCGTTGTGATCAAAGGGGACAAGCAGGTGGAGTGAGACATTGCTCGCCTGCGTTGCGGCCGCGGCCAGATTGAGCAGGATTGCCAGGGCAACGACGGCGGCGCCTTGCAACCGATGGGTAACGGCCAGAAAGGTGTAGATGGCCAGGGTGCTCAGCAGAATTGTCGCCGCATACACGATGAAAACGATGAACTTTCCGCCCAGCAGCGCGGTCAGTCCGAAAAAGGTTGCGCTCGCCCCGATGCCCCATGGGACAAGGCGCATGGCCGCGATTCGCCCCCGCCAGTCAGCAACAGCCCCCACGATGAACAGTAGTACGAGAATCCCCAGGCTCAGGTAGAGAGGGGTCCACAGTGCTATGCGCATGGCCCTTGGCATCTCCAGGGCGTGTATTAGGGCGCCGAGGGAGGATGCGGTTGCGAGAAGGGCGAAGGCTGAGCACCAGAGGTTTGTTCGCCAGGGGTTGGTGGTCGCGGTGCGCCGGAGGAGGGCGATGATTATGGCGCATTCGATGGCGAGGAGGGCATCGGTGGCGCTTGTTGTGAGTTCGGTTGGGGAAGTGATTAGGGGCACGGTGCGTTCATTGGTTTAGAGGGGATGGGATTGTTCATTTCTTTGCTTGCCCAAAGAAACGAACCAAAGAAAGGGCACCCTGTGTCCCTTGTCCCGCCGTTGGCGGGATGCCCTGTGCTCCTCGATGCTGCCGGGGATTTGCAAACTCGCTGCGCTCAAACAGTGCAAATCCCCTTTTCGGCAGCCTCTCCGGTGCTCGGCTGCGTGCCAATGGGAAAATGGGGGGAGTGTGTCTGATTTTCTAGCATCTAACGGTCAGCGCAATTGGCTTGCTGACTATGTCTTTATAGTTCTATTTTTTTGTTACGCACTCGTTTTCTTCTTTTTGTGTACATCCAAATCCATAGTGAAATTACAGCTGAACCTACGACGAATCTTGCAAGCCCAGGTTCAATTCCTAGCAATCTCCAAAAATGGTCTTCTAACTCATGCAGCTCAGAAGCGAAGATAATTCGGAGAATAAAACTTGCGACAATGCCGACAAACGCCAAAATTAGCAAGACGTCTACAAGAGTAAAACCATTTCTGCGGCTAATTGTTTTATGCATTTTTTGAGTGGTTGTTGTTAACAGAATTATTTTGAGCTGCTGTCTGTCATGCCGAAAATCATCTCGTCCCCAAACAGATTTCCTTTCACGCCAAGTTGATCATCAACGGAATAACATGCAGCTTCTTGGAAACGGTTTGGGTGGTGCCGAGCTTCCAGTCGGTGCAGGTGGCTTTGTCGCCTAGGAGGGCGTCGATCTCCGCCGTCAAACCCTTAAGATTGATGATGGGGTGGCGGCTGAAGACCTCGGGCAGGCCGTAGGTCAGGTTGCAGGCCAGGCATCTACCTGGGCGCTCGTGGAGTTCGAGTCCGAAGGTGAGGGTGTTGGCTGCTTGCCCCCTGAATACTAAGCGGATGTCGTAGGCTCCTTCTTCGGCATCGCCGAACAGGGCGTCGAAGAAGGCGTTGGCCCGTTCGGGCGGAAAGAGGGTCTGCAGGGTTTCCTGGGTGAAAATATCCTGTGCGTTGTCCATTTCTAATTCCTTGAAAATATGTAAAAAGTTGTCTTGCTGGTGTCTGATTTTTATAACGAGATACTCTACCAGCCAGGCATGAAAATTAAAACTTTTTTGTCGATTGCCTCCCTGCTGTTGTGTTAGAGTTGCCGCCATGCAACCCACCTTATTTCCCATGGAACCAAAGCCAAAGCCCCAGCCCGTCCGTTCCGCCAGTCAGATCACCCGTAAGGCCTTGAACGAGGCGCAATACGAGGCCGTGACCACCGTGAGCGGCCCGGTGCTGGTCATTGCCGGGGCAGGCAGCGGCAAAACCCGGACCCTGGTCTATCGTCTGGCCCATCTTGTCGAGCAGGGCGTGCCCCCGGAGCAGATTCTGCTCCTTACCTTTACCCGCAAGGCGGCCCAGGAGATGCTGCACCGGGCCAGCCTGCTGCTGGACGACTCCTGTCGCCGGGTCATGGGCGGCACCTTCCATGCTACGGCCAATCTACTGCTGCGCCGCTACTGCCGCCATCTCGGCTATGCGGCCAACTTCACCATCATCGACCAGTCCGATGCCGAGGGCATCGTCAATCTGCTCAAATCCTCCCTGAACCTGGGCGGCGAAAATAAACGCTTTCCCTCCAAGCGGGTGGTGATCTCCATCCTGAGCAAGTCGGTGAATAAGGGGCTGGGCATCGAGGAGCTGATCGAGGCCGAGTACGGCCATTTTCACGATTTTTCCGACGATTTGCAGACCATTGCCAACCATTACCAGCGCTTCAAGCTGGAGCACAGCCTCATGGATTACGACGATCTGCTGGTGAACTGGCGGCGGATTCTGGAGGAGTTTCCCGAGGTGCATGCGGAGCTGGCCAGCCGTTTCAGCCACATCATGGTGGATGAGTACCAGGACACCAACCCCATTCAGGCCGCCATCGTCCGGCTGATGGCGGCCAAGCACAACAATGTGATGGTGGTGGGCGATGATTCCCAGTCCATCTACAGCTTCCGGGGCGCTGATTTCCGCAACATCATGGAGTTCCCCTCGCTCTTCCCGGACACCCGTCTGATCCGGCTGGAAGAGAACTACCGGTCCACCCAGAAGATCCTCGATCTGACCAACGCCATCATCGAGAAGGCCCAGGAAAAATATACCAAGACCCTGTTCACCAACATCACGGGCGGGGAAAAGCCCGTGGTTTACGGGGCCAGGGATGAGGCCACCCAGGCCCGTTATGTGGCGGAAAAGATCGTGGCCCTGCGGGAAGCGGGCGAGCCGCTGGATGAGATGGCGGTGCTCTTCCGCTCCGGCTTTCATTCGTACAAGCTGGAGCTGGAGCTGACCCATAGGCAGATCGAGTTCGACAAGCGCGGCGGGCTCAAACTCAACGAGCTGGCCCACAACAAGGACATCATCTCCTACCTGCGGGTGGTGGCCAATCCCCACGATCACCTCTCCTGGAACCGGCTCCTGTTGCAGCTCGACAAGGTGGGGCCCAAGACGGCCCAGAATATTTTGAGCCGGGTCAAGAGCGCGGACGACCCCCTGGCAGCGCTGAAGGAGTACCCGGCCGGGAAAACCTGGAAGGAGGGTTTTGCTGAACTGCTGGCAATGCTGGAGGCACTGCAACAGCCGGGCATGAGCCTGACCCAGATGTTCGAGCGGATCATGGACTACTACGAGCCGATCTTTGAACGGCTCTACCACGACGATTATCCCCGCCGCCGTCGGGATCTGGACGAGTTGGGGAGGGTGATGGGCGGGTATGGGGATTTGCAGGCATTTCTCGACGACGCCTCCCTTGACCCACCCCAGGCCGGGGCTATTGAGGATGATGGCGGCAAGCGGCTGGTGCTCTCCACCATCCATTCGGCCAAGGGGTTGGAGTGGGACACGGTCTTTATCATCAACCTGGCGGAAGGTCGCTTTCCCTCGACCCAGGCTGTGCTGCCCGCCCACCGGGAAGAGGAGCGGAGGTTGCTCTATGTGGCCGCGACCCGGGCCCGCAAGCAGTTGTATCTGGTCTATCCCCAGGAGGTCATGTCCTACGACTCCTCCTCCGCCGCGGGCGGGCCATCGCCTTTTTTGCAGGAATTGCCCCATGCCTTGACCCAGGCGCCTGCTGCCCCGGCCTGGCAGCCCCAATCCTCCGCCTATGATGCGGAGCAGGAGGAGCGGCCCGATTACAGCATTCCGCCGCTCAAGTCCGCCTATCCGCCTGGCCTTTCCACCCCGGCTGCGGCTGCTCCGGCCCAGAACATCAAGCTTGGCAGCCGGGTGCGCCATCCGTTTTTCGGGGAGGGGGTGGTGGAAAAGATTATCAGCCCCAAATCGGTGGAGGTGCTCTTTTTCAGGCACGGGAGAAAGACCCTCCATCTTGACTATGCCAAGCTGGAGTTGGTGTCATGATGACGTATCAGGAGGCATGGTCCTTTCTCGATAATCTGCAGTTTTTCAAGATCAAGCTGGGTCTGGAGAGTATGAGCCAGTTCCTCGATTCGGTGGGCAATCCGCACCGGGGGTTGCGGTTCGTGCATGTGGCAGGCACCAACGGCAAGGGCTCTGTTTCCACGACCCTGCGGACCATCCTGACCAGGGCTGGCTACAAGGTGGGATTGTATACCTCACCCCACCTGAGCTGCGTGCGTGAGCGGTTTCGGATCGATGACCGGTTCATTTCCGAGGAGGCCTTCGCCCGCCAGGCCAGTGTGATCCGCGAGGCGTTGGGGGAAAGGCAGATCACCTATTTCGAGTTTGCCACGGCCCTGGCCCTGCTCTGGTTCGCCGAGGAGCAGGTGGACGTGGCCATCCTTGAGGTGGGCATGGGCGGCAGGTTGGATGCCACCAACGTGATCACCCCGCTGGTTTCCGTGATCACCAATGTCAGCATGGACCACGAACAATACCTGGGCAACACCCTGGCTGCGGTGGCCTTTGAGAAGGCCGGGGTCATCAAGCCCCAGGTGCCCGTGGTTGCCGGGGTGGCAGCGGATGATAGCCTGGCGGTGGTGGCGAAGGTGTGCGAGGAGCGTAAGGCCCCCCTGTTTCTGCTGGGGCGCGAGTTTGATGCGGTGCGCGGCCCGGAAGGAAGCTGGGAATACCGGGGCATTGACCATGGCTATTCCCTTGGTGACCTCCATTGCCGCCTGAAAGGCGGCTACCAGATCGGCAACGCTGCCCTGGCCCTGGCCGCGCTGGAAAGCATCGCCACCACCCTGCCGGTCTCCGACGAGGCGATCCGGCAGGGGTTGCTTTCCGTAGCCTGGCCTGGCCGGCTCGAATATTTCTGCCTGGCGGACGGCAAGGTGGTGGAGTGTCCTGCCGAGGGTGCGATCGAACAGCCCGCCGCGCTGCGCCGCTATCTGCTGGACGGGGCCCACAACCCCGCCGGGGTGGACAGCCTGCGGGATGCCCTGGTCAGTGAGTTCCGCTACGACCGACTCATTCTGGTCTGGGCCTGCATGGGGGACAAGGATGTGAGCGCTACCCTCACCGCCATGGCCCCGTTGGCGGACCGGATCATCTTCACCCGGCCGGAAAGCGAGCGTTCGGCAACACCCGAGCAGTTAGCCGCCATCCTGGCGGAGGAAGAACGGAGCAAGGCGCAGTCCGCCGCAACGGTTGCCGAGGCCCTGGTCCTGGCCGCAGACATGGCGCAGAGCAACGATCTGATCTGCGTGGCTGGCTCTCTCTATCTGGTGGGTGCGGCGCGGAAGATTTTGCTGGGGGAGGTGGCGGTATGAGTGCGGAGCTATACGGCGAGGGGGTGGACGAGGAAGATATCCGCCGCGAACGCGCCAAGGCCAGGGAGATACGAAAAAGCCGCTGGTGGCAGACCAAGCTCTCGCTGGGTATCTGCTACTATTGCGGCAAAAAGACCCCGGCCAAGGAACTCACCATGGACCACATCGTCCCCCTGGCCAGGGGAGGGACAAGCTCCAAGGGCAATCTTGCTACCTGCTGCAAGGAATGCAACAATCTGAAGAAGAGCATGCTGCCCATCGAGTGGGACGAATATATGAAAAGGTGAAAGGCTAAAGGCCAAAGGCTATAGGTAAGAAGGATTTTCGCCTTCAGCCTTTAGCCTTTCACCTATTTTTTCAATCCCCCAAGCAAATCCCAATCTCCCTTGCGGTCAGCACCTTGTCGCTGCCCAGGGGCACCTTCTTCCGGGTCTTGACCGCATCGGCCAGGGGCACGGCAACGATATCCGTGGCCGAGAGCGCCACCATGTGATCGAAGATCTCCTGCTCGGCCAGCCGCACCGCCGCGCCGCCAAAGCGCAGGGCCAGCATCCGGTCGAAGGTGGTGGGAGAGCCGCCGCGCTGCAAATGCCCCAGCACCAGGGAGCGGGTATCCTTGCCGGTTTTTTCCCGGATTTGTTGCGCCACCCATTCGCCCACCCCGCCCAAGAGAACCTCCTGCCGCCCGACATCACTGGCATCCGTGTCTTTGTGGATCACCTCGGCGTTCTTGGCCCTGGCGCCTTCCGCCACCACGACAATGGCGTAATGTTTGTGGTGCAGCTCGTTGTCGTTGATCTTGTCGCAGACCCTGTCCATATCAAAGGGGATTTCCGGGATGAGGATGACGTCGGCGCAGCCCGAGATCCCGGAATTGATGGCGATCCAGCCGGAATCGCGGCCCATGACCTCGACCACCATGACCCGGTCGTGGGACTTGGCCGTGGAATGAAGCCGGTCCAATGCATCCGTTGCCGTGGCCACGGCAGTGTCGCAGCCGAAGGTCCGTTGGGTGGCCTGGAGGTCGTTGTCAATGGTCTTGGGCACCCCGATCACCGGCATCCCTTTTTCCGTGGCGAAACGGTGGGCGATCTCCAGGCTGCCGTCGCCGCCCACCGCGATATGGCAGAAAAAACCCAGGCGTTTGAAATTCTGCATCACCCGGTCGGAAACATCGCGGAGCTGCACCTCGCCGGCCATGTTTTCCACCGGCATGGCGAATGGGTTGCCCTTGTTGGTGGAGCCGAGGATCGTGCCGCCGGTGGGGGTGATGTCCTCGACGATCTCCGGGGTGAGGCGGACAAGTTCGTCCGGGTCGAGCAAGCCTTTGTAGCCGCCGTGGCTGCCGTATACCTCCCAGCCACGGTAATGGGCGGATTTGGTCACTGCGTAGATAACCGCGTTCAGGCCGGGGGCGTCGCCGCCGCCGGTGGATATGACGATTTTTTTCATCTGCCGGACCTCGCGCAAGGAAGGAGGAAAGACTGCGGTTGCTTGGGGATTGCTTCTTTTTGTTATAGCGTGAATCAGGCGGAGAGCAAAACAAAAAACCAGCCTTGACTTATGCGGGGATATTTCTTAATTTGTCAGATAAGAAAAAGCTGAAATTACTTTTTTCTTACCGGCCTCCTGAGCCGGATATTTTTTATGAACCTTTTGATGAGGAGATCATAGGATGCTTGAAGTAACAGAGCAGGCGGTTGTTAAACTGAAAGCGTACCTGGCCGATAATAATATCGATTCTGCCGTACGTGTTGCCCTGATGCAAGGTGGCTGAGCAGGCCCCTCTTTGGGATTGGCTCTGGATGAGCCAAAAGAAAACGATGCGACCTTTGAACATGGCGGAATTAAGTTCCTCCTGGACAATAATCTCAGCAATCAGTGTGGAGTCATCAAGGTAGACTTCATCGAGGCCGGGCCCCGTTCCGGTTTCGGCATCTCCTCGGCCAAGCCTTTGGGCGGCGGGGGAAGCTGCGGCAGCTCCTGCGGCAGCGGAAGCGGCGGTTCCTGCAGCTGCTGATTGTATCACTTTAGAATGTGTTGTAAAAAACCCTGGCTCTGGCCGGGGTTTTTTATTGGGGCTTGGCGCTGTTGGCCTTGATGAAGATTGCCAGGTAGGCGAGAAGGTCGTCCATCTCCTTGCCGTTTTCCGCGATTCCCTCGCCGCGTAAGGCGACTTCGATGCAGAAGTTGACCACCTCGGCAAGGGAGCCAACGGGGTTGCCCATGACCCGATATTGCTTTCTGGTCAGGGTCTCCGGGCTGAGACCCCGGCCATGTTCATGACAGGTGAGGCAGGTTTTGCCCGAGGTGCCGCCCCCGAGGGCAGGGCTTTCAAAGAGCAGCTTTCCGTGGTTGGCGTCCGCGCCAAGGCAGTTGCCCGCGTCGAGAAAGAAAAATCCTGTAGCCAGAAATGCAGTGATTGTTTTCATCCTGTACGGTTTCTCCTCCTAGAAAAGTGTTCTGCTTTTTTTCATTTTCAAAGATACTGTACTATGAAAGAGGTACGCGGAAAAAGAAAGAAGAAAGGAGCTGTTTATGGCAGGGAAGGAAGGCGCACAGGCAGGCTTGACAGAAGAACAGGGGAAGGCGCTGCTCTGGCTGGCGCGGGAGACCATTGCCAGGCAGCTCGGCATGGAGGCGCACGAGCCAGGAGCCGAGATCGCGGCCCACTTGCAGGATAAAGAGCTCCAAGACAAGCGGGGAACCTTTGTCACCCTGAAAGAGCATGGTGAGTTGCGCGGCTGTATCGGCAGCCTTGCCGCCGTTGATTCCATTGTCGAAGGGGTGAAGCGCAATGCCCTCCATGCAGCTTTTGGCGATTCCCGGTTCAATCCGGTGGAGAAAAATGAACTCGGGGCCATTGAGGTGGAGGTCAGCATCCTCACCGAGCCAACGTCATTAATTCATGCAAGCGCGGAGGAGTTGCTCCGCACCTTGCAGGTGGGGATCGATGGCGTCATTCTCCGCAGGGGGATGCAGGGCGCCACCTTTCTCCCCCAGGTATGGGAACAGCTGCCCGATCCCGAGGATTTTTTAAGCCACCTCTGCCGCAAGGCCGGTTTGCCTGCCGATGCCTGGCGATCAGGGGCGCTGGAGGTGTCCACCTACCGGGTCCAGTATTTTGAGGAGCATGGTTCAACGGCGGGATAGAAAAGGCAAGGGCGCTCAATGGCCTCGGCGGATGGCTGTTGATTTTTACAGGGTGATATGGTACACCGCCGTTTGGTTTGAGCATGCTTGCCTGGGTGGCGGAACTGGTAGACGCAAGGGACTTAAAATCCCTCGGGGCTTGCCCCGTACGAGTTCGATTCTCGTCCTGGGCACCATCGTTATGACAAGGGTTTTTGGGTCTTGGCCTGGAAGCCCTTTTTTGTGGTCCTGGTTGCAGCTCAAGGCAAGATGAAACACGGAGTGCATAGTAATGCGTGCGGGCTGCCATTGTGAAGGCAATCTGGAATGAACAGCGCCAACAGTCTGGCCATTGGGGAGAATAGTGATGAGTGAAAAACAGGCAACCATTGACATAATTGCCGAAATTTTTTGTCAGGCGGTCAAAAAGACCCTGGATAAGAGCACCAAAAAGTCCATCAAGTATTCAAAGACTATCCAGGTTATTCCCAAGGTGGGGTTGCGGCCGGAGGTCGGCTGCTTTGTTCAGTTCAACGGGGATTATAACGGCTTGGTGGTGGTGAATTTCTCCGCGGGCGCTGCCATGGAGCTTTACCGGAGCTACATGCTTGCCATGGGGATGTCCGAGAACGATCTGGCCCAGGATTCAACCTCAGCCGAGGTGGTGGATACCATGGGAGAGATGACCAACCAGTTCATGGGCAAGGCCATGCAGATGGTGGAAAGCAGGTTTGATCTCACCTCCTACATCGGCCAGCCCAAGGCGTTGTCCTTGAACACCGCCATCACCCTCACCCCGGATCTTGATTTTCAGGACAACCGGCGGCTGGTTTTCAGCCTGGATACCCACCGGTTTTATATGGAATTGGCTCTGGAGCGGACGGAGTTTGTTGCCCTGTAACTGTCCAGCAGCACCACATCTGCTTCGCAGTCTCGCTGTGCTCGCTTAGCTGTCATCGGCCAGCTCATGTGCAATAGCACACTTCGCAGGCCTCTTCCGCGCATCTGCGGCACTGCTGAACAGTTACATTCCGTGGTTCTCGTCCGATTCCGGCATCAAACTGGATAGCTTGTCTCTCTGCGACCTTTTTCCCCAGTTACTCCACGTAACCAGCTGCCTCCGGGCAGCTTTTTTTTTGCGCGGAGCCGGAGAAAATCCCTGGTTCTCCCAGGGAAAGAGTCGCGGGGCTTTTGCCTTTTAAACCATCCTGTTTTACTGTATAAGATAAAGCTTCCCCTGAATTCGTTCATTTGTTGATTTTTTATATATTCTTGGAGGTAGGTCATGTCGAAGTGCAGCAGTGGAACCTGTGGCAGTAAAAAAGCGAGTGGCTGCGGCTCCGCCGATGCGGCGGTGGCCCAGCAGAATACGGCGATCGCCGCCTCCCTGGACCGGATCAAGAACAAGATCCTGGTCATGAGCGGCAAGGGCGGGGTGGGTAAGTCCACCGTTTCGGTGAATCTGGCCTTGGGCTTGGCGCAAAAGGGCTACAAGGTCGGCCTCATGGATGTTGATCTCCACGGCCCGGATATCGTCCGCATGCTCGGTATGCATGGCCGCATGGACGGCGAGCTCACCAAGGACGGCAAGATGCCGCCCCTGCAATACAACGACAAGCTCAAGGTCATCTCCCTGGAAAGTATGATGGAGAACCGGGATGATCCCATCATCTGGCGCGGCCCCTTGAAAAATCAGGCCATCCGCCAGTTCATTGCCGATGTGAACTGGGGCGATCTGGATTATCTGGTCATCGATGCGCCTCCGGGCACCGGGGACGAGCCCATGACCGTGGCTCACACCATCAAGGACGCCAAGGCCCTGGTCGTGACCACCCCCCAGAATATCGCCCTGGCCGATGTGCGCAAGTCCATCAACTTCTGCAAGCATGTGTCCATGAAGATTCTCGGGATTGTCGAGAACATGAGCGGCTTTATCTGCCCGCACTGCGACAAGACGGTGGATATCTTCAAGACCGGCGGCGGCGAGCAGCTGGCCACGGAATTTTCCGTGCCCTTTCTGGGCCGGATTCCCGTGGACCCCAGGGTGGTTATCGCCGGGGATGACGGCAAACCCTATCTCTCTTCCGGGGCCACGAGCCCGGCTGTTACGGCCTTTGAAGCGTTTCTGGCCAAGGTCGAGAAAGAGCTGCCCATCAACACGGCGGCTGCGTCCATTCCCATGGCCAAGGCTGCGTCGAGCTGCGGTTGCGGCGGCGGGCCCTGCAACCCGAATACCTGCGACTGCTGAGCGTGCCGGATATGATCGTCAAACAGCTGACCGTGGGCTCCATGGCCGTGTGCTGCTATGTGGTGGGCTGCGAGGAGACCAAGAAGTGCTGCATTATTGATCCCGGCGGCAACGAGGAGCAGATTCTCGCTTTTTGCCGTGGGGAAGACCTCAGTGTGGAGGCGATTGTCTGCACCCACGGCCATCCGGATCATGTCTGCGGCAACGCGGTGATCCAGCAGGCCACCGGCGCGCCCATTCTCATGCATGCGGCCGATGCCGAGTTTTTTGCCAGGCCGGAGGTTATTCAGTATTTCTCCATGCTCGGCCTTCCCCCCTCGCCGCCGGTGGACAGGTGTGTCACCGATGGCGAGGCGATCGTCATCGGCAACCTCACCCTGACGGTTCTCCATACCCCCGGGCATACCCCCGGCGGCATCTGCCTCTACGCAGCACCCCATCTCTTCACCGGCGACACCCTGTTTGTCGAAGGGTTGGGTCGCACCGATTTTCCCGGCGGCGACACCAAGCAGATGCTCGCTGCCATCAAAACCAAGATCCTGACCCTGCCCGCTGAAACCGTGGTCTGGCCGGGGCATGGGTACGGCGGGGCCAGATCCACCGTGGGCGACGAGGCCAAGAACAACCCGTATCTGCAAGGAAACTGGTAGCAGATGCGGGAGATCGTCCTCGGCACGGCCGGCCATGTGGACCACGGCAAGACCAGCTTGGTCCGCGCCCTCACCGGCATTGACACCGACCGGCTGAAGGAGGAGAAGAAGCGGGGCATCACCATTGAGCTCGGCTTTGCCTTTCTGGATCTGCCCTGCGGCCATCGCCTCGGCATCATCGATGTGCCCGGCCACGAACGGTTTGTGAAAAACATGGTGGCCGGCGCCAGCGGCATTGATCTCTTGGCCTTTGTTATCGCGGCGGACGAGGGGATCATGCCCCAGACCAGGGAACATTTCGAGATTTGCCGTCTGCTCGGGGTGAAGCGCGGGCTGGTCATTCTTACCAAGAAGGACATGGTGGATGCGGAGTGGCTGGCGCTGGTGCAGGAGGATGTCCGTCAGTTTCTGGCCGGCAGCTTCCTTGAAGACGCGCCCATGGTCGCGGTATCCTCCACTACCGGCGAGGGGTTGGACGAGGTCCGGGCGGTGCTGGACACCCTGGTGCGGACCAGCGAGTTTTCCGAAGCCCATGGCCCGTTTCGGTTGCCCGTGGACCGGGTGTTCAGCATGAAGGGGTTCGGGGTGGTGGTTACCGGCACCTCCATCTCGGGCCGAATTTCGGTGGGCGAGGATATCACGGTCTATCCCCAGGACCATACCGCCAAGATCCGCGGCATCCAGGTGCATGGGCAGGATGTGGAGCTGGTCGAGGCGGGTAAGCGCACCGCCATCAACATCCAGGGGCTGGACACCGAGATGATCAGCCGGGGCAACATGCTTGCCACCCCGGGGACCCTTGCGCCCTCCTACCTGCTGGACGCTGATTTTTTCTATCTTTCCTCCTGCGCCAAACCCCTCAAGAACAGAAGCCGGGTGCGGGTGCATATCGGCACCGCCGAAATCATGGGTCGCATCGTGCTGCTTGAGGATGAGGAGCTTGCCCCGGGCAGCCGGGCCAACGTGCAAATATTGCTGGAGGAGCCCTTTGGCGCCTGGCCCGGAGACCGTTATGTGGTGCGGAGCTATTCGCCCGTGGCCACCATCGGCGGCGGCGGGATCTGGAACGGTTCCCCGCCCAAGCGGCGGCGCTTCAAGGAGGCGAACAGCGAGATCTTTGCTCTGTACCAGGAGGGTTCGGCCGAGGATATCTCGCTCCTTCACCTTCGGGAGGCCGGGGTTGCCGGGCTCACCTTCGAATCGCTCTGCGTGAAGATGGGCCAGTTCGGCAAGCGATTCCGCAAGCTGCTGGATACCCCCATCTCCAGCCGGAAGATCATCATGGTGGATTCCGAGCGGCAGCGCATGGTCGCGGCGGAAACCTTCGAGTCCATGGGCGCAAAGCTTACGAAGATCCTGGCTGATTTCCACCGCGATAATTCCATGAAGCCGGGCCTTTCCAAGGAGGAACTGCGTTCCCGGCTGCACACCGACATGGATCAGCGGTTTTTTCAGTTGCTGCTCAATACCCTGGTCAAACAGGGGACGATTGTTGTCGATGAATCCGTGGTCAGGCTGGCAGGTCATCAGGTATCGCTTAAGGCGGATGCCATGAGTATCCGTGCCGAAATGGAGGCCTTTTACACAGAGGCCGGGC
>JBAZSA010000050.1:0-15914 GCA_041662645.1 Desulfurivibrionaceae bacterium
GGCGGCCGCCTGTTGCGCAATTCCTCCGTGCCTCCGGTGGTGGTCAGTGTTATATATGTTGCTGTCGGCTGGGCGCTTTTGTTGGCGAGCAGACTCATCTGGCAGGAATGGAACGCGCGTAAGGCTCTGCGCTGAAAGAACGGGTTGCTTGGTATGGGAACACCTTCCTGGAATCGGGTGGAGGTTGATCGTGCCGCCCTGCGCCATAATTTCCGGCAGGTGCGAAAACTGGTCGGCCCGATGGTTGACATTCTGGCAGTGGTCAAGGCCGATGCCTATGGGCATGGTCTTATCCCGGCGGCCCAGGCTTTTGCCGAGGCAGGAGCCACATCCTTTGGCGTGGCCGAGGTCGAAGAGGGGGTGCAGCTGCGTCAGGCCGGCATAACCGGTCAGATCGTGGTCATGCTCGGTGTTGACCACCAGGGGGCGGCGGAGGCCGTGGCCCATGATCTTACCCCCGTGGTCTATACCCTGGAAGCCGTGGAAGCGCTTGGTGCGGAGGCGGCAAAGGGTGGCTGCCGGAAAGGGGTGCAGATCAAGGTCGATGTCGGCATGGCCCGTTTCGGCCTTCTCCCCCATGAGCTTGAGCCCTTCATCGTTGCCTTGCGCCGGTTTCCCAGTCTCTATCTCTCCGGGATCGCCAGTCATTTTCCAAAGTCGGATGTGGAAGGCGATGCCACCACGGAAGAACAGTATGCCCGGTTTCTGGAGCTGTTGACCCGGGTGCAAGACGGCGAGGGGCGGATCAGCCATATTGCCAACTCCGCCACCTTGATGCGCTACCCGCGGATGCGCTGTGACCTGGTGCGGCCGGGCATTTCCCTCTATGGCTGCTACCCGGCCGACTGGCTGCAACAGGCGTCGTCCCTGGATCTGCTGCCAGCCATGCGCTTTGCCACCACGGTGCTTCAGGTCAAGGAGGTCCCGGCGGGGCAGGGGATCAGCTATGGCCACCGGTATGTGACCGAGCGGCCTACCAAGCTGGCGGTTTTGCCGGTGGGCTATGATGACGGCTATCTGCGGCGGATGGCGGGCAAGGCCGAGGTGTTGCTGGCTGGCCAGCGGGCTCCGGTCCGGGGGATGATCTGCATGAACGCCTGCATGGCCGACGTGACCGAGATCCCCGGGGTCAAGGTTGGAGACGAAGCGGTGCTGCTTGGGTGTCAGGGTGGAGGAGAGATCAGGGCCGAGGAGATCGCTCGCTGGTCGGACACCATCAACTATGAGATTCTCTGTCTTTTCGGTTCCTGTAACCGGCGGGTTTATTGTGACAGCGAAATAACGGGAACACAGCCGGGTTGCTGAAAGAATGACGGACTCGTGAAAAAGAAAAAAGGTCACGGGTCCGTAACAGAAAAGCAAAGAGTTACAAAGCGATAACCGTTGTAATCGCGGCTTGTCGAAGTCTGGCGCTTATCTGCGATTTCAACAAAAAATATTTTTCTGGATTAGAAAGACAATGATCAAGACACGCCTGAAGAAATTGATAGACCAGTGCTTCAACCAGGGGGTAGAGACCGGATTCTGGTCCGCCGCCGCGACGGGGGCTTATTCCCTGGACGAACCCAAGCACGCGGGCCAGGGCGATCTGGCCACGAATTTGGCCATGGTGGTGGCAGGCAAAGACAAGAAGAATCCCCGGGCCGTTGCGGCGCAACTGGTGGAGATGCTCGCCCCCCATACCGAGCTGCTGGAGCGGGTGGAGATCGCCGGGCCGGGTTTTGTCAATTGCTACCTCAACAAGACGGTCTGGCAGTCTGTCTTGCCCGAGGTTTGCGCTCAGGATGCGACCTTCGGCCGAAGCGAGATCGGGCAGTCCAAGAAGGTGCTGGTGGAATTCGTCAGCGCCAACCCCACCGGGCCTTTGAGTGTCGGGCACGGGCGGCAGGCGGTTTTAGGAGACGCCATTGCCAGTCTGCTTTCCGCCACCGGCCATCAGGTAACCAGGGAGTACTATTACAACGATGCTGGCCGCCAGATGCGGGTGCTGGGCGAATCCACCCGGGCCCGGTATCTTGAAGCGCTGGGGCAGCCCTTCACCTTTCCGGAAGACGGCTATCAGGGCCAGTATATCCGGGATATCGCGCAAGAGCTCATCGACGAGCAGGGCGACTCCCTGAAGGACGAGCCGGATGTCATGCCCTTCAAGAACAAGGCCGAGCGGGTCATCTTTGACGACATCAACACCACCCTGCACCGGTTGGGCATTGTCTTTGACAACTACTACAACGAGCATTCCCTTTATGAAAACGGCCTGGTCGACGATGTGGTCGCCTCCCTGCGGGAAAAGGGGCTGGCCTACGATCAGGACGGGGCGGTCTGGTTCAAGGGCACCGAGTTTGACCTGCCCCAGGACCGGGTGATCATCAAGTCCACCGGCGAGCCGACCTATCGGTTGCCGGACATGGCCTACCACAGGGAGAAGTTCCGGCGCGGTTTTGACTGGATGGTCGACATCTTCGGTTCCGACCATATCGCCACGGTGCCGGATGTGCTGGCCGGGGTCAAGGCCTTGGGGTATGATCCGGCCAAGGTGACCGTGGTTCTGCACCAGTTTGTCACCCTGCTGCGCGACGGGCAGCAGGTGAAGATGTCCACCCGCAAGGCCAATTTCGTGACGGTGGACGAACTGCTCGACGAGGTCGGCCCGGATGTGGCCAGGTTCTTTTTCCTCATGCGCAAAGCGGACAGCCAGCTGGAGTTTGATCTGGACCTGGCCACCAAGACCAGCCAGGAAAACCCGGTCTACTATGTCCAGTACGCCCATGCCCGATTGCACAGCATCCGCAGGCAGGCCGAGGCCAAGGGGGTTGTCTTGGGGAGCTTGCAGGATGCGCCAATAGACAGGCTCACCCAGGATGACGAGATCCAACTGCTCAAGGCCATGGCCGGATTTCCGGCCCTGGTTCAGGGCGCGGCCCTTGATCTGGCTCCGCATCGGCTGGTTTTTTATCTCCAGGATGTTGCCGCGCAGTTCCATAGTTACTACAATAAGCACCGGATTGTTTCCGAGGATGAAGAGTTGAGCCGGGCCCGTCTCTGGCTGGCCATGGGCTTGCGGGTTGTCTTGCGCAATGGCCTTGCCCTGATTGGGGTGAGCGCCCCGGAATCCATGTAGTAGGGCATGGTTGCCCTGTAAAAGATCAGCATGAGGAGGCGTTGTCCGGTGTTCCCTGGCAACGGATGATCCGTTTATGACCGCACCGAAGCAGAAAGCTAGATTTGGATTTGTTGTCCGTTTTGAGCTGGGTCTGTTGGGGATGTTCACTCTGACCCTGGTCACCGGCTGTATCTTTTTATGGATGTTCATTATCGGGATCTGGGCCGGGCAGACCATCCTCCAGCCGACTCCCGGCGAGGTGGAATCCTCCCCCCTGGCAAAGCTTGCCGGGGCGTTGCGGCCGGCAAACGACGCTCCCGTGGAGCCCGCTTCTTCCGGGCAAAAGAAAAGTGTGGCTCCGGAAGCGGCAACCCCTTCGGAATCGGCTCCTGCTTCCGAAACGGAATGGGCCGAGGCCGAACCATCGGTTTTTGCCCTGCAGGTTTCCGCGGTTAAGGATCAGGAGCGGGCGCAGCAGGATGTGGCCCAGTGGCGAGAACGGGGCTATGAAGCTTTTTCCGTGCCGCCCGAGGACCAGGATGATCCCTTTACTCGAATCTATGTGGGCAAATTCGATAAGCTGGCCGACGCCAATCAGCTCCTCGCCAAGCTGGAAAAAGAGGAAAAGGTCAAGGCCTATATTGCGCTGTTGCCTGCCTCCAGGCTCCAGGTTCCGTGATTCTTTTTTTGGGGGAATCTTTTTCTTTGCGGGCGGGTATGGTAGAACGAACAGGTTCCGTCCAGTCTGGCGGGGCGGATGTGGATTTCCCCATTTTTACGAGGCCATTATGATTCGTGACGCCAGGATGGGCGATGTGAAGGTGATGTATGCCCTGTTGCAGCATTTTGCCAACAAGGATCTGCTCCTTGGCCGTTCCTTGAGTTCCCTGTACGACCAGCTGCGGGATTTTAAGGTTTTTGTCAAGGATGGGGGGGATGGTTCCCCCGCCGGGCAGATCCTCGGCATTTGCGCCCTGCACGTCTGTTGGGAAAACCTGGCGGAAATCCGCTCGTTGGCCGTGCTGGAAGAAGCCCAGGGCCAGGGGCTTGGCAGGCAGCTGGTCGAGGCTTGCTTGGCCGAGGCCGATCATTTTGGAATCACCAGGGTCTTTACCCTGACCTATCAGCCCGCTTTTTTCCAGCGGCTCAGGTTCAGGCCTATTGATAAGAATGAACTCCCCCACAAGGTGTGGAGTGATTGTATCCAATGTCCGAAATTCCCGGATTGCAACGAAGAAGCTTTGGTCTGGGAAAAATCCGCCGTTGCCGCGTAACCAAATAATGGCGGCAACTAGAGAGCCAAAACGGCATGAAGAACCGAAACAGAGTGGTCAAGAAGGCACTCTGTTTCGTAACGGTTCCTAAAAAATGTTGATCGCGTTGGCGGATGCTTTACGGCATGCGGCCGGTGTTGACCTCCTGGAGTGAAATATGTTCGGTTCTGTTTTGAAAAAGGTCTTTGGCTCCAAAAACGAACGGGTTCTCAAGTCCATCCAACCGCTGGTGGCGGCGATCAACCAGCTGGAGCCAGAGCTTCAGAAGCTCGATGACGCCTCTCTGGTGGCGAAGACCGTGCTCTTTAAGGAGCGGCTTGCTGCCGGGGTGCCCCTTGACTCTCTGTTGCCCGAAGCCTTTGCCGTTTGCCGGGAGGCAGCCTGGCGGGTTCTGGGCATGCGTCATTTCGACGTGCAGCTCATCGGCGGCATAATCCTCCACCAGGGCAAGATTGCCGAGATGAAAACCGGCGAGGGAAAAACCCTGGCCGCCACCCTGTCGGTATATCTCAATGCCCTCACCGGCCGCGGCGTGCATGTGGTTACGGTCAATGATTATCTGGCCCGGCGCGATGCGGAGTGGATGGGCAAGCTCTACCGCTTTCTCGGGCTTTCCGTTGGCTCCATCCTGCATGAGATGGATGACGCGGCCCGGCGGGAGGCCTATGCCGCCGACATTACCTACGGGACCAACAACGAGTTCGGCTTCGATTATCTCCGCGACAACATGAAGTTCGACGTTGCGGAGTTTTGCCAGCGGGACTTCCACTACGCCATTGTCGACGAGGTGGACTCCATCCTGATCGACGAGGCCCGCACCCCGCTGATCATCTCCGGCCCGGCCGAGATGTCCACCGAACTGTACGACAAGGTGGACCGGATCATTCCCAAATTCAAGGTCGACGAGCATTACACCTTGGATGAGAAGGCCAGGTCGGTCTCGCTCACCGAGGAAGGCGTGGCCTTGGGCGAGAAGCTGCTCGGGGTGGAGAACCTCTATGACCCCCGGAATATCGAGTGGCTGCACCACCTGAATCAGGCCATGAAGGCCAATGTCCTCTTCAAGCGGGATGTGGATTATCTGGTGCGCAACGGCCAGGTGGTGATCGTGGACGAGTTCACCGGCCGGGCCATGGAGGGCCGCCGCTTCAGCGATGGCCTGCATCAGGCCCTGGAGGCCAAGGAACGGGTCAAGGTGGAGCGGGAGAACCAGACCCTGGCCTCCATCACCTTTCAGAACTACTTCCGCATGTATGAAAAGCTCGGCGGCATGACCGGCACCGCGGATACCGAGGCAGCGGAGTTCAAGAAGATCTACAACCTCGACGTGGTGGTGATCCCCACCCACAACACCATGATCCGTAAGGATTACGCCGATGTGATCTACAAAAACGCCAAGGCCAAGGATCGCGCCATCATCCGTGAGATTCAGGAGCTGCACAAGAAAGGCCAGCCCGTGCTGGTCGGCACCATCAGCATCGACGTGTCCGAGAAGATCTCGACCATGCTCAAGAAGGAAGGCGTGCCCCACGCGGTGCTCAACGCCAAGCAGCATGAGAAGGAGGCGGAGATCGTCGCCGATGCCGGGCAGAAAGGCAAGGTGACCATCGCCACCAACATGGCGGGCCGCGGCACCGACATCAAGCTGGGCGAAGGGGTTACCGAACTGGGCGGGTTGCATATCCTGGGCACCAGCCGCCACGAAAGCCGCCGGATCGACAACCAGTTGCGCGGCCGTTCCGGTCGTCAGGGCGATCCCGGTTCCTCCCGGTTTTACCTCTCCTTGGAGGATGACTTGCTGCGGATTTTCGGCTCCGATCGCATCTCAGGCATCATGGACAAGCTGGGCATGGAAGAGGACGAGCCCATTGAACACACCATGATCAGCCGGGCCATTGAAAACGCCCAGCGCAAGGTGGAGGGCCATAACTTTGATATCCGCAAGCACCTGCTTGAGTACGACGACGTGATGAACAAGCAGCGCGAGGTGATTTACCGCCAGCGCCGCGAGGTGCTGGGGTCGGAGGATGTGCAAGAGGTCGTGGTCGACATGTTCCCTGAGCTGGCCGAAATGGTGGCAGGCGAGTTCGCCGAGCCCAGGGTCTCTTCCGAGGAATGGGACTGGGCCGGGGTTTCCGAAAGGATGTCCGGGCTGTTCGGTTTTTCCGCGGAGTGGAGCGAGGAGGAGAAAAAGGATCTTGATCTTGGCGGCTTTGCCGACCTGATCCTTGCCGCGTTGAAAGATCGCTACGCCAGGCGTGAGGAGGAAATCGGCGCCGCCAACATGCGGCACCTGGAACGGGTTGTTTTGCTCCAGATCGTTGACCACCATTGGAAAGAGCACCTGCTCAACATGGATCACCTGAAGGAAGGCATCGGCCTCCGCGGGTATGGCCAGAAGAATCCGCTGGATGAGTACAAGAAGGAAGGGTTCAACATGTTCGGTGAGATGATCTCCACCATGAAGACCCAGACCGTCAGCACCCTGTTTCGCCTCCAACTGGTGCGTGACGAGGAGGTGGCCGAGCTGGAGCGCGAGCAGCGGGAGCAGCGGCAGCCCATGCAGCTGGGCCGGGGCACCGATGAGGATAACGAGCACACACCTTTTTCCCGCGAGGGAGACAAGGTAGGACGCAACGCCGACTGCCCCTGCGGCAGCGGCCAGAAATACAAAAGGTGCTGCGGCAAGAGCAGCGGGAAGAAGTGAGATGGTGGCGGAAAATTTTTCAGTTCAAGGTTTCAGGGCTGCGGCGGTAAACTCCGGAATCCGTGGCAAGGACCGGCTCGACCTTGCCCTTATAGTGAGCGACAAACCCGCCGTTGTGGCTGGGGTATTTACCACCAGTCTGGTCAAGGCGGCGCCGGTGCTTCTGGACATGGAACGGTGCCGAACCGGCAAGGCCCAGGCCATTTTGGTCAATTCCGGCATTGCCAACGCCTGCACCGGCGAGGAAGGCATGCGTCTGGCCCGGCTGACCACGGCCATGGCCGCCGATGCCCTGAATATCGCCCCGGAGCTGGTGCAGGTCTGCTCCACCGGCATCATTGGCCAGCAGCTGGAACTGGCCTGTTTTCAGCGGGGGATTCCCAAGGCAGCTCAGGCCCTTGCCGCCGACGGGCTCGGTGATGTGGCCCAAGCCATCATGACCACCGATACCGTGCGGAAGACCGCGGTGCGCACCGCCCTTATCGACGGCAAGCCGGTTAAGCTTTTGGGCATGGCCAAGGGCGCTGGCATGATCATGCCCAACATGGCCACCATGCTCGGCTTCGTCCTCACCGATGCCAAGATCGAGCACGATCTTCTCCAGAGCGTGCTGAAAAAGGCTGCGGCAAAAACCTTCAACGCCATAACCGTGGACGGCGATACCAGCACCAACGACACGGTGCTGCTCATGGCCAACGGCATGGCCGAACACCCGCCCATTGCCGAGGACCGGCCCGAGGCATTGCACGCCTTTGCTGCCGCCTTGGAAGATTTGTGCAAGGAACTGGCCCTGATGATCGTCCGCGACGGCGAGGGCGCGACCAAGCTGGTGACCATCCGGGTCCAGGGCGCGGCCACCGAGGCGCAAGCCGATCAGGCGGCCCGGACCGTGGCCAATTCCAATCTGGTCAAGACCGCCTTCTTCGGCGAGGACGCCAACTGGGGCAGGATCATCGCCGCCCTGGGCAGATCCGGCGCGCAATTTGACCAGCACAAGGTGGATATCGCCTTTGACAACGTGCTCATGGTGCGGCACGGCCTGGGTCAGGGCAGTGAGGTGGAGGCCCGTGCCACTGCGGTGCTCAAGAAACCGGAGTTCGTGGTCACCATCGACCTGCACGCCGGGGAATGGAACAAGGATATCCACACCTGCGATTTTTCCCTGGATTATGTGAAGATTAACGCGGATTACCGCTCCTGATTCATCCCGGCTCTCGCATGGTGTTCTCGCGGGAGCCGGTGATTCCTCCAGGGTTGCACTCTCCTGCCAATCCTGCCGTATTCCTCTTGTTCGCTATCGTTTTCATGTCCAGTTGATCCTTAAGATGTTGCTGTAATGCTATAATACTACGTCCTTTTTTTTGAAAATAAGGACAATAGTATTTGACAGCATTCCTTCGCGCCATATAGCATCTTATGAGATGTGGGATATGGTTTCCCGGTGTGTGTTGGTCTTCGGATATTTTCTTCCGGGCCGGGGAGGGTATAAAAAAAACATAGCGAGGAGAAATGCATGGGTAGCAGCATGAAGAAGATCGGGATGACGTGTTTGGCCCTGTTGGCCAGCGCCATGTTTGTCGCGGCGGCTCAGGCGGAAATCAAAATCGGTATCCTGGCCCTGCGGGGTGCGCCCAAGGTCATGGAGGAATGGACCGCGATGGGGGAGTATCTCACCGGTAAGATGGGAGAGCAGGTTACCATCATGCCCCTGGAATTTGCCGCCATTGAGCCCATGATCAAGGACGGCAAGATCGATTTTATGCTGGCTAACTCCGCTTTTTATGTGGAGATGGAAAAACTCTACGGCGCCAAGGCCATCGCCATGCAGATCAACTCGGCGAATGGTAAGCCGGTCAAGGAGTTCGGCGGGGTGATATTTGCCCGCAAGGACAGCCCTATCAATACCCTCTCCGACCTCAAGGGCAAGAAATTCATGGTGGTGAAGGCCTCCTCCTTTGGCGGCGGCCAGATGGCCATGCGGCTGCTGCTCCAGAACGGAATCGATTACAAAAAGGATTTTGCCGAGTTCAAGGAAGGCGGCAAGCATGACAATGTGGTTTTGGCCGTGAAAAACGGGGCCATGGATGCCGGCACCGTGCGGAGCGATGTCCTGGAGGCCATGGCCAAAGAAGGCAAGATTTCCATGGCCGAATTTAAGATCATCAATCAGGTCAAGGATAGCTTCCCTTTTGTGCACAGCACCGAGTTGTATCCCGAGTGGCCCATGGCGGCGGCAAAGCATGTTGAGGGGGGCAAGGTCAAGAAGCTCGCCGATGCCCTTATCGCGGTAAAATCTGATTCCGACGCGGCTAAAAAGGCCGGAATCCTCGGTTGGGCTCCGCCCGCTGACTTCAAAAGTGTGCGGGAATGTCTGAAAGCCCTTAAATATGGGGCTTTTGCCAAATAACGAACACGGGGGATCGTGAATGGTTTTGAAGAAAAAAGGAATAGCCGCCAGGTTTATTCTTCTCGTTTCAATCCTGGCGCAGGCTCTGATGGTGGTGCTGGCGGTGGTGGCTATTTACACCGCCAGCAGCTCGCAGAAAAAACAGGCGGAAGGATTTGTCAGCCGGTTGAAGTCCGAGCAGGCGGAGCAGGAAAAGCTGCTGGCAGGAGAGCTGCGGCAGAAGGGGGAGTCCATTGCCGCGCTCCTGTCTCAGACAGGAGCGGCTCTGATCATTGGTTACGACTTTGATTCCATGAACAGGCTCGCCGCCAACGCCAAGAATGATAAAGACGTTGTCTCCGTGGTGTTCTATGGCAAGGAAAAGAATGTGCTTGCCGAGGCCAAGGATCAGGAACAAGCCAAGGAAACCCTGCGCAAGGAAATTCTTTTCGAGGGCAAGACCCTCGGTTTTGTCGAGGTGGGCTTAAGTCTTGCCGGGGTCGAGAAAAACTCCGAAGAGGTCTCCCGCCGCATTGAGGATTTGGTACAAACCACGCAGGATGAATTGACTGCAGCCTCTTGGCGGCTGGGGATTGTCATTCTTCTCGCCATCGGCTGTGTGGTGGTGGCTCTTTGTTTTGCCGTGTACTGGTGCCTTTCCCGTTTTGTCATCACTCCTGTTGGCCGGATTATTGATGGGCTTGAGGACTGTGCTTCCCAGGTGACTTCGGCTTCGGGGCAGCTTGCCGGCGCGGCGCATACCTTGGCCGAAGGCGCATCCGAGGAGGCCGCTTCCTTGGAGGAGACTTCCGCTTCTCTGGAAGAGGTTTCGACCATGGCCCGGCGCAATGCCGACAACGCCGCCGAATGCAATTCGCTCATGCGCGAGGTGAATACGGTGATGGGCAAGGCCAACCAATCCATGGCCGCGCAGACGGCGGCCATGAGTGAAATCTCCAAAGCCAGCGAACAGACCTCGAAGATTATCAAAACCATTGACGAGATCGCCTTTCAGACCAACCTGCTGGCCCTGAACGCCGCGGTCGAGGCAGCCCGGGCCGGCGAGGCCGGGGCAGGATTTGCCGTGGTCGCAGACGAGGTTCGCAACCTGGCCATGCGGGCGGCGGAAGCGGCCCGCAACACCGCGAATCTTATCGAAGGCACCGTGAAGAAGGTGAAAGAGGGCGAGGATCTGCTGGTTCAGACCAACGAGGATTTCTGCGAGGTCGCCGAGGTGGCGGCCAAGGTTGGCAGTCTGGTGGATGAAATCGCCATTGCTTCCAGCGAGCAGACCCAGGGGCTTGATTCGGTCAACACGGCGATTACCGAGATCGACCGGGTCACCCAGCAGACTGCGGCCAGCTCGGAGGAGGCGGCCAGTGCCTCGGAAGAGTTGAGCGCCCAAGCCGAATACATGAAGCAGTACGTGGATGATCTGGCGGTGCTGGTCAGCGGCGGCACCAAGGGAAGCAGTGCTGCGTTAAAGCGGCCGCCAATGTCCGGTGCGAAAAGATTGTCCCGCCAAGCCCCAAGCCCGGCACTGAAAGCGCCGGGAAAGGCAAAGGGGGTCCGCAAGGCCTTGCCGCAAGCTGCAGCCGGGAAGAAAAAAGCCGAAGAAGTTATTCCCTTTGGTGATGAAAACTTTGAGGATTTCTAACAGATACTCGGTTATTTTTCAGGAAAATGGCTGGCCTCTTCGTGGGCCAGCCATTTTTTTTGGTTTCCCTTGGGGGAATGATACAATAACCCATCGGTGTTGTGGATTTTTTCGGCGAAGAGCGCAAGGATCGGCGCTGAGAACTTTGAGGATTTTTAGAAGAAAAGAGTCGGGGGGAAATTAGTCAAAAGGCCGGAGGGATGCTTCCGGCTTTTTTTGTTTTTAACGGTTGAACTTCTCTTCGCAGGAGAGCCGGAGTTCCTTCTGGGCCTCCGCCAGAATCTCCTTGGCGTCGGTCACGTCTTGGCTGATCTGGGCGGCCAGTTCCTCGGGGCCGGAAAATTTTTTCTCCCCGCGCAGGAAGCGGAGCAGGTTTATTTTGATCGGCTTGCCGTAGATGTCCTGGTTGAAATCAAAGATATGGGTTTCGGCGGAAAGCTGGCGCCCGGCAAAGGTCGGGTTATAGCCGATGTTGAGCACCCCGCCGTAGCATTTGCCGTCGTAGATCACCTGGGTGACGTATACGCCCAGGCGCGGGCAAAGATCTTCCTCGGCAATGGCGAGATTGGCGGTGGGAAAGCCCAGCAGCGGTCCGCCGCGCTGTTTGCCCATTTTGACCTCGCCCCGGATTTGGTAGTAGCGTCCCAGCAGTTTTTTGACATCGCTCATCTTGCCCAATCCCACCAGCTCGCGGATTTTGGTGCTGCTGGCCAGCATTCCCTGCACATAATACGGCTCCACCACCGAAACCGTGAATCCCTTGGCTGTTCCTTGCGCCTGAAGAAAGGGGATATCGCCCTGGCGGCTCTTGCCAAAGGCGTAGTCGTACCCCACCACCAGATCCTGAACGCCGATGGTCTTGCGCAAGACTTGGTCCACAAAGGTTTCGGCCGGGGTGTTGGCAAATTCCCGGGTAAAGGGGAGGATGACCAGCACGTCGATATTGGCCAGGGCGATGAGTTCTTTTTTTTGTTCGGCGGTGGAGATAAGCTTGAGGCCGATGTCGGGGCGGACCACCTTGAGCGGATGCGGCTCAAAGGTGACGGCCACGCTGGTTCCCTGGTTTTTGTAAGCCCTGCTCACCACCTCGGAGAAAAGAATCTGATGGCCCAGATGAACGCCGTCAAAGTTGCCGATGGTGACTGCCGCCTTGGGGAAGGGGGCAGGGATGTCGCTGAGGTTCGTGTATATATCCATAGATAATTGGAGTCCTGATTGTTGTGTGGACACACAATAGGCGACAACCGGGAAAAGGTCAAGCCGCTGGCCAGGGAGATTTTTTATGGAGGTTTTGTAAATTTTCTTGACAAACACTGCCCGGAAAAACTATTATCGCCTCTCACGATGTGCCGAAGTGGCGGAATTGGTAGACGCGCTAGGTTCAGGGTCTAGTGGGGTTACCCCCGTGGAAGTTCGAGTCTTCTCTTCGGCACCATCTTGAAAATGTTTTGCGGTGAAAAATCTGGTCATGCTTCGGCATGGCCTTTTTTTTTGCCGCGCGTACCGGATTGCCCCTGGCTGGAGGAGAGGGGTTGGCGTTCCGGTTCTTCTCTGTGGCCTTGCCTCTCTTTTTGTTGACCTGGGACGGGGGAACCGTGCTATACTACTGGCATTTCCACTTGGATAACTCAACGGAGTCGCAGAGCATATGGATATAGCTACTCTTGTCGGCCTGGTCATGGGCTTCGGGGCCGTGATCGGCGGCCAGCTTCTTGAGGGCGGCCACATCGGCGCCCTTCTCCAGCCCACCGCGGCTATTATCGTTTTGGGAGGGACGTTTGGGGCAACCTTTGTTTCCTTTCCGCTCCAGGATCTTCTGCGGGCCTTCGGTAGCGCTGTCACGGTCTTTTTTCCCCAGGAGGAAGATCCTGAGGATTTGATCGGGAAACTGGTAGGTTTTGCCAGCACCGCCAGAAAGAACGGCCTGATAACCCTGGAGCAGGATGCGCAGCGGGTCAAGGACCGCTTTCTGGGCCAGGGACTCGAGATGGTGGTGGATGGGATGGACCCCGAGGAGGTCATGGCGGTCCTGCAGATCGAACTCACCAATTTCGAGGAGCGCCACAAGGTCAGCGCCGAGGTGTTTGAGGCAGCCGGCGGATTTGCCCCGACCATCGGCATCATCGGCGCGGTTCTGGGGCTGATCCACGTAATGAACAATCTCTCCGACACCTCCAAGCTCGGCGCGGGCATAGCCGTGGCGTTCGTGGCCACGATCTATGGTCTGATGACCGCCAATATCGTCTGCATTCCCATCAGCACCAAGCTCAAAAAACGGTTGAAAGAACAGATCCTTCAGCGGGAAATAGTGATCGAGGGGTTGCTCGCCATCCAGAAAGGCGAGAATCCCCGGATGATCGAAAAACGGCTGCGAGGTTTCACCCTGACCAGCGGAGTCCTGATCTACAGCCGGGGTGCGGGGAGTTCATGAGCAGTAGCCGTCCAGCAGCGTTGCTGAACGGCTACTATTTTGTGGCTACCGGAAATTTCAGTGGTTTTGGGGAGCGATTATCATGAGCAGACCGAAGAAGAAAAAAGCCCATGAGAAGGAGCCGAATCTGGAGCGGTGGCTCGTTTCCTATGCGGATTTCATCACCCTGCTTTTTGCTGTTTTTGTAATGCTCTATGCCATGTCCATCGTGGATCAGAAAAAAATGCAGGAGGTGCAGGCCTCCATCCAATCCTCTTTCGCCGGGCCTCAGACCTTGACCCCGGCTCTCAAGGTTATCGGCAACAAGGATTTTGGCCTGATTCCCGAAGCGGTAGAGGCGCCGGTAGTCCCGCCTCAGCCCCAGGATGAGGCCGCTGCCGCGGCTGAGGCCCAGGAATTCAGCCAGATCAAACAAGAGATCGAAGGCAATCTTCAGGAGTATGGCGCCAAAAACGAGGTGCAGTTGACCGTCAACGAGCGGGGACTGGTGATCAGCCTGAAAGAGGCCGGGTTCTTCCCCTCCGGCACAGCCAAGGTGCAGCCAGCGGCCCTTCCCTTGCTGGACAAGATCGCCACCTCCATCTCCCGCTATGATAATACCCTCCGCATCGAAGGGCACACGGACAATGTGCCGGTCAATTCATCGGCCTTCCCCTCCAACTGGGAACTCTCCACAGCCCGGGCCAACAGCATTGTCCACTATCTCATCGAGAAGCACGGCTTTAAGGGGGCCAAGCTCTCGGTGACAGGGTATGCTGAATACCGGCCGATTGCGGACAACGCCACCGAGGAAGGGCGCAAGCTCAACCGGCGGGTCGATATTGTCATGCTCTCCCGCAAGGGGGCCCAGGGCGAGGCGCTGAAGTTCGGCGGGGAATAGCCGATGGGAGCGCAGTCCGGGGAGCCGCCCATGCCCGAGCATGATCCCCGATTTGGGCAGG
Source organism: Desulfurivibrionaceae bacterium (assembly GCA_041662645.1). Taxonomy (GTDB): domain Bacteria; phylum Desulfobacterota; class Desulfobulbia; order Desulfobulbales; family Desulfurivibrionaceae; genus Thiovibrio. Next base: position 14,497 of record JBAZSA010000050.1, read on the forward strand.
TGCCTGCCGGAGTGACTCCGGATGCGGACCTTGCCCATCTCTGGTCCCTGGTCTTGCACGCCGCGGACATCGAGCATGGCCTGCGCCATGGCGAAACGGGCTGGCAGCTTCTGGTGGCAGAGAAAAACATCTCCCGCGCCAGGGAAGAGCTGCGGCTTTTTACCGAGGAAAACCAAAACTGGCCGCCGGAGCGGACGGCCCAATCCGGGCGGGCCGCCATTGTCGAGCACGCGCCGCCAGTGTTGCCGGTGATCGGAGCCCTGGTGGTTTTTCATGCCATTACCGGCGATTGGGCGAGTCACAGTCACTGGTTTGCCAGCGGCGGACTCGACAGGGCCCGGGTGATGGGCGATGGCCAGTGGTGGCGGTTGATTACCGCCCTGACCCTCCATGCCGACAGTGTGCACCTTCTGGGCAACATCTTCTTTGGCGGTCTGCTGGTCTATTCCCTCTGCCGGCACCTTGGCAGCGGCATTGCCTGGTTCTCGGTGCTGCTTGCCGGGGCTCTTGCCAATGGGATCAATGTATTTTTCCACGATGACCTTTATCATTCAGTCGGGTTTTCCACTGCGGTTTTCGGCATGGTTGGCATGTTGAGCGGCATGCGGTTGCGCCGGGTCGGCGGCTGGCAGGAGATGGTTCTTGCCCTGGGCAGCGCGGCAAGCCTGCTGGCGCTCATGGGTTCTTCCGGAGAGAGGACCGATCTGGGCGCGCATTTTTGGGGGGTCGGCGTTGGTCTTCTGGTTGGGATAGTCCTTGCCGCGTTTGGGTTTGCCGGGAAACGGGTTCTTGCGCCCACTGGGCAATGGCTGCTTTTTCTTGGCAGCCTGGCGATGGTGGTTGGGTGCTGGCTGTATGCCCTGTATTCAGGGTAAGGTTTGTGGAGTGCTATGCCATGGTCATGCAGGGGGGATTTTCCTCTGCCCCATGGAAATCTGGGAATAAATTTTAAAAAGGAGTCAAGCCCATGGCTTGGGATGATCAGCAGCCACCTTGGGGCAAGAAGAAAGGGCCGCAAACCCCGGAAGAGGTTATCGCCCTCCTGCTTACCAAGATCAAGGAGTTCTTTGACCGGGGGAAGACCGGCGGCGAGACGGGCGGGTCAGGCGCTCCCGGCCGTCCCTCCCCGGATTTCCTCGGCACGGGCCTCTTTGGCCGTTTCGGCAGGATCGGCCTGGTCCTCGGCATCTTTCTCCTGGGCAATATTCTGTATTCGGCCTTTTATACCATCGCTCCGGGCGAAAAGGGTGTGGTGCTGCGGTTTGGCAAATACGTCAAGACCACCTCTTCGGGGCTGAATTTCAAGCTGCCCTTCATGGACGAGGTCATCAAGGTCGACGTGGAAAACGTCCGCAAGGAAGAGTTCGGCTTCAGAACCAAGACCCCTGGGCAGCGTACCGAGTTCGTGAAGACCGGGT
>JBAZSA010000051.1:0-15647 GCA_041662645.1 Desulfurivibrionaceae bacterium
CTCAGGCGAGCTGGTTGTCAACCGGACCCGGTTGCTGCCGAAATACCAGGCCAGAATAGATCTGGAAAAAAACCTCGTGCTCCAGGCGGAACAAAAATCGGACTTTATCCTCATCGACCTGCCCACCTGCCGCGGCTGGGGCTACGATGAAAAAACCCTGAGAGGCGGCCGCTTCTAGCGCCCGGCCACAACAAAGGAGATTCCCATGGTACGTAAAATCAGCGGGGCCTTTACCGGCGGAGCCCTGGGCGCGCTCATCGACAGCGCCAATATCTGGATGCTGGGTCAGGCCGGGGTAACGGCCATGTTGGGCATAAGCCTGCGCCCGCAATTCACCGCGCCCTGGCTCTATCCCCGGCTGGTCTGGGGCGGAATCTGGGCCATGTTGCTTATTTTGCCGTTTTTCCGGCAAAAAACCGCCTTGCGCGGCATCCTCATGAGCCTGGTTCCCACCACCATGATGCTGGTCATGGTCTTTCCGGAAATGGGCCTGGGCCTCCTGGGCCTCAAGGCAGGGCTGCTGACCCCGCTTCTCGTGCTGCTCCTGAACTTCATCTATGGCCTGGTGGCGTCTTTTTGGCATAAGGCCTGCGCCTGATCTCCCTCCCTTACGACTGCATGGGACAGCGACATGACCGGTAAGATTTTTGCCATCGGCGATATCCACGGCTGCGCGGCCAAGCTCGAGCTCCTGCTCAACCGGCTACCCTTTGACCGCGAGCACGACATCTTGGTTTTTCTTGGCGATTATCTGGATCGCGGCCCCGATGTCAAGGGCGTGCTGGACCAGCTCTGCCAACTGCGCGCCGATGGGGTGCGTATTGTCCCGCTCATGGGAAATCACGAGTATCTGCTGTTGGAATACCACCGCAGTGGCGATCAGGCTCTCCTCCCCTACCTGCGGCGGCTTGGCCTGGAAAACACCTTGGAAAGCTACGGCGGCGCCAGCCTTGCCGCACTTGCCGCCCTCGATTTCATGCCCGCGGAGCACCGGGAATTTCTCGCTTCCCTGCTGCCCCATTGGGAAACGGAAGAGTATATCTTCGTGCATGCCGGCCTTCTCCCTGACCAGCCCCTGGCCGAGCAGGATATCTCGGATCTCTGCGAGGTCCGGGAGCCTTTTCTTTCCCAGGAGCGGGACTACGGTAAGCGGGTCATCTTCGGCCACACCCCCTTTGCCACCCCGCTGCTCACGCCCTTCCGCACCGGCATCGACACCGGCGCGGTCTACGGCAATCTCCTCACCGCCGTGGAGCTGCCCGGGCTGCGTTTTCATCACGCCGCCTGAGCGTGGCCCGGCTCAGGGGGTGATCCGGTAATCACCCTGTATAAAGCGACGGGCAAGGATGGTCACCATCTCGTCGGAATCAAGACGGGCATCGAGCTGCCTGGTAAAGCCGATCAACCGGCCCAACTGATTGAGAATCCCTTCTATCTCCTGCCGGCTCAAGCCGGAGAGACGGCCGACCAGCAGATCGCCCTTGGCCTTGAGAGCAAAGCCCTGTTCCGCCAGCACCTGGGCCATGAGCTGGATGCGGCGGGAAAGGTTGGTGATGGCCGCGGCCCCGCCCACAAAACGGAAATAGATGTGGTTGTTGCGGGGGGTGTCGCTGCAATAGCAGTCCAGCATATTAAAGTGGTAACCGAAGCGCAGGCTCATGTTCACATATTCCGAGCTTGCCAAGGCCACGTTTTCCATAATGGCCGCACCGCCGGGAACATCCGCCGCCCGCGTCATGCCGGAGAGCAGATCGGTCCCGCGCAGGGCCACCCCTTCATTCTGCCAGACCCCTGGGGCAAGCATCCCGGCAAGCACCGCCCGCAAGGGCACGGAAACCACCTCGTCAAAGCCCGGTGCCTTGCGGCTGGCCGTGTTGCGCAGACCGCCTCCCAGATCGATCACCAGCATTTGGACCGGGATCGGCAGAGCCAACCGGTGCAAGGCTGTCTTTGTGCCGAAAAACCTGTTGAACCGCCTCCCTTGCCCTTCTGCATTGGCAACCAGGGCCTGCACCGCTTTCTCATGCATGAAGCGGACAAGATCATGCACGGTTTTGCAGTTTTCCGGGGTGAATTCCTGCTCCAGGGCATTCACCAGGTGGAGCGGGGCAATATAGCGCATGATATATTTCTGACGCCGGAATTCATACAGCTCCCGCAGTTTGGCTGCGGTTTGCCGCTCCTCCCGGAGCAGGCTCTGGACGATCCCCTCATACACGACAACCTCGCTGCCCTCGCCCGCCTGCAGGGTGATCGCCTGGCCGTGATGCAGCACCGAGGTGGCGGAGCCGGTATTGACCACGGTGGGGATGTTGAATTCCCGGCAGATCGAGGCCATGTGGCTGGTGGGCACGCCGATATCGGTGATAATGGCGTGCAGGATGGGAATAGCCTGCACGAAATGGGGCGAATCGTGCTTGGCCACCAGAATGCTGCCTTTGGGGATCTTCTCCAGTTCGTCGAGATGCTGAAGAATAAAGACCTTGCCCGCGGTTGCGCCCCGCTGCACCACGATCCCCTGATCACGGAACAACACCGGAAAGCCGATCGCCGCGGAGGTGTCCGCGCTTGCCGATGTCTCGCCCGAATCTTCCACCCGCAGGGCCCGGGCCTGGAGCAGATAGCACCGATCCTGGGCATCCATGGCCCATTCGATATCCTGGGGTGCTTTGTAGTACTTTTCGATGGCCAGGGCCTGCCTGCCAAGCTCCAGCACTTGGGGCTCGCTGAGACACGCCAATGACCGTCGTGCCGCCGGGGTTTCCACGGTGGCGATACCGGAACCTCCCAGGTTAATCACCATCCGCGCCTTGGCGCCGATGCGGCGCTCGACGACCCGGAGCACATCCTCCTTGGCCACGGTGTAGAGATCGGCATCGGTCAGGCCGTCGACCACGCCGGGCCCAAGCCCCCAGGCACCGCTGATCGCCATCCTGCTCCTGTCCTTGCCTGCCGCGGCGGTGTAAATAACCCCGCTGGCCTTGGCCTCGATCATGGCCACGCAGCCCACCGCCATCTTCAGCGTCCCGGGATCATAGCCAAGCTGGCGCTGATAGCTGATGGCATTGGCCTGAAAAAGGCTGGCCACCACCTCCTTATAGGCGGACTGCACGGCCTCCACCGTGCAGGGGACATTGAGCCTCGTCTCGAATTGGCCGGCAAAGGAATACTCTCCATCCTCTTCCTCGGCGCTGCTCCGCACCGCCAGGGTTGTGTTGTGGCCAAGCCGATCCCGCAGCTTTTCCAAAGCCGCAGCCAACGCCGCGCTGAAATCATCCGGAAAACCGCCAGCAAGAATAGCGGTGCGAAGCTCGTCCAGGGTAGCGGTATCGGCCCCGGCTAATCCGGCAAGACGCGGTTCCAGGCCGTTATGCCGCAAAAAAGCGGTAAAGGCGGTGGTGGTGATGGCAAAGGCATCGGGAATACGGAGATGCAGGATATTAGCCAACTCGGCCAGGTGGTAATTCTTGCCCCCCACCTCCTCGGCCTGGTCCCAGGTGATTTCCGGATAAAAAACCATCAAGGGGCTGGCAAGGGAGGCACTCCGGCTCAACATCCGTTGCACCAAGATGTCGATGCGGGCCAGGGTTCCAGCAAGCTGGGGATACTGGCCATCGGTCAGCAGGTTGAAATGGTGGAGCGCCCCGGAGATTGCCGAAAACAGGGTGGCATAGGCGCTCCGGGTGTAATTGACGTCAAACAGATACTCGCCGCCGAGCTTTTCCCCCATCTCGGTCATGGCTTCCAAAACGCGGTTGTTGCCGTCGAGCACCGCCTGGAATTCGCGGAAACGCGCGGTCAGGTCGTTGGAGGCCGCGGTTTGTTCAGGAACAAACACCTCCTTGAGTCTGCGGAAAAAAGGTTTTTGCATGGTCAGTGATTACGCTGGGGCATCACCCGGCGAGGTTCACTCCTCCCCAAGAGCTCTCTTGACCGAAGCCTTCAGCTCCTTGATCTTGACCGGCTTGGGGAAGAAATCGTGGACATCATCCCGCAAAGCCTCAATGGCCACATCCAGGTTGGCAAAGGCGGTGATCATAATCACCTTGACGCCGGGGTAAAGCTTCTTGACGGTGCGCAGCACCTCAAGGCCGTCCACGCCCTTCATTTTCAGGTCGGTGACCACCACGTCGAACCGCCTTTCCTTCAGGCGTTCCAGAGCAGACTCGCCATTGAGGAAGGTCTCCACCTCGTAGCCGTCCTGCTCGAAGGAGAGTTTTGCCATGTCCCCCACGATCTTCTCATCATCAATGACCATAATGCTATGCTTCGCCATCTGTACACCTCTTTAACTTTTTGCAACTGGGCAAGGTTATAATAAATGTTGTGCCGACTCCGACCTGGCTTGCCACCCGGATGTTCCCCTGATGGTTCTTGATAATCCCGTAGCTGACCCACAGGCCCAAACCGGTGCCGCTTTCTTCCTTGGTGGTAAAAAACGGATCAAAGATGTGGTCGAGAAACTCCGGAGCAATGCCCTTGCCGTTGTCGCCGATCTCGATCTCGATTTCGTCATTGTCCGGCAGATAGCGGGAGGCAATGCGCAGTTCGCCGCCCTTACCCATGGCCTGGATGGCGTTGGTGGCCATATTGACCAGCACCTGCTGAATCTGGTGTTCATCGATATAGATATCCGGCAGTTTATCGGACAGGGTGAGTTTGACCTTGATGTTGGAGATATCGAGCATGTTCTGCACCAGGGCCAGGATCTTCTGGATGACCTGATTGGTGGTTGCCCTGGCCAGATGCTGTTCCTTGGGTTTGGCGTAATCAAGCAGGTTGTGGATGATTACCCGCAACCGCTCGACCTCCTCATCCACCCGCTCCATGAAGCCGATCCTGTCTTCCTTGCCCAGCCCATCATACACCTCCGCATAGGTTTGGGCGAGCATGGAGATATTGTTGAGCGGATTATTGAGCTCGTGGGCAACGCCTGCCACCAGCACCCCTATGGAGGCGAGCCTTTTCGATTGGACGATCTCCTTTTCCCGTTTATGCAGCTCCTCGGCCATGGAGTTGATGGCGCTGATAACCGCGCCGATCTCGTCATTGGAGGGTTGTTCCTCTATCTTCCGGTAATTGCCCGTGGAGATAGCCCGGGTGAGATCGACAACCTTGCGCAACGAATGACTGATATTGCGGACAATAAGGTTGCTGAACAAAAAGGCGAAAAGCACCACCGCCCAGAAGGAATAGAGCAGGATATTCTTGGAGCGGACAATGATCGCGCCGATCCGGTCGCTTTCAAGAGCGGTGATATTCTCGGAAAATGTTTTAAGGGTCTGGCCCGCCTCCCGGAGTTTCTGCTGTACCGCTGGGTCCTGATGGCTGGTCTTGCTGATCGAGTTGACTAACTGCGCATAGGTGTGGAGTTGATCCTGCAGCGTTGTATATTTCTCCCCCCCCACGGCCCGGATAATGTCTGGGCGAAGCTGCAACAGGGTCTCGCGGGTCTGATCGATTCTGGTCTTGATATTGTTGAATGCCTCTTTGTCGCCATAGAGAAAATAGTTTTTCTCCGCCAGCCGCATCTCAAGAAAGTTGGCGTTGAGCCCCTCGGCAATCACGGTAAAGCGGAACTTGGTCAATATCTCGTTGAGGTTCTGCAGGGCAAACATGCCGATCAGAACGATAAGCAGGATATGGACCGCGTTGGAAAGATAGATCTTATGTTCGATTTTCATGCCGCCTCACCCCGCCAGTACACCGCTTCGTGTGCTGGGCAACTCCGCCTGCTCCTTGCGAACCGGCAGGTACCAGAGACCTCCATCGACGATCATCAACAGACCGATAACGATCAGCATCGCATCAAAAAAGGTCTTGAAGCCCAGGCCAAAATAACCGATCAAACCGATGCCGAGACTCACAAAGGAGACGCCGGTGCGGATAAAGGCCAGGCCGGTTCGAGCCCTCGAGTAGATGGTCCGGTAGCAGCCCGCGATGGTGCGTTGGCCCGCGAGCACGTTCCGTTCCCGCGCGAGGTGGGTACGTTCCCGGCTGGCAGGCGAAGGATACAAAATGGTGCTGTAGTTGCCGAGCAGATCGCCAAGCCGGGCCAGCATGGTTTCCTTGGTTTTCTTTTCTGGCTCGGTATGTTCCAGATTATGGTAGTTCTCCAAAAAACTGAGGGTGGCACCGCTCACCTCCACCAGCGTCTGATGCCGTGGCGGAGTCATGCGCGAACGCCGCACGCGAAGATAGGTGGGCAGAGCGCCGGAAAAAATGAGCAACCCGGCAACCAAGACCCCATAGGCTGGGAGGGGATGGGCGGCAAACCGCTCGCTGCTCAAGAGGGTCCGGGAAATAGCGGCAAGAGCCAGACCTGTGCGGACAAAAGCCAAGGCCGTCCGGGCGCGCGCCAAGTCGGTGCGGTAGCAAGCCAACCGAGTCCGCCATTGGGCCATGGTATTGCGCCAAAAGGCCAGGCCGGTGCGTTCGGTGCCGATGAGCAATCCTGGCTTGTCATGGAGAAAATCCTGGATAAACCAGGCGATGTCATCGGGCAGGGCCACCCGGAATTCGTACGGAGCAGGGCCGAAAATCCCCTCCACCTCCGCGCGCATGGCTGTATCCGAAGGATCGCAGGCAGCGATGACCACGGTGCCGTCGGCGTCCTTGATCACCGGAAACCAGCCGCTTTGCGCAAGCTGGCTGCCAGACAGACCAGTAAGCAACTCCGGCGGAATGGGCAGCCGCTCGTCGTATTCGATGGAGGCGCATTGATAATGATCGCGCAGGGCCTTAAGAAGCGCTTCGCGCTCCACCCCGTATTCGCTATGGAGAATCCGGGCCAGTGGCACCCTGCGCAGCACGGCGCCCTGAGCCGCCTCCGCGAGCAGCCCGGACCTGGGCATGCCGAGTCCGGCAAAAGGCTGCATCAATACCTCTGTCTCACTCTTAGTCATTGCTGAACACCACGGTTTTCCAGAATCTGGCGGGCACACCGTAATCGGGAATAGTGATTTCCATATCCCCGTAGCAGTAGGGGAACTGACGGCGCATCCTCTCGGCCGGGATGCTCCAGACAAAGCCATCCCCCACCAAAAAGAGGCCAACCGCCATCATCACATAGGTAAAGATCGTCCAACCGGCGCCGCCAGTATCATCAAAAAAAAGCAAAAAGGCCACGCCGATCGAAAAAAGACTGAGCCCCGTGCGAATAAAGGCAAAACCGGTGCGAGCCCGGGCCATGACCGTGCGCAGCCGGGCCATGACGTTGCGCCGCTCGGCCAGCACCGTGCGTTCCAAGGCAACACCGGTGGTGGCCCAAATTCCAGGGGCATGGGAGCTGCGGACCGGCAGGGTCATGGGATTTCTTGCCGGACCAGGCAAGACATGGCTGTGGGGGAAATAATAATCCCAAATGGAGGACATCTTTGTTTTTTCCCGCACCGAGGCCAGCCCCTCCACCCCTGCCTTCCGGCCGCGGGAATACCAGAAAAATCCCTCAAGGGCCATGAGGGCTCCTACCCCGATGAGCCCGAGGTCAAAGGCCAGCCAGCGGCTGGCATGAAACTGACGCAAGAGCCCGAGGCCGATGCTGATAAAGGCAAAGCCGGTCCGGGTGAAGGCCAGGCCGGTGCGGGCCTTGGCCAGCCTGGTTCTAAAACAGGCGAGCACCGTCCGCTCCTCCGCCAGATCAGTGCGGTCGCTGGCCAGATAACGGCGCCGCATCACCGGCGACATGCTGGTCCAAGCATCCCTCAGCGCGGCGGCTCCCGGAACCACTCCACTTCGGCGGAATTCCGGGACGATGTCTTCGTTTCCCGCCTCCAACACGCTGGTCCCGCCGGTGGCGCCGGTATCGACACAGGGCGGCAGAGTGGAGTAAATCCCCCTGGCCGGCAGATACCATTTGAGGCCGTCATAAACCATGATGATGCCGCCTAGCAGGAGAGGCACCTCCAGCAGCAGGTAGTACCCGCTCCCGAGCAGACGAAGAAAAAGCAGGGCAATGGTGATGCAGGAAAGGCCGGTGCGGATAAAAGCCAAACCGGTGCGGCTCTTGGCCAATAGGGTCCGATAGTGGGCGAACAGGGAGCGCCGCCCTGCCAGATAGGTGCGGACCTTGGCCAACGGGGTACGGCCGGCAGTGGCCGGGAACCCTGGGTTGAGATCCTGATTGTGGTCGAAGATGCGGATAAGATCCTCGGGCAGGGTGACCTCAAACTCCACCTCCCCCACGCCAAGGGTTTTGCGGATCGTGTCCGCCAACTCAGGGCTGGGCGCGGTGGCGATCACGACAGCCTTGCCATCGCCAACCACCCGGGGGAACCAGCCTTCCGCCCGGAGCTGGGGCATGTCCAGCTTCCAGAGCAGAAACGGTGGGCCGGTGACTGATTCATGGTATTCCGCCCAAGGACAGCCATACTGCTCGGCAAGCGCTGACAGCGCTTGAAATTTTTCAAATCCTGCCTTCATATCCTTGTCTCATCAACTGGCCTGCGCGAGTTCCTTGTCATGCTCCAGACCGGAAAGCGCGTAATCCCCTGCCATAAAAGCACGGGCCACTGCGGGGATCATCGCATCGTCGCCCATGGCCGCGTCCAGCAGCCTGGTAAAACCCAAAATCCTGCCAACCATCACCAGCTTTTCCTCGATGGCCTCCCTGACCGCCCCCTGCAGCGAGGCATTGACCAGATCCTCCTTGATATCAACGGAAAAACCATATTGTTCAAAAATCTCCCCGATGCACAGGGCCCGCCGCCGCCGCCGTTCCAGGGAGGTGCCGCCGCCCTTGAAACGGAACTTGATATGGTTGCTGCGCGGCTCATGGGAAGCCACCGCATCGATCATGATGAAATGAAAATCCATGCGGGCGTTCATATTGCAATAATCACGGCTGACCATGGCGTAATTGGGCATGCCGATGGGCCGCTCCGACTTCTGATCGGTGAGGAACGAAGACATCACCGAGCCCATGGGCGTCCCGCCAGGCGGCGGCCCCCAATGCAAGCCAGGGGTGGTGATCCCCTGCCACAGCGCTTGAAAAGGGCGGGAGACCACCGCTTCCGGCGGAATCCTGCGCCGTTGCGGGCCTGTCATGGCCAAGCCCCCGCCCATGTCGATGACACTGACGGAAAAAGGCACCGGCGAGTCTATGGCATGCACGGCCCCGAGATTTTCCTCCAGCATCTCGTCGCCCGCGTGGAACATGGACAATACCGCTTTTTCGTGGACAAAGCGGACAATATCGTGGAGCGACTTGCATTCAACAATGGAAAAGGTCGGACCGTAGGCATCGGTGAGATGCAGCACCGTGACCAATTCCTGCAACTCCCGGTGCAGCGGCGGCAGCGGCACATGCAGCATCCGGACGGACGGCGGGCCATTTTGCCAGGCCTTTTCCGTAACGGTGATCTCTTCGGCGCTGGCATCGTAAACTCTTCCATGGCCGCCGTCCACAGTGATCCACTGCCCGGGGCACAAAATATTGGAGGCCTCTTTTACCCCGCAGACCATGGGAGTTTGCTGTTCGCGGGCCACGCAAGCCAAATGATCGGCCGGACTGCCCAGCTCCACCAGCACCGCCGCCACCTGGCCCAGGAGATTCGCCGCCTCGACAAAGCTCTGCTGCATGACCAGCACCACCGGTTCCTGAGGAATATTTTCAAAATCCTTTCTCCCCTTGACCACCAATACCCGGCCGGTGGCCCGCCCCCCCGAGGCGATCACTCCCTGGGCCAGAACCGGCGATTGCTCCTGCCGTTCGTCCGTTGCCTGGATGCCCATGGTGGTCATGGGCCGCACCTGGAGAATAACCACTGCTCCCTCGCGATCCACTGCCCATTCCAGGTCCAGGGGAACGCCCTCGCGCCTTTCCAGTTCCCTGCCCCAACCGGCCAAGGCTTGCAGCTCCGCTTCACTGAGCACCGGCTGCTGGCGGGCCTCCGGCCCAAGCTCGCGCCAGGCCACCCCGCCCTCCTCCTCGCAGACCAACAAGCGTTCCTTGCTGGCGATGGTGGAACGCGTCCAGTCCACCCTGCCATCCGCTCCGACCAGATAGAGATCCGCGGCGGCGCTGCCTGAGACCGCAGCCTCGCCCAGGCCGGGCACCGCACTGACCAGCATCAACCCGCTTTCCGGCTCCTGGGGAGAACGGGTCAGCAGAACGCCCGCGGCCCGGGCCTCAACCATTGCCAGACAGAGAACAGCCATGTCGAAGCGCAGGGGGTCCAACCCGGCGTTGAGCCGGTAGGCAAGACTGCGCGGGTTGAAATTGCTGGCCACCACCTCCTTGAACGCCTCCAGAAACTGTGCCTCGTTACGGACATTGAGCACCGAACTGAATTGCCCGGCAAAGGAATGGCGGCCGCCATCCTCGCTGATACTGCTGCTGCGTATCGCCAGGGGTTTACCGTTTTTGAGAAAAGCGCGGGCCGCGGCGGTGATTTCCTCGGCCAGGGCCGGAGGGATCACCGCACCGGTGATCAGGCTCTTCACCTGGGCGGCGGTGGCGGCGGAGACGTGCTTTTCCTTGTCCGCGCCGTGGGTGGCCAGAAGATGGACCAACTCCAGGGAGAGTCCCGTGTGTTCAAGAAAAAACCGGCAGCCAGCCAGGGTAATCACAAAACCATCCGGGGCCGGCAGGGCATTCTTACGCAGTTCGGCCAGGGCAGCGGCCTTGTTGCCGGTTTGTCCCTTGAGGCCGCCATGGATCTGGGCCAGCGGCAGTACGCAGGGAAGGTGTTCCGGCGAGGCGAGGCGGGTGAGCGTGGTCTGAAGGCGTTGGGCTATTGCCTGATGGGCGGCAAGCAATCCCCTGTAGCGGCCAGCGGCCAGGGTTTCCAGGTGGGCGATCATCTCGGCGGTTTCTTCGATGAGCCGGTGGACCAACTGGGCAAGGCCTGCCGGATCACCCTGCATCCGCAGATGGATGCTGATTTCGGTGAGGCAATCCACGGCCCGGTTGTTGCTGGCAAGCAAGGAGCGAAACACATGGTAGCGCGCCTTGAGCAGGTGCTGCGAATCCGTCTTCCGTTGCTGCCGGGCCTCCCGCAGCCTGCCGAGCTGTTTGCCGAACTGTTGGCTGAGCCAGCGCCGCATCACCAACCCTCCCCGGCCTGGTCCTGTTTAATGCTTACAAGAAAACGCTGGAAGAACTGCTCAATGGCCGCCTCGTCGCGCATCCGAACATCCAACTGGCGGGTGAAGGAAATCAACTCGCCCAGCCGGCCCAGTACCCGCTCCATCCTTGGGACATCCAGATTCCTGGCCTTGGCGATCACCAGGTCGCCGGTGCGCTCCACCTTGAAATACAGGCCAGAGAGAATGGCGCTGATCAGCCGGGCCCGCCACTCGCGCTTGGCCTTTTCGGCCATCCCTCCGGCAAAACGGAAATAGATGTAGTTGTTGTCCGGGTCCGGCGACATGTAGGCGTCCACCACGTTGAGATGGTAGCCCAAGCGCAGACAAAGATTGCAATAGTGCTCGGCGATGATCCCCAGATTGTCGCCCGGATAGGCCGGCCCGGTGAGCAGGGCCAGCGGCTTGCTGATCCCGGAAAGTATATCCCTGAACCCCAGCGGCGCAGGTTCTTTCTCGCCCTGATCATCCTTGAGGAAACCTTGGAGTATGGCGTTCAATGGCCGGCTGTTCAGCATCTCCATGCTGATTTCCCCCTCGCCCGGCGCCTCCGGCCTGATTCCCGCGCCCAGGTCAATGACCCGCAACTTGAGCCGGATCGGCAAACGCACCGGCCGGCTCAGCTCCCCCTGGGAGCCGGCCTGGCCGGCATGGAAATGGATCAGGGTGTCAATGGCCTTTTCATGGGCAAAGCGGAGGATATCGTGGAAGGTGCTGCAGTTTTCCGCCTTGAACCCGGCGGAGGTTGGGTCGGACAAGGTGATGGGCGCCACCCAGCGCAAAATGCGGCGGAGAATTCGCAGCTCCTTGGAGGCACGGTAATCATTCTCCTCCGCGCCATGCAACCGGACCAGCCCCTCGATAATTCCCTGATAAACCTGCTTGTTTTCCACATCCACCGTAACCTCAGCCCCCTCGGCGAGAAGCTTGGTGGCGTCGCCAGTTCCAAATAGGGCTGGGGTCCGGTATTCCCGGGCAATGGTGGCCAGATGCCCGGTGGGGCCGCCGATCTCGGTAATCATGGCCGCAGCCCGCCAGACAATGGGGCTCAGTTGCGGGCTGGGGAAACGGGCCACGGCGATGGCTCCCACCGGAAATTGCTCCGGGTCGGTGTTCTGATCCACATGCACCACCTTCCCCGCGGCAATGCCAAGGTGGGCGACCTGCCCTTTCCCGGACATGAGCGGAGTGGCAGCGGCCAGCTCGGCGGCCAACTCGCCTGGAAGCGGCGGCGGTTTCGCGGGCAGGGACAGCGGGCGGCTCTGCAGAATCACCGGCTCGTCGGCCAAGGCCCACTCGATATCCTGGGGTTCGCCAAAGGTTTTTTCCAGAAGCAGAGCCTGCTCGGCAAGCCTGGCCAGTTCCTTGGGCGCGAGGCTTGCCGAGCCGCGCCGCATCCCGCTGGGCAAGAGGTCGAACGCTTCCCTGGTGCTGGGAAAGGAGCCCGGCATAACGATCTCGCTGGTCAACGGCACAAAAGGCCAGACCCGGCTCATGACAAAGCGGTCTGCCTGTCTGCGTCCGGACACCAGATCGCGGGCCGCGCCGCGCAGGGAAGTAATGAGCAGCTGGTTCTTTTCCGGAGATTCCGGGTCGCGGCTGTAAGTCACTCCCGCGACGCGGGCCTGGATCATCGGCTGCACCCCGGCAGCCATGGGAATATCCCGGCTGCTGGCCTTTGGCCCGAGATATTCCAGCGCCGCGACCGAAAAGCGGGAACCAATCACCCGCCGGTAGGCGTCGAGGACCGAGGACAATTCCGGCCGGACCTCAAGTACCGAGGTAAACTGCCCGGCAAAGCTGCGGGTTTCAGCATCCTCGCCCACCCCGCTTGAACGGACCGCCAGAAGCGCCGGCCCGCCAGCCCGCTTGAGCAATTGCTGCAGCTCGTCTTGCACCGCCGCCACCAGCCGTTCCGGGAAACGCGCCTGCCGCAACGATCCCGCGATGCGTTCGCTGTGCTTTTTGCTGCTCCCCGGCGCGGCGCGGATGGCGTCGATCCTGGCAAAGAGATCGTTTGCCTCCATGAATTCACGATAGGCGGCAGCGGTGATGGCAAAACCATCCGGGGTTCGCAGTTGCAGATTGTTGCGGATCTCGCTCAAAGTCGCGTTCTTTCCCCCTGCCAGCTCCTCGAAATCGCTGTTGAGCAGTGCATAGGACAGGGTAAGATTACGGTCATACGGACCGGCATAATCCAGGGCCAGCGCGGAAAGTTTCCCGGCGATCTCCTCGTAACGGTCGTACAGGGCAAGATAGCGGTTGCTGGTCAGGCTGCCCAAGCAGGAAACCACCTCCCGCACCAGTTCGTTCAACCCGGCCACCGCCTCGCTCAAGAATTTCCGGTCAAAGACATATTCTCCGGACAGTGCCCCTTCCATGCGGCCGATCTTTTCCAGCACCGCGTTATTCAGGGAAAGCAGCCGGCGGAACAGCCGGAAGGAAGTAGCAAACGAGGAGGGTTTCCCCTGTAGTGTTTTGGAGAAGGGATTGGCGGGAAGATTCATCTCAAACGGCCCTAAACAAACGGGGAAAGGTAATTCTGAAGGTCGTGCCCCTGCCCGGCTCGCTGTCCACCTCGATGTCGCCGCTATGGTCCTTGACAATGGCGTAGCTCAGGGAGAGACCGAGGCCGGTTCCTTCATTCTTGGTGGTAAAAAACGGATCGAAAATATGGGCCAAGGCCTCCGGCGTAATCCCGGCCCCGGTGTCGCTGACCACAATTCGCGCCTCTTTCCCTTGGCTGCTCACGGAAAGGTCAAGGTGGCCGTTGGGCTGCATGGCCTGAACCGCGTTGAGCATCAGGTTGACCAGCACCTGCTGCAAATGGTTGGGGTTGCCGTTTACCAGCACCGGCTGATCGGGATGGCTGTATTGATATACGATGCCGCCCAGGCGAAACTGGTTTTTCACCAGGGTAATGGAGCTTTCCATCAGCGCCACGAGATCAACCGGCTCCATGGTGTTGGACTTGCGGGTGCGGGAAAACTCAAGCAGATGGTGCACCACCTCCCGGGCCCTATCCGACTGGACCAGGATATCGCGCACCATGTCCATCCGTTCGCTGCACTCCAAATTGGGAAGATCCTCCAGCAGCACCTCGGCGGTGAGCGAGATATTGTTCAAGGGATTGTTGATCTCATGGGCGATGCCCGCGGTGACCTTGCCGATGGCCGCGAGCTTTTCCGACTGCACCAGTTGATTCTGCTTGGCATTGAGGGCTTGGAGCATAAGATTTAAGGAATTGACCAATTCGATCCCTTCCACCGAACACAGGACCTCGTCATTTATCGGAATGGAGGTCATCTCTCCTTGCATGATCATGGCCGAGGCTTCGCGAATGGCGGTGAGGGGCCGCATGATCCAGCGCATCATGTAGAGAATCAGCACGGAGCCAAGACCCACCGCCAGAGCAAGAATAAGCACCCCAATTTTCTGGTAGCCCGCGACCTGGCGTTCCACCCGGACCCTTGCCTTGGCATCCATGTCGAAGATGGATTTGGTGATGTCCTGGCCGTGTTTGCGCAGGGCATTTTCCAGGGCTTGCTTGTTCCGTGGATTCAGCTCGTCTTGCAGGAGCTGGCGGGAAATGGCCTCATACTGGCCAAGTTCCTTGTCGTCCAGGGATTCCAGTTCCGTTTTGTTCTCAAGGAGAACCGCCTTCACCGCGACAATGGCGGCCCGGACCTGGTCCACATAATCAAGGGCGTTCAGCAGGTCCTTCCGGTCGTTAACAAAAAGTAGTTCTTTTCGTATCGCCTGATTTCGAGCACCTTCTGGTTCAACTCATAAAACGATTCGATGATTTGGATCTTGTCTTCCATGCGCCACAGGGCAAAGGTGGCGGTAGATATGGCGATGATGCCCAAGCCCGCGACAATGCCGATCATGACCAGAAGCTTTCCCCGAATGGAGCGGATGCCAGGAAAAAGGAACCGGCAGGGCGGTCTATTTCCTGCCTGATTACCCTTTTTCTCCGCTGTCTGGGGTGTGGGGAGATTGGGGCTCATGCTTTCACGCTGTCAGGTTCCATGGCGCGGTAAATAACCTGTTTTAGTTCGTCCAGCCTAAACGGCTTGGCAAGAAAGGCGAACACCCCCTCCTGTTCTGCCAGTTCCGCGGTGTCCGGCGAGGCATAGCCGGTGATGATGATCACCCGGGTATTTGGGTTCATGGCTCGGACCCTTTTGAGCACCTCGATGCCGTCAATCCCCTCCATCTTAAGGTCGGTCACCACGATGTCAAACGGTTTTTCCGCCATGGCCGCAAGGGCCGCGGCCGAATCGGTATAGGTCTCGATGGCGAAACCGATTTTGTCGAACACCTGCTTGAGCCGCTTGCCGACAATGGGTTCGTCATCCACCACCAGAAGCCGCGTGTTTGTCTCGCTCATTGTTTCTTCCTCCCTGCTCTCAGTTATCGGCGACAATGCCGTAATCACCCATGAGAAACGCCTCCGCATACCGGGCCACAGCCTGGTCGTCGGTCATCTGTACATCGAGTTGCCTGGTAAAGCCGATCAGACGGCCAAGGATATCGAGGGTCCGCTCCATTTCACTCTG